>NZ_JAZDQE010000005.1:0-491864 GCF_037963805.1 Cohnella sp. 56 | reverse complement strand
GGCGGCGATATTTTCGCAACCATCCGTAGTTTCATTTCTACTCTTCTCAAGCAGAACCTTCCGCTTCACGCCTCTCTCGCAGCTGCCATGCGCGGCCATTTCTCTTTTTGAACACCTAAGTAGTAACCAGCATCTAACATTAATTATTGCAGTAAGAACGGAGCAAGTCATGGCAAATATCGAGCACTTGCAAACTGTACATGTCCCGGCGTCGAAAGTGTACGAAACTTTAACAACCGCTGAAGGACTGGCGGAAATATGGACCAATGAACTCATCGTTAATAATGAGCTTGGTTTTATTAATGAATTTGGCCGCGGTGACACGACCAAAATGAGAATAGAGGAACTGATCCCGAATCCAAAAGTCTGAACTGGAAGGAAGTAACGCCATTTTATCGTTCCTGCAGCTACAATTGGGCGATTTTCCTATATAGTCTCAAATGCTACTGCGAAGACGGCGCCGGCATGCCCTATCATAAACGTAAGTTTTAATAGAGCACGGCGCAGCGATTAAGTGTTGAATCAATCCGGCAGTCGATACTCCTCGGCCCTGACCGGCGCCCAGCGAATCTGTCCGGCGGGAGTCGAGTTGAGTACAAAATCCCTCCGCGCCCGAAGCCAGGACGCGACAGATGTACGCTGTACTAAACGTGTCTCGGAGCGGCTTTTACAAATGGCTCAGTGAGAAGCGCAATTGTCGCGTCAGGGCGGTACTCGTTACGGTCAGTTCAGCTTCAAGGCGATCGTCTTTATCTCGAACGGTCTAAAAAAAAGCGGCACGCTTCCGTCTTCAAACGATAATGAGGCGAGCTTATTTTCCATCAAATCCGATTCCGCGACAGCAACGCACGGCAGCCCGATCCGAAGACGGGTTTGCGCGGGGGACCCTGCGCTTTCATAGAGCCGCAACACGACCATTCGCCCGTCGTCCTCGGCTTTCTTCACCGTCTCGATTATGACTTGCGGGTGCTCCATACTCAACCACGAGATTCCTCCCACGCACGCCTCGTGTTCCCGATTCCATGCGGCCGACGGGCTGGCATCAGACCCGCTCTCGACGAGCGCCAGCGGCACATTGAACTCATAGCCTTTTCTTGCGACACCTGCAAAGACGTGATCGCCGCGATGCGGCAGCAGCGCATATCGGAACAGATGCTCCGCCCTGTCCGCATTCGGATCGGGATAAGACGGGCTTCGCAGCAGGTTCAGGTCCAGTGTCCCTCCGGATGCGCGGTGACCGTATTTGCTATCGTTCAACAACGCGACGCCATAGGTCGTTTCCGACAGATCGATATAGCGATGTGCGCAAATTTCGTCGCGCGCCAGTTCCTGCATCGTATTGCGCGTCGTAGGCCGTCTGAGGTAACCAAATTGTATTTCGCAGCTTGCCGTATCCGTAAGAACCGAGGTGTTGAAGGAGGTCCGGAGCATTTTGCCCGATTCCCGCCAATCCGCCAACGTCTCAAATTCGACCGTGTCTCCATTCGCCAATAGCGACACCGTCTGTTGAAGCGTCGATTCGCCGAAGCGGTACACGAGCTCCGCGACCGCCCGATGCGCCTCCACACGGTATGCTGCGCGTTCGAGCGACAGTCCGGCGACCGGCATGTCTCGGTAGTCGCGCGGGAAATCCCAGGCATCTCCGTCATCGAAATAGACGGCCAGCGCGTTGCCGCGGCCTCCCGCAGCCAAAACTTCACGACCTGCATCCTTGTCGTAGACTGACGACAAGCTGCCGTCCGCGGCGAACACGACGCGAAGCAGGCCGTTCTCCAAAACGCCGTCCGCAGCGATCAGCGTCTCCGCCGGCAGCTCAAGCGTCGCGGCGGACAACTTTTCTGCCCCCATGGCCGGTACTAAGACATGACGTCGCTGCCCCTGCCACTCGATCCAGCTCTTGCGCGGCCATGGCAGCGAGTTAAAGACGATCGGTTCTTCGCCCGTCCCCAGACGAGCGGCCGCGCGAGCGTACGCGGTGCGCTGCATCTCAAGCACCTCTTCGTAAAGCGCCGCGTATCGTTCCAGCGATTCGTCGTATACACGGCCAATCGAGGAGCCGGGCAGAATATCATGAAATTGGTAGAGCAGCACTTCCTTCCAGATCGTCTCAAGCCGTTCTGAAGGATAGCCCTCGTCGCCCAGCGCCAATCCGAGCGAAGCCGCGAACTCGGTCTCGCGCAGCGCCAGTTCCATCCGCCGGTTGTACCACTTGCTGCGCCCCTGCGACGTGAGCGTACCTTGATGCTTTTCCAGATACAGCTCTCCGCGGTACCGCTCAAATGATCCGGACTCCATCTCCAGCCGCTGGAAAAATGACAGCGAAGTCTCCTGCGCAACCGGCGGCAAACCTGACAGATTGCCGACTCGCGCCAGACGCTCCAGATGTTCCTCGCCGGGACCGCCGCCGCCGTCGCCGATACCGAATAGCATGAGCGCATGATCGGATACGCCCTTATCCAGATAATCGCGTTCGATCTTCGCGAGCGAACGTGGCGCCGCCGGACCGTTGTACGTATCCTCAGGCGGCAGGTGGGTTAAGACTCCCGTCCCGTCGATGCCTTCCCAGATGAAGCTGTGGTGCGGATGCTGATTGTATACGTTCCAAGACAGCTTCTGCGTCATCATGTAGCGGACGCCCCCGGCGAAGAGCAACTGCGGCAGGCTGCCTGCGTAGCCGAACACGTCGGGGAGCCAGAGCGTCTCTACGTCCACGCCGAACTCCGTGCGAAAAAAACGCTTGCCGTACAAAATCTGCCGCGCAAGCGCCTCGCCCCCGGACACGTTCGTGTCGGGCTCGACCCACATCGCACCCTGGATCTCCCAACGACCTTCGGCGACCCGCTCCTTGATCTGCGCGTATAGTGCCGGATAATATTCCTTCATCCATTGATAAAGCTGCGGCTGGCTCGCTCCGAACACATAATCCGGGTATTTCTCCATGTTGCGCAGCACGGTCGAGAACGTACGCGCACCCTTGCGGATCGTCTCGCGAATCGGCCACAACCAGGCAAGGTCGATATGGGCGTGCCCGATGGCGCTCACGCGCAGCTCGGCGTCGCCGCCGCGACGGGCGAGCTCGGGCTGAAGCAGCGCCGAGGCGCGCTCCAGCGTCCGCGGCGTCAGCTCCGCCAGCGCGAGCGACGCTTCGTACAGCTTGCGCAGCAGCCGCGCCCGGCGGGAGCTCTGCTCCGGGACCTGATCCGCGAGTTCAAACAGCACCTCGAAGTCATAGTACAGCCGGCGCGCAGCCTCGTCGCAGACTGCAATGTCCGCCTCCTTCAAAGTGCCGCTGCGATAATGGCCGAACAGGTCGTTGCAGCCGGCATCCGCCCATATCGAGATTCGTTCGCCACCTGCAGCCGAGACTGCCACATCCACGACCCTCTTTCCCGGTTTGCCGAGCGAGGCCTCAAATTCCGAGCTGATGTTGGTCAGTCCCTGCCGCGGATTGCCTGCTTCGTCGACCAGACACAGCTCGCCGTTCACGTCGATCAGCACTACCACCTTGGCCCCGACCGCCTCGGCAGGCACCACCCCTTCGAAGCGGAACCAGGCGCAGTCCCACAGCTCCCCCCACCGGTCGCCGGGCGAGAGCCGCATATACCTGCCGGATTGGCGTTCATCGTAGGGCACGGGCTCCTTGGTCGCCCAGGCTTCGACTGCCAGCACACCTACGACCCGGTAGACCGACGCTTCTAGCCGTTCCTTCGTTCGTTTGATTTTTTCCATCATGACCTTTTCCGTTTCGAAAGGCATTGTGAATCACTCCCGCTGCTGACAACCGATACCGCCAACCTGTCAACGATTATTTATGCTTTCCCCGCTTGTCATGAGGCCGTAATATTGAGGTTCCACCAGCTCGGGCCATTGCCGTTGCCCGTCGTTCGATCGCTAAATTTGACATAAATGATCTTGTTCGGATTGTTCGCAAGCTCCCCGGCGATGTTGCAGGTCTCTATATGTCTGGAGGAGACACCGTTGGCGTAGGCAT
Organism: Cohnella sp. 56; assembly: GCF_037963805.1. NCBI lineage: Bacteria > Bacillati > Bacillota > Bacilli > Caryophanales > Paenibacillaceae > Cohnella > Cohnella sp. 56. The sequence continues at coordinate 487,873 of NZ_JAZDQE010000005.1, read as the reverse complement.
AATTGCTCCAGGTCGTACCGTCCTTCGAAATATCCACACTGAATTCGCCCGCAATATCGAGCACCATCGAGCCTGCCGTCACATTGTCGTTCAGATCGAACTTGTAAATGACGGTGTCGTTGCCGTCGGCGAAGCGATGGTCGTTGTCGATATTGCCGGTGTTCTGAACGATATATTGATTGTCCGCATAGCTTGGCGTAACGAGGTTCACTCCCGCTCCCTCGGTCGAGACCGACAGGCGGTACAGACTCGGTCCATAACCGTTCTGGGGACTTCCGTCCTTGAACCGCACATAGATCGTTTTCGACGGATTGCCCGTCAGCCAGCCGCTGATGTTGCAGTTTTCCGTCGTCCTGTTCAACCCGCCGCTCGCATGCGCGGCATTGGTCCAGCTCGTGCCGTCCCGCGACAGATCGACCACATAATCGCCGCCGATATCGAGCGTCAGCGTCGCCTTGCTAACCTCCGAGTCCAGATTGAATTTATAAATCCAGTTGGCGTTGCCGTCCGCGTAGCGATGGCCGTTATCCATCGCAGAACCGTTGTTTTCATACAGGTACACGGTCTCGGCATCCGTGTTGTCGGCGTTGAAGGCAACCCCTTTGAGTCCCGCATTAAGCTTGGCGATCGTGGCGATCTCGTCGCTCGGCTTCAAGAACACGTACTTGCCGGGAAAATCGGCGTTCAGACGGTCGACCTCGGCCTTGACACGGTCGAAAAACAGCGCATTATCGCTCGCATCCTGCCCGTATCCGGCCAGTATCGGATAGATGTTATGGAAGACGGGACGAGTCGCGTTGCCGCTGACATTTTTTAATACGTTGTATATATCCCCGGCATTTTGGACCATATCGCCTTGCGTCACGGTGTATATGCCGTGATAGGCATCGATCGGCTGCGCATCGTCGCCCCTGAACAAGCCGGCCACACCCGTGCCGATCAGGCTGTCGGCCATTTGGCGGTGACTTGGGCTGTTGATTGAGCTGTGCCATATTTGCGAGGTACGGATGCCCGCGTCGGCCAACCACTGCTTGTTATAATTGAGCCAGGTCGCGTAGCCTGCAGTATAGTCTTCCGGGTAGATGAATTGATAGCCCGTAGGTCCGGCGACAAGCTCGACATTGCTCGTCTTGTTCGCATAAAAATAGTCGAGCATCGGCGAATTGAGCTCCTGTGCGGACGGTGCGATCGTGATGCCCACAGGCACCGCGCCCTTCGCGCTGCTCTGGAATTGCTTGTATAGCGATCCCTGATCGAATTGCAGGTTGTCTCCGTCGCTCGCCAGGATCGATACATACACCTTGCCCGGCCGCGCTTCTACGGCCGTACCGGCCGCCTGCGAATACGTATGATTAGGAAAGCTGGACCAGACGCTGCCGTTCGAATAATAGTCCGATACCACGTAGCCGATGCCGTACGGATTCACCGTCGCATTGAGCTCGTCGCCGTTCGGCGCGTAGCCGAACACGCCTGTACCCGGCGCGTATCCGCCCCGTTGCACAATCTTGACGATCTCGTCCCGCTCGCTCTGCACACGGGGATCCAGATAGAACACGAACGATTTGGACGCTACCGCATAATCGAAAATAAGCCAAGGGTTGCCGGTCCAGTTGTCTTTGGGATTCGGCTCGGTCGTTCGCAGACCGGCGGTGAACAACGCTTTTTTGTTCAAGGAAGGCATCAAGTTATCCAGCGCCCAGTCATAGGCTGCGGTCCGGCCGCTCCAGTTCGATCGGATATCCTCGACCGGCTTCGATCCGAATTCCGAGACGAGGCTATTTTTGATGCCGTCCGTGACAGGCAGCCCGGCCTCCAGGCTTCCTTTCATCAAGGCGATATTAAACGTCCAATCCTTCGCCCCGTCCCATTCGATCAGCTTGGACACCGAGGTTCGATAGTCGCGGTACAACGTCCGCAGACCCGGGTTGCTGCCGCCGAGGAGCGTTACGTTCACATAGCTTTTGCCCGAAGCGTTCAGCCAGTCCGTGTCGGTACTGCCTCTTGTCAGCACATATATTTTTGCTGTGCCCTGATTGACCAGACCTTGCAGCGCCAGCGCCGAGAGCTTCGCCTCGGGCGTATCGCCGCGCAGATCGTAGACGTACAGCGTGGCTGCCGACGTCATCTTCGGATACAAGCCGCCTGCGGCCGCAGCTTGGCGAACGGAAATGCCGGATATGGAAAGCGAAAATACCAATACAAGCAGCATGATTCGTACACCGTTTTTCATTTTTATTCTCCTCTCGAATAAAAACATGCAGTGCTTGCCGTTCCGTTCGCCAGGCGCGTTAACCCTTGATACCCGCGTTGGCGAAGCCCTGGACGATATATTTTTGCATAAACAAAAAGATGATCAGCGGAGGCAGCGTAGCTACCGTCGATGCCGCGAAAATAAGCGGATAGTTGCGATCCCCGAACTTGGAAAGCGCACTGACGAGCAGTCCGACATAGCCGGTAAGCGTCGTGTATTCCAGCTTGTTGACGTACATGAAGGGATTAAGCCAATCGTTCCAAGTACCGATTGCCGTATTAAGCGCGATCGTGGCGATAATCGGCAACTGGATCGGCAGAATGACCGTGAACAGCGTCCGGTAAAAGCCGCTGCCGTCAATCGATGCCGCCTCCTCGAAGTCTCTCGGCAAGGCGCTGATCGACTGGCGGAACAAATAAATCCAGACGATATTGGCCGGGCCGATGAGCACATACAGCACGAGCGGATTGTTAATAAGACCGTGTCCGCCGGTCCCGAGCCAGTCGTTGCCGCCGAGAAACGGAATCTTCGCCATCAAGATGTAAGTCGGAATGAGGGTCAGAACGCCGGGCACCATCTGAATGACAATAATGAAAAAGAAGAAAAAGGATCTGCCGGGGAAACGGAGCCGCTCGAGCACATAGCCGACGAGAAAAGCCATTCCCGTCACGGCCAGCGTATACCACGCCGTTCTGAAAAACGTATTGAAGAAGGGCCGAAGCATCGCCGGCTCGAACAGCCCGACGTACCAATCCGTCACAACCCGCTTCGGAATAGGCAGCATAGAGCCGATGTTGGTGAAATCGTCTTTGGGAAACAAGCCCGCAATAAAGGCAAACACGAAAGGATAAATCATAATCAGTGCGATCGCGATCAACAGCAGCAGCCACAACGTTTTTAAAAACAGGGTCATTTTCATGCGTTTTCCTGCCGCCTTACGAAAAATTGAATATATACGAACGTCAACAGCAGCGTAACCGCGCCCAGAACCATCGAAGACGCGCCGGACATGCCCATATTGAAGCTCTCGAGGCCGTCTCTGTATATCCGGTACATCAGCACGTCGGTATGTCCTACAGGCCCCCCGCGCGACAGGAACATGACAGAATCCCACATCTGCATGGAGCCGATCAGCCCGGTGATCACGATGTAGCTGGCAATCGGCCTAAGACCAGGCAGCGTCACATAGCGGATGAGTTGTAACCGGTTAGCCCCATCGATGCGAGCCGCTTCATAGAGCGTCGGGTCGATGGATTGCAAGCCGGCGAGCCAGACGATAGCGGTCGGACCGACGCTCCTCCACAAATTGTAGGCCGTAATCCAGAACACCATCCAGAACGTCGAATAGCTCCATACGACAGGTTCCATGCCGAGCGACTGAAGCGCGCGGTTGAGCGGTCCGGATTGAGGATTCAGCAAGGCGATGACGACAGCCGTCGTCGTCGCTACGGACGATATGCTCGGCACGAAAAAGGTAGAGCGAAACAAGCCGCGCAGCTTCATTGGAACATTCAGCATGAGCGCCAATACGAGTGCGATGACCGTATTCGCGACGAAGCCCAGTCCTCCGATCCAAATCTGGCGCCAGAGAGAGAGCAAATAATCGGGGCTTGAAAAGAAGGTAGAATAGTTGTGAAGACCGACCCATGTCGGATGGCTCGCCAAACCGTTCCATTCGGTGAAGGAAATAAATATACCGATACCGATCGGCACGATAATGAGCACCAGAAACCATAAGTAGATCGGACCGATAATCGAGTAAGCGAGCAGCGCTTCTTTTTTTCTGACCGCACTCGCTGCGGGTTTGACGCGCGCCATGTTTCTCTGCCTCCTTGATGCCTGATTACCGAGATGAGCGAGGGTAGCTGTACTTAGGCGCCCCCGCTCATTTAATGCCGAGCCTTTATTTCAGCAACTGCTCGGCTTCCGCCTGTCCTTCCTTCAGAATCTTGTCGATCGCATCGCCCGTCATCGTCGCTCTTGCGATCACCTTCGTATCGATGACATCCCAGATTTGCGCATTGTTTTTGTTGAAGACCGGCAGTCCCTTCAGCTCGCCTTTTGTGATCGTCTCGATGCCCGCTTTGAGGATCGGACTGACGGCCAGAAGATCGGCATCGCTTTGAAGTTCGGTCGTCGCAGGAGGCGTGATGTCGTGTTTGGAGGCCGCGCCGAGAATATCCTTCTTCAGCATCGTGCGAATAATGTCGAACGCTTGCTCCTTGTTCTTGGAGCCGTTCGTTACGCCGTAGTAGTCGAAGCCGACCAGCGTATTGGCAACGACGCCGCCTGGAGCGACGGGCAGAGATACGACGCCATAGTTCAGATTGTTCTTGATAGCGTCCCCTGCCTGCCAGGTGCCGTTAACGACAAAACCTAAAGTCTTGTCTTCGTTGAACATCTTGTAGAGCGGACCTTCGTCGGTGCCGTTGCCGATGCCCTTCGGGTAGTTGTGGTCCATATCCCGGACGAACTGGAGCGCTTTGGCCATTTCCGGCGTATCGATCGTCACCTGGTCGCCGCCGCCCCAATCTGCGCCGACGCTTCTGATGAAGGCTGTCAGACGCAGCGCACCGCCGGCATGCGGATGGGACGGAATGCCGCCGCCGAACGATTTGCCGCCGCCGGATGCAGTGACTTTGTCGGACGCGGACTTCCAGTCATCCCAGGTTGCCAGTTGAACCGTCTCCGGATCGATACCGCTTTGCTGCAGGAGATCTTTGTTGTAGAACAGCAGGAATACGTTGCCTTTCGGCGATACGGCGACCGGTTGGCCGCTCTTGTTTTGGATCAGGAAGTTCGGATTAACCGCACTGACGATATCGTCCGGCAGCGGCGTCAGAATATCCTCAGAGGCATAGATCGGCATGAATGTCTCGCCGTGCACGATATCCGGTACGCTGCCGCTCAGAATCGCTGCGCGTTGCTTGCGGTCGAGATCCTCTGCCCATCCCCAGTTTTGAAAATCGACCTTGTAATTGGGATGATCCTTTTCAATCGCACTTCTCGTCAAGTAGCCGAGAGAATCCGGGTTTTCCGTCTTGAGCTTGGACATGCTTGCGTCGTCCCAATCGGAACCGACCACCTGGAGTTTAACGCTTTCATTTTGATTGGCGCCGGAGGCGCTTGCCGTGCTTGCTGCCGTGCCGCTTGGCGAAGCCGAGCTTGACGCATTGCTGTCGTTCGATCCGCACGCCGCCATCGTCAATACGATGCTTGAAGCCAGGACGCTTGCCGAGATTTTTCTGATCATGGATGTTCCCCCAGAGAAATGAATTTGATATTCACCGCAAGGCAATTATATATCAAATAACATTTATAGATCAATATAGATATATTTATATTACTGATATTTTTTGATATATCAGACCTGGTTGTCCATCTCTTTTTTTAGCCTTAGCACCGATTTGTTCTCTACAATCTCGGTTTCCAGCTTTATCGTTTTCAGCGGCGAATCCGGGTTGCTGACACGTTCCATCAACAAACCGATCGCCGCTTCTCCGAACAAGTCCGCCGGCTGCCTCACTGTGGTGAGCGGCAACGGATAAAAGTCAATCACCTTGTTGTCGGTAAACCCCGTAACGGATAGCTGTTGCGGGACCCGGATACCCAGCTTTTCGGCGGCATATACAAGCTTAACGGCCAAAAAGTCTTCCGTGCAGCATACGGCTGTCATATCTCCGCTCGTCTTCAAATATTCCATTAGCACATCGACGATCGGATCCTCCGAGATGTTGGTTCTGTTCATCGGGCCGCCTTTCTCTTCGACGGAATAAATAAGATTGGTGTAAATGCTGACATGCGAATCGACAAGCGCCTGAATATATCCCTGATAGCGTTCTTCGCGGCTCTTCGCGATGTCAATCTGATTGGTTAAAAGACCAATCTTGCGATGGCCGTGTTCGATTAAGTAATTCGTGATCCGGTAGGCTGCCAAATAGTGATCGTGGAGGACGCAGTCAAAATCGATTTCTTTGAACGAGCGGTCCAGGATTACGATCGGGTATTTGGCCAGACGCAGCTTCATCAGTTGCTCCCCGCACACTTTCCGTCCTCTCGGAAACAGCAATATGCCGAGCACGCTGGATGTCTCGGACATTTCCCGCAAAATTTCCGCCTCGTCCTCCAGATCTTCGCTCAGCTTGACGATCAGATGAAACCCGTGAAGCGCGCAGGACTTTTCCATGGACAATAAAATATTGCCTGTAAAATCATCAATCTCCGGCAAAATCAAAGCAATCAGCCTTTTGCCGGCGCCGCCCGGCATGTCCCTGCCCATGCGCTGAGAAGCGGACTGCATCGTGTCCTCGCTCAATTCCCCTACGAAAGTACCCTTCCGTGCCAGCCGATACAGGATTCCTTCGTCTACCAGCGCCTGGATCGCCATTTTGCTGGTCATTTTGCTCACATTAAACAGCTCCGCCAATTGCCCCTCGGAGGGAATCGGGTCATGCTGCGCCAAACTTTTCTCGGCGATGATCTCCAAGATCCCTTCTTTGACCTGTTCGTATAGCTTCTTTCTTTTGCGCGCAAATTGTTCTTCGTTCATATGTGGTATCCCCTTGTTTTTTTGATATAAATATACCACATAAATATTTTTATTTCACCCATCCTCGTCTGATTCGATGCGTGGATGCGCGGGTCACGACCAACAACAGCTTCACCGTCATATCGGCCTTTAATATAGAAAAACACTCGTCATCGACACGATGACGAGTGTACGCTTTAATGTGACAAATATACAGAAAAGGCTGGGTTGGCGTGCGCCTGGCTTCATTCAGCCTCGAACAGCTTCTCTCCGCGCTGCAGCCGCCAGGCGATGCGTGCCGTATGCGGCATCTCGCGCGCCGTCGGGGCATGAGCGGCCAGATAACGAACGCATGCGATCAGCATCGTATCGGCGGCGCGCTCGGCCAGCGCGTCTGTTCCCCGCAGGGCGCGCCAATGGTCGTACTCGGCGATCGCGGCTTCGTACATCTGGAACGAGTGGAACTCCGCGTCTTCGCGCAGCAGGCTGTGGCCCAGCGTATTGAGCAAGGGCGCGTGGTCGCGGCCGGCGTCCAGATAGGCGGCTACCCAGCCTGCCGCTTCCTCTACTTGCTGCCGCCGGTCGAGCATGGACAGCAAGTCGTCTGTCGACGCTTCGGCTGCGCCCGGATATTCGTCCGCCTTCGGCTTCGGAGCGCGCGGCACGTTCAGGAACCGATCGTGATAGATCGCGATTGCCCCGTAGAACAACGCGCGATGCAGCAGCGGCTCCTGCGATCGCAGCAGCCGCTCATGTACGGCATGGGCATATGTGAACGTATGCAGAACGGCGAGCCAATCTCCAAAGTCATTCTGAGTATGAAAACGCAGGATGCGCTCCGCGGCGGCCAAGGCGATCAGTCGGGCCAATCGTGCGGGATCGATGCCGCCCAGCAGCGCCTCGGTCAGCCCCTGGATCGTGGCAAGCGGCTGATCGCCGAGCAGCTGCGCCACGAATGCTTCTTCATCGAACGCGGCAGCCTCGTCATGGACGCGCATCTGCCGCTCGTCGCGCTGCAGCCGCTCGAACGCCTGCTTGAGCGGCGTCACCAGATCGACCGGCGATTGCCAGTGGTGCTGCTCCTCGCTGCGCGACGGGTTACTCAGCAGCGGCGTGAGCGCAGCCACAACATGTTCGGCTGCATCCGGCCCGATCGCTTCGAGCGTCTCGAACGCTTTGTTATGAAAATCGAACGTATGCCCGCCGTCCAGATAGAAATGATCCGTGACTGCGACGAGCATCATGTCTGCGAGCCGATCCGGGGACATGCCGGCGGCGATCGCTGTCAGCAGCACTTTCTCCGCGCCTTGCGAGTCGCGCACTTCCGCGCAGTTGCGATACCACTCCGCCAGCCGCCGGGCCGATGCGTCCGCGGAAGGCAGCGGACCGAGCAGTCGCCGGGGCGCGCGGCCGGCTCCTGCGCGGGCAACATGCACCAGCCCGTGGTACAGCGCCAGTATCCGTCCCGACTTGTCCAGCTTCGGCAGCACATTGCGCATCGCCGCCAGAATGGTCAGACCGCTGCCCCAGCCGCCGCTCTGCGATGTCCCGTAGACGATGCCGGTGCGCACGATCTCGTCCTCGGACACGCCCGCTTCGATCAGGCCGACGACAGCTTTGGCGATGACGATGCCGATGTTCTGCTCCAAGCCTTCCTGCAACCGCCGTTGCAGCTTCTCGATCGTCATCGTCCGCCGCGGTACGGCATTGACCCACACTTCCCCGTCTTCGACCCGGACATCGTGTGCCAACGCATCGTCCGCCCACGGATCGAGCGTGCCGCCGCTGCATACGTCGAAGCGCGCATGATGCCAGTGGCAGGTCAGTATGCCGTTGCACAGACTTCCCAGATGAAGCGGGAATCCCAGATGCGGGCAGCGATTGTCCACCGCCGCCGCCCCGTCCTCATGGGCAAATACGGCGATTCCTCCTTTGATGACTTTAGCCCCGTCCGCTCTCAGTTGCTCCAGCATGCCGGCAGAAACCCATTGTTCTGTACGCATCGTTTCTCCTCCTTCATGATTGCAGCCTTGTCACCAACATAACATAGGAGATGGTTGCCAACATACTTGTTTTAAAAATACCGATAGAGGCGGCAAACGAAAAATCGACACAAAGCAAAACGGCAGCCGTCGGGCTGCCGTTCTGCAATGGGTGGAATACCGGGACATGGCCGCAGCAAATGGCCGCAACCGTATTAAACCAAAGCAGGATAAAGAAAGCTTGGACGGTTCCAAAATCGCTGCTTGGCCATTGCATCGATAAATCTGCCGGCAAAATCCGCATCCGAATCCGTAACGATCCCCTCATCAGGCATGAGGCCCAACGGCTCCAGCACGGCCTCGCCATTTTGCACGATGCCGATCGGCTTGAAGTGATTGTATATATCCGTTGTGAATTTCTGCGCTGTATTCGTAAAATAGGGGGTAATGCTGCCGCTGCCCACGATAACAATACCGTCGTATACAAGCGGGGACCCCGTCAAAAAGCTGTCATGCACTTCATAGGTTACGCCCTTTGTCCCATTGACCATCCCTAATGTATCGTGTACAAACACAACTTTTAATTTTGCCGCCGTTAATTGCTCCACAAGTTTGCTGACACTCGGACCTTCAAAGCCTTGGGCTAAGAACATACCGACACGCAATGTATCCGGCACAAAAATCGTATTTTGAAGACTAAGCGCCGGAGAGGACTTCGTAACCGGAGACTCCTCGACGTCCGGCACGGTCGTGCCTAGTTGATTGGAAACGCTGACTGCCAATTCACGGCTAATATGAGCAATTACATTCACCCATTCTTGCCGCACATACGGCCCGCATTTCCCGAGTTCAAAGCAGTAAGCGCCTATAATTTGCCGCTTCTCCACTTCGCTCATGCTGTTCCAGAACATTCTGGCCTGGGAGTAATGATCCTTGAACGACGGCGCTGTCGATCTTACCTTATGTCCATCTACGGTCGATGGATAAGTGACAAACCCGCCTTGCGTACCCGGTACCGTATACGGCGTATTATTCGCCAGTCCGTTGCGATGATAGGCAACCTTGCCGCGGTCGATCACCATCCTCGAAGCGCCGTCGCGCTGATTGTTGGCAAACGGGCATACCGGGCGGTTGATCGGCAGTTGTTGATGATTCGGGCCAAGTCGGGCCTGCTGCGTGTCCGTATACGAGAACAATCTGCCCTGAAGCAGCGGATCGTTGGAGAAGTCGATGCCTCTGACGATATTGCCGGGGTGGAATGCGCTCTGCTCCGTCTCGGCAAAAGCATTGTCCACATTGCGGTTCAGGACCAGCTTGCCGACTTTGCGCAAAGGAAAGTCTTCTTCCGGCCATAACTTGGTCGGATCGAGCAGATCGAAATCAAAGGCAAACTCGTCTTCCTCTTTGATGACCTGGATCGCCAGCTCGTATTCCGGATAGTTGCCGACCTCTATATTTTCCCACAAGTCCCTGCGGTGAAAATCGGCATCGGAACCGAGCCGCTGCGCTTCGTCCCATATTAACGAATGTACGCCGAGCAACGGCTTGACGTGGAACTTAACAAAGTGGGATACGCCATCCTTGTTCACCAGGCGGAATGTATGTACCCCGAAGCCCTCCATCGTCCTGAAGCTTTTGGGAAATGCGCGATTGGAGGCGATCCATAAAGACATGTGGGCCGTCTCTTTATTGTTCGCCATAAAGTCCCAGAACGTATTGTGGTCGGTCTGACCTTGCGGATATTCATTGTCCGGCTCTGGCTTCACCGCATGAATCAAGTCGGGGAACTTGATCGCATCTTGAATAAAAAACACCGGCATGTTAATGGCAATCAAATCGAAATTGCCGTCGTCGGTATAAAACTTGATGGAGAAGCCCCGCACGTCCCGATTGGTCTCATTGCAGCCTTTGGAGCCGACGACCTGCGAGAACCGGACAAACAACGGCGTTTTTTTGTTGGCGTCCTGCAAAAAATCGGCCATCGTCAAATCCGATAACGATTCGTAGGGCTGGAACTCCCCGTGCGCCCCGTACCCTCTTGCATGCACGACACGTTCAGGGATACGCTCGCGGTCGAAGTGAGCCAGTTTTTCGCGCGACAAAAAATCTTCGATCAGCGTCGGCCCACGCTCGCCGGCCGTCAACGTATTTTCATCGTCGGCAATGGTAACGCCTTCGTTGGAAGTCATTTTCTGTCCTTCCGACTCGTGAACAAACGATTCCAATTGCTCGCGCTTCTTGTTGACATCGTTCTCGTTCAAACGTATCACCTCAAGTATTTTTTAAACAGTCATTGCGGCTCCATTTTAAAACGGCTCCTTTTCTGACAAATATTGTGCCCGATGAGACAAGCAAATATGTAGTTGAATGGTGCGACGCCCCTATCAGCTCACTCGTCTACATACGAATCTTGTCACCCTCCTGCAAGGGTTCACTGCTCTCTATGATGATAGATTCCTGCTCGAACAGCCCGCCGGTGACGGCAGATTGCGAATCATTGGCATCGTCGACCGTAATATAAACTTTACGAGCATAAAAGGCATTGCCGAGCGGCCCGTCCTTTTGCTCGATGCCAAATACATATTGCTTGCCGCCCTCATCATGAATGGCCGCATTAGGTACAAGCACCACATCCTCCAGCGTCTGGGTCAGATCAACCTGGGCCGTATCGCCTGCCTTGGCCGCAGGGTCTTGAATAGAGAGGATAAGCTTCTTCATCGGAACCGCGGAATCACCGGCCGCACTTGCTCCGATATCCGAATTCACAGACTCGCCATCCTGAATGCTCTCGATCTGCCCCTTTATTTGTGCGGCCTCCTCGCCATTCACTTGCACATCCAGCTCAGCGCCCACCTTGAGCAGGGCAACTGCCGGAGCCGGCAATGACAGCTCTAACATCAAGCCCGAATTCTGATTGGAAATGATCACATCCGGTCCGCTGGAAGGAACGCCTGCCATTGCGTTGACTTTGGTTATGATTCCCGCAAAGGGGGCAACCAGCTTCGAATTGTCATTTAGACTGAGCTGCAGCTTCTGAATGCGCCGCTGCTCGGTCTCGATGTCAATCTCATGACTTTTATAGGCGATTGTCGCGTCATGGATCGCTTTTTCATCCTCGCCTTTCAGAGCTTCCTTTAAGTCATATTGCAAGCCGTCCGTGGACAGCTTTAATTTGGCGAGACTTCCCTGTTCATCCTGAATCTGTTGCTCGATGTCCTTGCTGTCATATGTGATCAGCGTCTGCCCTGTCTGCACCGCTTCGCCTTCCTTGACCGCCACCGCCTTCACTTTCCAGCCGGAGGTACTGCTTAGTTCCGTCTCCGCCTTCCATTTCAGAACGCCGGTGCTCGCATATTCGTGACTCAGCGCGCCCCGGCTCACCGTGAGCAGCGCTACCTTGGGCAAGGTCAACGACATCAGTGTATTGCTGAACAAGGTGAGTAAGATCAGCAGTCCGAGAGACACGCCTGCGATTACAGCGATTGTTTTTTTGCGCCCTGCATGCTGCACTTCCAATATGATCACCCCGTGAACGAACTACCCTTTAATGCCCGACAATTGAATGCCTTCAATAAAATACGACTCCGCATATAAAAACAGCAGTACCATCGGAGCCATATACAATGCCGATGCGGCGAACGCCACGCCGCGGGCTTCCTCATTAATTCGTGACAAGTACAGCGACAACGGCTGCCTAAAGGCGTCCTCCAAAAAGACCAGCGGCTGCTCCACCATATTCCAGTTATCCACGAACAGCAGTACCGTCAAGGCCGCCATGCCCGGCTTGATAAGCGGGAGCATGATCGAACAGAAAATCCTCAACTGTCCGGCCCCGTCCATTTTGGCTGCCTCAAGGTAGGAATACGGAATATACAGCATGAACTGCCTCAGCATAAACACACCGAACGCGCTGAATATTCCCGGCAAAATAATCGCCGAGGTGCTATTCATCAGCCCAAGCTTGTTCGCGATAATGTAATTGGGCACAAGCGTCACCTGAAACGGCATCAGCATCGTCATCAAGTATACGAGGAACAGCTTCTCCCTTCCCCGGAAACGGAGCTTGGCGAAGGCATAGGCAGCCAGCGAAGCTGCAACGACCTGTCCGACGATGATCGGCACCACCATAAACACGGAATTCCAGAACATGTGCAGGAAAAGCGGTTTACGCACCAGCACTTCCCCATATTGGCTTAAAGACACCCAGTCGGGAATCAGCTTCAGGTTAATAAAACCGTTCTTCTCCCCTGCCGCAACGTTGACCATTCGACCGATCAGACGATAATTATGGTCAATCTCGCGCTCCGTCATGAAGGAGTTCGCGAATGTGAACAGAATTGGCAACAGCATCGCCAACGCGATCATACTCATCACTGCCGTCCACGCTGCTTTGCGCAACAAAACCATTGTGCCCACGGTCCTTCCTTATTCCATAAAGCTCCGGAAGCGGCGTTCCGTCATCAGCATGACACTTACGAAAAGGAGGATACCGGCTACCATGAGCGCAGCCGCCGCCGTCAGCTTCTGCACATCGAGCGACATGAACATGTTGTTCATATAGTGCTGAAGCATATAAATGCGATCATGCGGATAATCGCCGGCGATCAGGTATGTCTCCCGGAACACTTTGAAGGAGTTGATGATCGACATCAGGACTACAAAAAACATCGTCGGCGTCAAGTAGACCGATGTGATATGCAGCCACTTGTGCAGCCCGCTTGCGCCTTCTATATCCGCCGTCTCATAGTAATCCTTCGGAATGCTTTGCAAGCCGGCGAGAAATAAAATAATGTTGTAGCCGATGTTTTTCCATATATACACCACCGTCAATACCGCCATGGACCCCCCCGACTTCATCCAGTCGATCCGTCCCATATGCCAATGCTGCAGCCACATATTCAGAGTTCCATTCCAGTCGAACAGAACTTGCCACATCATCACGATCGAGGCGACCGGGACGACCAGCGGCAGTACAAATGCCGTCTGAAGCCAGTTGCGAATAAACAAGCGCCGATTGAGCAGATGCGCGAAGCATAGGGACAGCGCAATAATGAGCGGAACGCTTACTCCCGTAAAAAGCAGCGTGTTGGCGGCCGCCTTGCGGAACGAACCGCTGGACAACACCGCCTCATAGTTATCGAAGCCGACAAACGCACCTCCGATGGTACTGTTCCGGAAGGAGTAGAGCAGCCCTGCGGCAAACGGAATGAGATAAAATACGGAAAAGCCGATCAAGCTGGGCGCCAGGAAAAGTACCGCAGCCGTCCAATCTTTGCGTTGCAGCCTACTCATTGAGATAGGTGGTTACTCTGTTCTGAATGAGCTTGGCTACTTCATCGGCCGACTTCTGTCCGGCGAAAAAAGCCTGTGCCTCTGCGGCGATGATCTCGTCAATCTTGGAGGGTTTGAACTGCAGCGGGTACGTCGCCCCGTCCAGGAATTTGTCCAAATCATCAATATCCTGCTGCGTGATTTTGAAGCTTTTGCCTTTCATCGGCCCGATCGGCTGATCGGACTCGATGGACCCTTTTTGAACGAGCGCTTGCGCTTTTTTCGCATAAGAGGTTTTATTCAGCGGAAATCCGGCACCGTCGGGTTTGCCCTGCATCTCATCCGAAAGCAGAAACTTCATAAAGTCCCAAGCCTCGGCTTTTACGGATGAACGCTCATTCAGCCCGATCGTCTGATAGGTTCGGAAGGAACCGCCCGGATGCTGCGGATCGGCATTCGGACTCAAATAAAGCTTCGAGGTATGGGCATTGCCTCCGGACAGGAATTCACTCATCCGCAGCTCCCGGATATAATCCACGGGTGAGTTAACCTGGACGGTTTTGAACAACGGGAAGCGTGCTTCTGTGCTGACTACCTTTTTATCGAACAACGTTTTTACCTGCTGCAGCAGGTCGGTAAAGTCGCCGGATACAAAATTGGCGTTCTTCTGCTCCTGATTGACGAAGGTGGCATATCGTTCATTTACGAATTGCACGGTCATATATTCCGGCATACTTCCGCCCAAAGCGTATTGGTGGTCCTTGTCGGCTCCTTGGGTCATCGCCTGGGCTGTCGCGATGAACTGCTCCCAGCTCCAATGGCTATCATCGAAGGTCACACCGCTCTTTTGAATCGCATCCTCATTGCCCATCAGACCATAAATAAAGAACCCGATCGGCAAGCCATACATGCCGCCGTTAACCTTTATCCCTTCCAAAATGTTGGTGAAATACTGTTCTTTTTTAAAATCAGGGTCCTGATCGATGATTTCGCCAAGATTGGCCAGCAGCTTTTGCTTCACATAGTCGCCGGACGGCAGTTGATCCATTTCAATTAGATCGGGCCCTTGTCCCGAGAGCATCGCCGTGCCCGTTGTTTTTGCGAATTTCTCCAGGTTTTCTTCCAGATGCGCATTGTCCGTCTCAACCGATCTCAGATCGATGGTAATGTTAGGGTGCTTGGCTTCATATTTTTTCTTGGCTTCTTTGAAGTAATCACTCGGGAAAAAGGTAGAGAACACCACGGTTTTCTGCTTCGTCGTGGAGGGTGCGCCCAAGCCTTTCGGCTGATCCGGTTCGGATGCCGAATGCTCCGTCGGCTGCTGACCCGTGTTCACTCCCCCAGTGTCAGCAACATGATTCAGATTTCCATTGCCCGCCTTGCAAGCGGATATCGTGAATACGAACACCGTGGCCAATATCGTCAGCATGATTTTTTTCATAACGAATACTTCCTTTCGATTGTTTTATCATGTTTAACAGTATAAAGAGCGGATATATCATAAGTGAGATAGAGTTATATAGAAGTTGTAAAGTTTGAAGCGCGGGTGGCAGCACGCAAAAAAGGCCGATTCCAAGCCATATTCATGACCTTGAATCAACCTTCTTTATAAATGAAGTCGAATCCCTCTACCGTTTGGAATTATAGCTTAGCAGCGCCATGACATCCTTGCTGAAGCCTACGACTGCATTGCTGCCGCTATTAACCACGACACAGTACTTCAGGGTCTTGTTATCCTTGCTTGTAAAATACAGCTCCACATTGGCCCCCCGACGGATCAAATCAAGCTGCGGGGTTAACTCAGCCAGAGGATCGCTTCCATGCTGTTCGATAAACCGATTGGCAAGATCGAATATCTGTTGTTCCGAGCTGCTCGGCATAGCTCTGCTCTCCCGATAGGAACGCAGAACCTTCAACACGTCGCCATCCTTGGCATTTAATACAATGTCATAAGACTCCCCGGGAACGTCCGATGACGTCAATGTCACATAATACAGCCCGCCGGTAATCGCCTGGATGTCGGAGGTGAACGACCTGCTTTGCCGGGACATGCCTTCCGCGGCCGCCCGCCTGTCAACCTGGACGGTTTCCTTCAGCAGCTCCTTGAGCTTGTTCTGATCGACAGCCATGATCTCGAACTGCACATGATCAGGAGCCAGCTTGATGTTCAGAAATTTGTATACCGCCTGTACGCTTAATGTCTTCACCGCATTCTGAGACAGGACACCTTCGTACTCGATCTCGCTGCTCTGATGCTCCTGCACGATTTTTTTGACCATCACGGTATCCTTGGGAATACTGTTGAACCAGCTTTGGCATCCTGTGACCGGCAGCAGCAGCGCCGAGTACAGCAAAAGCATCATATATTTTCTCATGGATGCAGCTCGCTTTCCGCGGCAGGACTCGGCGCAAACACAACTTCCACCGTTGTCCCCTGCCGCACCACACTGTTGACCCGTATGACCGCACCGTGAATATCGGCAACATTTTGACAGATCGCCAGACCGAGACCTGCGCCGTTGCTGCTTCTTGTTCGTGATTTATCGGCCATAAAGAAAGGCTCGAATATTTTATCCTGATCCGCCTCGCCAATTCCGATCCCCTGATCGATGACGGCAACCATGTAATTCCCGCCCCGCCAATACGAATGCACGGCAATCGTCTGTGCCGGCGCAGAGGCTTTGAGCGCATTATCCACGAGATTAAACATCAGCACTTTGATCAGATCGCGCTCCAGGGGCAGTTCCCCTTGTTCACAATCCAGCACAATCGCCACATTCTTCTCCTTCGCCATAAGCTCCAGCGACGGCTTTATCTCCGCCATGATCTCGCCGAAGTGCTGCAGCTCCATCTGAAACTGTTCCTTCTGCAGCAAAATCAAATCCATCAGCTTCAGCGACAGCGACTCCAGCCGCTTCGCTTCGGAGTAAATGACATTGAGACCGTCCACGAACAGCTCTTCGTTGTATTTGGTCGTCCGCAAAAAATTGGCATACCCGATAATCGAGGTCAGCGGCGTTTTTAGCTCATGCGTAAAATTATTGATAAACCGCTGCTTTTCCTCGTTGTTGCGCTCCAGCTCGTTGATTTTATCTTCGACAACCTCCGCCATCTCATTAAAATTGGACCCCAGAATACCGATCTCATCCCTTGATTGCAACGTGACGCGCTCCGAGAAATTCCCTTGGGCAATGACCTTCGCCGTGCGGTTCAGGCGGTCGATCGATCTGGTCAGCCCTCTGCTCACGAAAAACATAATTACCATAAACAAAAGACAGGCCGCCAGATCGACTTTGGCAAAAAAGCTGATCTGGTCCAGCCGGTCCTGATAAACCGCAGTGACATCCTTCATATAGGTGAATACATATTTTTTGTGATTAATATCGGTAATGTTCGTGGTGAACAGAATCGTCCTGGCATCCATATCCCGCAAAATATAATGAATGCTGCCCTCATCCAGATCAGCCAGCTCGCTCCGTGCCGCGGGCATCGGGAAATCGGCGTTATTAAACACCGTGCGCTGCGAATCGTCCGTAATGTCCATATAAATGCCCTGATCGCTGTTCTTGTCCACAAATTCATGGGCAATACGCGTCAGGACCGTCTGCTCGTAATCGATTGAATCATAGATTCTCAGAATCGGCACGATGGCATTCACGCTGGAATGAATGCTGATGTTCTGGCTCAAAGCCGTGTTAATGGCCTGTCTCAGCATCTTGTTGTGGCTGCGTTCAATGACCATGATGGAAGCGATGTTAAAAATAATGACAAAAACAAGAATCGAAAACAAATATATTTTCTGCCAAAACTTCATCCATCAATCCTCCAGCCGGTAGCCGATTTTGTAGATCGTCTTGATCTGCTCCTGCAAACCCAGCTTCTTGCGCAGCGACTTGATGTGCATGTCTACCGTCCGCGTCTCGCCGTAATAATCGCCGCCCCATACTTTATCCAGGAATTGCTCCCGCGTCAGGGCGATATTTTTGTTCTTGAGCAGCACCACCAGCAGATCGTACTCCTTGGGCGTCAGCTCTACCGGCGTGCCTTCGATTACGACTTCTCTTTTATCAAGATCCACTTGAATATGCTGAAATTCCACCACTCTGTCTTCATGACCGTATCTGCGCAGCACAGTCTCTACGCGGGCCAGCAGCTCGATCGCTTCAAAGGGCTTGACCATATAATCGTCAGCGCCCAGCTTCAGACCGTTCACCTTATCGTAGACCGAGTTTTTTGCCGTCAAAAAGATGACCGGGATGCCGTAAGGCTTGATCTTCTCCATCAGCTCAAACCCGTCCAGATGAGGAATCATCACATCCAGCAAAATAAGATCGAACTTCTCCCGCTTGAGCATCTCGAATGCCGTCAGACCGTCGTACACCTCGGTGGTGGCATAATTCATGAGGTTCAGATTCATCTTGATGATCTTGGATATGTGAATATCGTCTTCAACGATCAGTATCTTCTTGTTCATCCGCTTCATTCTCCCGAACAATCATATGGCCGTACTTCTACATGATTATATAGAACCGCGCATAGTGCAGCCAGCCTCTGTGCTTTCCTCTAGCTGAAGCAGCGCAGCGGATCGGCGGCGATCGCCGCGTAGTCGAGGCGCTCCGCGACGCCGGAGTCGGCGAGCAATTCGCGCGCAAGAGCGCTGTACTCGCGCGCATCTTCCTCCCGGCCCATCAGCAGCAATAGCGCCGTCATCATCGTGTGCAATCGGCCGCTGAGCGGGCTCAGCTCCGCCAGCTTGCGGAGCGAATTGAGCGCCATATCGTACTTGTGCTGCTTGACGTACAGCCCCGCCACCGCTTCGAGCAGCTCCGCATAACCGAGCTCCAGCTCGGCCTGCCGCGGCGCCGCCCATACGTATCCGCTTCCCGGCAAATAACCTTCGCCGTACAGCCGAATTGCCTTGAGCGCATGCGACAGCGAGCCGGTCCGCTTGAACTGCCGTTGCTCCTCCTCGTAAGCCTCGACGTCGCTGTACGAGACCGGCAGCAGCGCGGCGTAGCTTCCTCCGTCCGTCTTCGACTGGACGAGCGGATCGGCCAAGCCGGCGGCTTCAAGATCCTTGCGCAGCTGATACACCGTCGTGTGCAGCGTAACCTGTGCCCGCTCGGGATTTCGGCCGTACCAGATATCTTCCAGCAGCCGGGATTTGCCGACCGGCTTGCCGCGGAATTGGTGCAAATACGCCAGCAGCTCCCTGGACTTGGAATTGCGGAACCGGACCGGCTCCCGGCCGGGAGTCAGCACCGTAAACGGACCGAAGCTGTGAACCGCGACACCGCGGCCGCCTGGGCCTTCGCTTGCATCATCGCGGCCGCCATCGTCCTCTTGCTTGCCGCCGGCGGAACGTCCGCTGCGCTTGCTCCACCGCTCGAGAATCCGGGCCAGATCGCCGACGGCGAACGGCTTGAGCAAATAATCCAGCGCCTCGACTTCGAACGCGTCCTTGGCGAACTGCTCATGGGCAGTCAGGAAGGCGATCTGGATCTCCGGGCGGCATTCGCGGAGTCGGCGGCCGAGCTCCAGACCGTGTATTTTCGGCATTTCCATATCCAGCAGCGCGAGGTCGATCCGCCCTTCCTCGGCAAGCGCGAAATCCAGGCACGCCGACGCGCGATCGAACAACCCGGCAACCTCCACGTTCCCGAACGATTCCAGCAGCTTGCCGAGCCGGTGTAGGGCAGGCTGCTCGTCGTCAACGGCGATCACTCGAATCATCGTCTTCCCTCCGTTCCCCGACTTTGGCCGCGTCCGGTATTCGCAGCGTGATTTTGGTCCCGCCGGCGCTGCCCGTCCCGATCTCCGGCTCGGTTCCGAACAGGCGCAGCATCCGCTCGCGAATGTTGCGCAGCCCGACGCCCGCCCCGCCTTCCGACGGTCCGGCCAGCCGCGCCGCAACCGAATCGGGCATCCCCGGCCCGTCATCCTCGACGCTGACGATCGTCATCCCGGCAGCCGCGGCCACCGACAGCACAACCGTGCCCCCGTCTTCGCTGCCGGTGATCCCGTGCCGCACCGCATTCTCGACAAGCGGCTGCAGCGTCAGCGGAGGAAGCAAGCATTCCGTCCCCTCTTCCACCTCGTACCGGACGCGCAGGCGATCGCCGAACCGGGCCTGCTCCAACTGCAAATAAGCCTCGGCCAGCTCCAGCTCCTTGCGCAGCGGCACCAGTCTGTCCTTGTTGCGGAAGTCGAAGCTGCCCCGCAAATAGCGGCTCAAGTGCAGCAGCAAGTCATGTGTCGTCTGCGGCCGCTCAAGCGAAAAGGACAAAATGGTGTTCAGCGCATTGTACAAAAAATGCGGCTTGATCTGCGCCTGCAAGAACGCGAGCTCGGAGCGCACCGCCTCCTCGGCGGACCGTCTCATCTCCAGCAGCGTGCGCGTCCGGGCCCGCAATTCGTAGGCTTCGAACGGCTTGGTCAAATAATCGTTCGCTCCGGCCTCGAAGCCGAGCATGACGTCCGCCTGATCGCCGCGCACCGTCGTGAGCAGAACAGGCAGCTCGCTGAGCGGGTATGCGCGGCGTATTTGGCGGCATGTCTCGTATCCCGACCGGCCGGGCATCATCACATCCAGAATGACAAGCCCGATCGCGCGGCCTTCTCTCTCCAGCGTCTGCAGCGCCTCGTCCCCGCTGGCGGCGGTCACGATGCCGTACGGCTCGTCCGCGAGCACCGCCTCCAGCACGCGCAGGTTCACCGGATCGTCGTCGACGGCCAGAATGAGCGGCTGACGCGGCTCGCGATGCGAACCGCTCCGTCCGGGTCCGGTCGCCGTGCCCGGGCGGTCTGCGGCAGCTTCCGCGCGATAGGCGGCCAGCGACGCCGCGGCGCGGGCGTCGCCCTCTTCGTCGTAGAGCTGCGGCTTGCCGGCGGCAATCGGCAGGCTGACGGTGAAGGCGGAGCCTTGACCGGGAGCCGACGCGACCGCGATCCGTCCGCCGTGCAGCTCGGCCAGCTTCCTGGCGATGCCGAGGCCAAGCCCCGCTCCGCCGTATTCGCGCGCGACGGACGTCCCGACCTGCTCGAACGATTGGAAGATCGTCTCCAGCTTATTTTCCTCGATGCCGATGCCGGTGTCGGCCACCGTCAGATGAACCATGCCGCCGTCCGCCCGCGCGGATACCGTCACTTCGCCCTGCTGCGTGAACTTGATCGCGTTGCCGATCAGGTTGTAGGCGATCTGGAGCAGCCGGCTTTCGTCGGCATATACCGGCGGCAGCCGCTCGGGCCATTGCAGGCGCAAGGCGACCGGCTTGGTCCCGATATAGTGGCGGAACACTTCCTCCTGCGCCGCGATAACAGAACGAAGATCGACGGACGAGCGCTCGAGCTGGATGGCGTTGTTCTTCAAGCGCGACCAGTCGAGAATATCGTTGATGAGGTTGGACATGCGCCGCGCCACGGAGACGACCAGCTCGAGCCGTTCCCGCTGACGGTCGCTGACCGGTTCTTCCTTGCCTTCCGCCAGCGATTGCACCAGATTCAGCATGCCGTGCAGCGGCGTCTTGAGCTCGTGCGAGGTGTTCGCGAGAAATTCGTCCTTCATCCGATTCGAGGCGATCAGCTGCTCCGACATCGTGCCGATGACGCGGTAAGCGCTCGTGAATCTGCGGGCCAGCTCCATCGCTTCGATGAAGACGAGCAGGATGAGGCCGTACGGCACCAGTTGAATGTCGCCCCCCGCCGTCCACCCGTTGCTGTATAAAATATCATGCAGCGCCGCGCCCCCGAACAGCAGCCATCCCGTCAGTTGCGGCAGCGCCCCGTCCCTTCCGCGAACGAGCGCTTTGCAGAAGCCGAAGACGATGTACGCGAGGCTCGCCAGCGAGACGAGCTTGTACGAGTCGATCAGCCGCGTGTATGTATCCGCCGGCAGCAGCAGCACGCTGGCCATATAGGCGCCGCCGATCAAGGCCAGCGGCAGGATGACGGCGGAGCGATATTCCCGCGGATACAGCTCCCGCACGAACAGCAGCGCCGCCGTAATGCCCCCGTAATAAGTCAAATATTCCAGCATGATCAGCAGCCGGATATCCGCATGCGGAAATAGCTGCACGATATACATGTCGCCGACCGCGCCGAAGCGGACCGCCCCGAGCATGCAGCATACGCCAAAATAGAGGTTGGACCGCTCGGAGCGCCGCATGACGTATAATGCCAGTTGGTACAGGCCGAGCAGCGCGCAGCCGCCGAACACGGCCAGCTCCGCAATCTCCGTCCGCAGCCGGCTCGCCGCCATATCGCGCTCCGTGCCGAGCGTCATGCTGTACCAGATGCCGCCGTGCGGGTACAGCTCGTTCGCGATCTGGACGACGATCTCGAACGAGGCGCCGGACGGCTCGAACGTCGCCGTCTGCGGCTTGTAAGCGGCCCGGACGGCGGTGCGGTCGGCGGCGACGAAGCCGGTCTCGGCGATAACCCGGCCGTCAACGAGAATGCGATAAGCCGGGGCGATCGCCGGTATGCGCAGCGCCAGCGTTCCCGGATTGCCCTGCATCTCGACGGTGAGGCGGTAGGCGGCATACCCTTTGCCGGGCAATCCCGCCTCCCGCCACTCGCCGGGCACTTTGACGTCAAGCGGGCGCAGCTTCGCCCGTTCCGCGTCCGCGCCGGTTGCCGGCAGCCCGTTCCAGTAGAGCGTCCATCGGCCGTTCAGGGGAACGGAGCCGTCTTGCGCGAGGCTCCACTGCCGCAGGTCGAGCACGCCGTCCACGGCGCGGGGCTTGCCGTCCAAATGGAAAGCCCAGACAGCCGCCTCGCCAAGCAGAATAACCAGCGTCGCCACAGCGGCCATAAGCGGCAGCCGCCGGCGCAGGCGCTTCGAGAGTGGGGTCATGAATGCTTCAGCACGCCTTCCGGTAAGATGGTGACTCTCATTCTAGCATATTTCGCCCCAGCACAGTCCGCCGCCCGTCGGACCGCAATCAGCCAGGCCATGTTATGCTATTTCGCCGCGACGAACAGCCGGACGGGCGCAAACAGCACGCACAGCGATTGAAATGCAATCGGCAGCCACCGCGTTTTTTCGCCGGCTCATCCGTCGCTCTCCAGTCATGAATATCGGCGGCAAAAAGCGGCAAAGTCGGCATAGGGCAGCGAATAGACGTTCACCGTGCCATAGTCGGTCTCCCGAGATCCGGAGAGCTTCGCCAGCTTGCCGTACAGCCGGTTCGTATAAGCGTTGTCCGCCGCCGTCGGAATCCGTACTTCCGCCGCATCCGGATTCGCCTCCGCAATCTGCACGGAGAGCGCCTGCAGGCCGCGGAAGAACGTCCGGCTCCCCCGGTAACGCTCCGTGAAGAAGCTGTTGCCGAGCACCGCGATCTCCTTGCGTCCGAACCCTTCCTCCGCAAGTCCGAGCACGAAGCTGCCGATGCCGATCGCCTCGTCCGCTTCGTTCGTCAGCAGACCGCCGCGCCCTTGCCTCATCGTATCGCGGACATCCTTCAAGGCGAGCGCGACCGGGTAACCGGGTACGATGCTCGTTCGATGCCCGATATAGAACTCGGTGTACCGGCTCCACTGGCTTGTCGTCGCGCACACCTCGATCCGCACCATTTGTTCATCCTCCCTCTATTTTTATTTTAGAAATATTTTCATTTTATTCTTGTAATTAACAGTAATTTCGTTTATATTTATCGTAAATTCGACAAAGGAGATGAATCCACATGGGACAATCCGGTGTCAACGCGCCTCCGCTGACCTCCCCGCGCGAGTCGGGCGGCAACGACAATGACAAGCAATAAGCCTGGATCGGGGACCGGCAGCGATGCCGGTCTTCGTCATTTCGCGCGGCCGACGAAGGCTCTCAAGCGGGCCGGGGTCGTCCAGTAAAAGTCCAGCGGGCCGCAGCGATGCTCTCTCGTATGGTCGAGGTCGGCGAGTTTGCCGAACAGCTTCCTCAGACGTTCCTCGGGCGCGGCGTAAAAGCCGATCGCCTCCAGCGGCCGGGGCCATTCGAGCTCGCGCTCGACGAGCGCCGCGATCGCCCCGACCGGCTCCCTGCCGCTTCGCGCGCGCTCGTCGAGATAGAGCAGATGAACCTCCATCCGCCCGCGGTCGGCATAATTATCCTCGCCCGTGCCGAGCGCGCAGGCGATCGCTCCGCGCATGTTCCCATCTCCGTCCATCGCCAGCAGCAAGCCGTCATCGCGTATCGCCGCATAAAGCGAGTGGACGATCGTACTCCAGTTGTACGGGACGCCGAGCTTGTCGGCATGCCGGCACAGAAATCGTACGCCTTCCTCCTGCAGCGGCTGCGTATCGGCGACTCTCCAGCTCAGCATCACGATTCCCTCCCCCGCATTCTGGATTCAAGCGAGCTTTCCAGCGTTTTCCGAATAGCCGGATACTGCTCGAGCAGCGGATGAAAATGATCGTACGACAGCGACAAAAGCAGACAAGGGGTCGCTGTCACGACGGTTGCCGTTCTCGGGATATGCGCCATCAGCGCGATCTCCCCGAAATGATCGCCATCCTCAAGCGCGGCGACCTTGCGCCGGGAATCGCCGGCAGCGGCGACGAAGACGTCCACCTTGCCTCTGGCGATCAAATAAAACTTGTCCCCGCTGTCCCCCTGCTCGACCACGGTTGCGCCCGGAGCGAACGGCTCGGCGACGAACAGCGTAGCCAATCGCTCCAGCGCAGTCCGCTCGATGCCGCGGAAAAAAGGCAGCCTGCCGAGCCGCGCCGGCTCCACTTGCGCGCCGGCGCCTCCCGGCGTCAGCACGAAGCCTTGCTGCTTATCCCACATCCGGCGATACAAGCCGTCCTGCGCGAGCAGCTGCTCGTGCGTTCCTTGCTCGGCCAGCGTCCCCCGATCGAGCACAAGGATATAATCGGACTGCGCCGCATAAGCAAGCCGATGCGTCACCGAGACGATCGGCCGCGACCTGCCGAGCGCCAGGATGGTCTCGCTCACGGCGCGTTCCGTATCCGGATCGAGCGCCGACGTCGCTTCGTCGAGGAACAGCACGCCCGGCTCGCGCACGAGCGCCCGGGCCAGCGCGATCCGCTGTCGCTGCCCGCCGGAGAGGTTGTCCCCGTAGTTGCGAACGACCGTAGCGTAGCCGTCGCGGAAGCCAGCGATCGTCTCGTGTACGCCCGCCGCCCGCGCCGCCACTTCGATCTCCGCGTCCGTTGCGTCCGGCTTGCCGACGGCGATATTGTCGCGGATCGTGCCGTGCAGCAGCACCGAATCCTGAAAGACGACCGCCGTCTGCCGCAGCAGCGAATCGTAGCGCACTTCACGAATATTTTGCCCGTCGTAGGCCACGCAGCCGTCTTGCGGATCGGCGAAGCGCAGCAGCAACTGCAGCACCGTGCTCTTGCCCGATCCGCTCGGTCCGACGATGGACGTGCAGCCCCGCAGCGGAATATCGACGGTGATCGACTTCAGCGCCGGCGCGCCCGGCTCGTAGGCGAACGTCACGGCGCGCAAGGACAGCAGCGAACGGATCGGCGGCAGCTCGCGCTCCCCCCGTTCATCGACTTCGGGCTGCCAGTCGAGCGCCTGCCCCAGCCGCTCCAGACTTGTGCGCGCCGTCAAATAATAGGGCAGTGCCGCGGTGATCCCGAAGATCGATTGACCCGCCGTCGCGAATACCGAGTTGAACGCGATGAACTCGCCGATCGTCAGTCGTCCGTCGAACGTCAGCCAGCCGCCGTAAGCGAGAATAACCGCCGTCAGGATCGACATCGCCAAATACGGCAGACGCGTCATATTCGCGGCGACGAAATTCCGGCTCGCGCCGATGCGCGCCATCGTGCCGAGCACCTCCTCCACCCTCGCGAGCATACGGCCGCGCAAATTAAAGGCACGGATTACCGGGAACGCTTTGATATTTTCGTCCAGCATGCCGTTGAATCGTTCGAGCTCCTGCAAATAGGAACTGTTTAAGGCGATCGAGCGACTTTTGAGCAGCCGGTAAGGCAGAAACAGGACAAGCGCCCCGACCAGTGCCGCGAGCGTCAGTCTCCATTCCATCGTCAGCAGAATCGCCAGACCGATCAGCGCGCCGACCGTCGATAAAAACAAGCCTCTGAACGTTTGCAGGACGGCGGCCTGAACCGCGGGAATATCGTCGGAATAGCGGGCAAGCAGATCGCCGATGCCGAATCGGTCATAGAAGCGCTTCGATTGGAGCTGCATATGCTTGAACAAGCGCAGCCGATGCTCGACCAGCAGGCTCGTGCCGAGCCGGGCGCCCGCGTAGTCGCCGGTCAGGCCGGCCGCGACGTTGAGCACCCCGAGCAGGATGAGCGCGCCGACGATCATGGCGAGCGCTTCGCCGCTTCGCGGCAGCAGCGCCCGGTCGAGCAAATATTGAAAGCTGAGAGAGGTCAGGTAGCGGAACAGGAGATCGCACAAGCCGGCGGCCATCATAAGCGAGACGAACAGCGGAGACGAGCGCGCCGCGGCGGCGATGATTTTCCATAGCCCCATACTCCGGACTCCTCTTCTTCTGCGATTTTGTGACGCCGCATTTGGGCGGTTTGACACTCATTGTACCGCTTCGAGCTATGTAGAAAACTGAAAAGAAAGCGCTTCATGTCAGGTTTGAGCGGGCAATTGCGGAAAAATGTAGGTATTCGGGGGATGATCCTTGATGACGGGGACGATGTTGGCGTTGCAGTTCTTACTATATCAACGACTATAGTGCCAAAAAGCTCCTGAACCGTCACAAGGACCGATTCAAGAGCTTATTCATTGTTAGGGTGTGCGGTCGAGAGGACTCGAACCTCCACGGGGGGTTAGCCCACTGGAACCTGAAACTAGCGTGCTAAAGGGAACCAAGCGGAAACGATGTCCCTTTAGGGGAACCAAAAAACCGCCAAAAACCTACAAAATCAAGGGGTTTCGGCGTTTTATGCCCCACTTTCTTAGTGCCACAAGGCGTCTCGGGAAATCATCAAAGGTAATTTTTATCTATTTACTTCCAACCATTTACATATGGGAAAATATACTTTCCGTAAGATACGAGAGCTTTATTTTGAGTACTATTTGGGTTATTTCGTACCTACGTGGAGGAGGCTCAAATTATATGGGGGGCATGAGTGACTATCGCAGAAGAATGTACTCAAAATACTTTTGCTCAGGTTCAAGCACAAATTAAAAACCCACCCTAACATCGAGGCTTGGCTTTATACTACATCCCGCAAGCAAGTCAACAGTTCGTACCGAAGGTTATACAGAAAACGCAAACACGAAATTATTCTAAATGAAACATTGTCGAACAAGCTTGTAGCAAGTAATCATGAGTTGGACCAGGTATTATTGTCCGCAAGCAACGTCAATACAATCGTAAATGAAATCCTTACTCCACCCTTTATCTAGTTGAATTTGATTTGATTAACTGCCTGAAAATCGGACGTTTCATTGCATGATTAAAATAAATCTATGATTGTACAGAAAAACTTCTGCTCTCTCTGAGCAGAAGTTTTTTCTGTACAATACAACTGCATCGTATCAAACTAATGAGGATGGTGCCGTCACGTTAGTTCAAAAATGGAAGCCGCTCATAACTTCCAGCTTCGTAATTTGACTTGATTACAGTAAGTCCGAAAGCATATCTCCTGAATTTCACTCTATCGTCGCGGTCAGACGATCACGCGGTAGTGAAGATGAACCACGCCGCCTTGGAAGCGGTGCTCATCGAGCAGCTCAAGCCGCATGCCGAGGTTGTTCGGCAATGCTCGCTTTCCTCCACCCAAGACAATCGGATTCAGAAGCAGATGACACTCGTCGATCAGTCCCGCGCTCATCGCCTGCCCGGCAAGCTCGGGTCCGCCAATTGAAATGTCGGCTACAGAAGACTCCTTAAGCCTTCGGATCGCCTCAGCATCGAATTCGCGCTCTATCCTGGTGCTAGCGCTTGACACTGCCTGAAGCGTCCGGGAATATACAATCTTCTCTGCCGCTCTCCAGGTTCGCGCGAATTCCTGCTTGATCTCCGGTTGATCACTGCCTGCGTCAGCCGTCTCCCAGTATACCATGTTCTCGTAGAGTCGACGCCCGTATAGGAAGGTGCCGATCGGCCGCTGGAAGCCAGTCCAGAACGCATACGTCTCGTCATTGGATATCCCCCAATCGAAATTGCCGCGCTCGTCCTCAATGTATCCGTCCAAAGATATGTTATTAGCGTAGATCAGTTTTGCCATTTTAATAACGCCCTCCTATAATTAAATTGTTCCATTCGACTTTCTCCAAATCAGCTTAGCATATTTCAGCTTGGGTTGTTTCTTATGGATTGCGAATTTAAACTGCCCGTTAGCCATGTATGGCGCTCACGCAACACCTTACACTTCCCAATCAAACAAAAAGCTCCTGAATCGTTAGCATTTCCTCTCTCGTTATCTATTGACTCGCCCAGGTGCGCATGGTAGAATTATCCCATATTTTTCATGCAAAAAAGCTCGAAACTAGGCACCAAGCACCAGGATGGCACCATGAATAGCTATCCTGCCATGAACTTCGTCCTTCACCCTTCCAATAATATCAATGCAGGAGGCTATCATGAAAAAGAAATTAACGGCGCTGGTCGCCGCAGGCCTTTTGGGCCAAACGCTGTGGGTCGGAGGCGCCTTTGCCGCTTACAATCCGAGCAACAATCTTGTCGTCGGACTCAACTTGCTCCCGAAAGTCATCCAGCCGTCCAGCGCTTTGGGCGACGCTACATTCAACCTGCAAGAGTCTGTTCACCAGACGGTAACCGATCTGACGGGACTGTCGATCGATCATTCCTATGCCATGGTTGAACTGAATGGCGTCTCCTTGCTCGCGATCGATCCGCCTGTGGCGCTGATCAACAAAAAGAAATAAAGACTGCATACAAAAAAACCTGTTTGTCTTCCCGCCGCTTCTTCTAACAGGAGCGCCGGCAGACAAACAGGTTTTTCTTTTTTTATAGCTGCTCGGCCAGTTTAAAAAAAGCGGCCATCACGTCGGGGTGATATTTGTCCCGGGATCGCTCCAGTTCGGCAAGCGCATCCTCCTTGGGCACGGCTTCCTTGTAGACGCGCTTGGCCGTGATCGCATCATAGGAATCGACGACCGCTACAATCGACGAGCAAATATGAGTGTCGCCGCCCTTCAGGCGGAAAGGATAACCGCTGCCGTCAAAGCGTTCATGGTGCTGCTCGACAATAATGCCCGCCGTCTCCAAATTGGACAACCCCGTAGCGCGAAGAATCTCCCGGCCTTCGGTCGTGTGCATTTTCATAATCTCGTATTCTTCGTTCGTCAGCTTGCCCGGCTTGCCCAAGATGCTCTCCGGCACCTTGGTCTTGCCGATATCGTGGAAAAACGAGCCGTAATTCAAATCCATGAGCTGCGTGGGAGACAATCCCATGCTCTCTCCGACCATCATCGACAGCTTCATAATGTTGTAGCAGTGATCGGCGGTATAGCCGTCTTTCTGTTCGATATCGACTGCGAGCCGCATCAGCTCTTTGGCATTCTCGCTGTAATGGTAAAATACAGGCTGGGATGCGACATACAGAAATTCGCACTCGGTTTGCGCCACGAAAATCGCTTCGCGCTTGACCGGCTGCGCCGATATCGAATCTCCGCGCTGCAGAACGCGGTTGCCGAGGGGGGACTGCCACATGAGCGAACCGGATAGAACGTAAACAAACTCCAGCGCTTCCCAGCCGTCCGCAGGAGACAGCGCCCAGCGGCTGCCGGCCGTCAGGCGATGATGAATCACTTCGGTGCCGTCCCCGGAAGAGATCAGCATCAGCTCGAGACCGCTGTTGGTCAACGTCACCTTCTCCAAAGGTTGGTTGTGGCGTCGAATCACTAACCCGGATGCCCGGTCTTCCATGCGCTTCCCTCCAGAAGGCAACCGCCGCAATGCCGCGTTAAAGCGTATCGCCTTGATTGTATGCTATTCTATCGTATCCGCCATTCGATAGCAACGAGATCGCGCCTTCATTTGCGAGGCTCGAATGCCCCCTTGACACCCTCTCCGATAAAGTTGAGCGCCAAAATCGTCAGCGTGATGAGCAAGCCGGCCGGCAGCCAAATCCACCATTGATGCGCGAGCACTTCGGGCCGAATGGCATCCGACACCATACTCCCCCAACTCGGGACGTTGGCAGGGACGCCGAAGCCCAAAAAGCTGAGCGAGGTCTCGACGGTAATCATGGAGGCCGCCACCACAATCGCCTGGACCACAATCGTCGACACGATATTCGGCAGCAGGTGTTTCCAAATGACCTTATACGGAGGGCAGCCGATCGACACGGCCGCCACAATGTACTCGTGCTCCTTCTCCGCCAGCACTTTGCCTCGCACAAGCCTCGCGCATACGCCCCAGCCGAGCAAGCCGATCGTCAGGATCAATACCGTGACGCTCGCTTCCTTCACCAGCGTCTTCAGCACAATGACGCCAATCAACAGCGGAAAAACGAGCATAAAATCGGTAAAGCGCATGAGCGCGCCACCCAGCCATCCGCCATAATACCCGGCCGCCATGCCGATGCAAGTACCGATCAGCGTGATGATCAGCGTGATGGAAAATGAGATCTTCAGCGTCACGGCGCCGCCGTACAGCAGACGCGCGGCAATATCCCTCCCGCCCTTGTCCGTGCCGAGCCAATGGTGGACGGAGGGCGGCCGGTTGATCGCATCCAGGTTGATCCGGATCGGATCGAACGGCGTCAGATAAGGCGCGCACCAGCAGCAAGCCGCCACCGCCACGAGAAAAATTAAAGAGACGATAGCCGGCTTGCGGGCGGCAAAATCGCGAACAAGCTGCTGCATACCCGTCACTTTCACCTGCATCTGCCCTCCGTTTATTGAATTCGAATACGCGGGTCGACGAGGCTGTAGATCAGATCCGCTGCCAGATTGCCGACAAGCGTCATACACGACAGCAGCATCGTGAGCGCCATCAGCACCGAATAATCGCGGCTGTTCACAGATTGCACGACCAACTGGCCAATGCCCGGATAGGTAAAAATCGTCTCGATGACGACCGCTCCGCCGAGCAGCGCGCCGATGTCGAAGCCGAGGAAGGTAATCAGCGGAAGGAGCGAGTTCCGGAAAATATGAACGCGATCGATACGCGACGGCTTCGTTCCTTTCGCCCTGGCCGTGCGGACATAATCCTTGCGGCCGTTATCGATCATTTCATTGCGCAAAAACTGCGTATAGGCGGCCGTGCTGAACAGGCCGAGCACCAACGCGGGCAAAATCGCATATTTGATTTTGCTGACATAATAAGACAGCGAGCCGTCGTCCAGCCCGATGCCGACGGAGCCGCTGGCCGGCACCCAGCCCAGCTTGAACGAAAACAAATAGATGGCCGCGATCGACGCTACAAAGCCGGGGACGGCATAGCCGATATAGTTTAACACTGTAATGGCGTAATCTGCCGGCGACCCCGGACGTTTGCCCGCATAGACGCCCATCACGATGGCCGCCGCATATGTAATGAATAGCGAGAGCCCCATCAACAGCAGCGTGTTGGGAAGGCGCTCGGCGATGATCTCGCCTACGGGCTTCTTATGAACGACGGACTGCCCCAAATCGCCTCGCGCGACCCCTTTGATCCAGTGCCCGTATTGCCAGACAAGCGGTTTGTTGTAGCCGAGCTTCTCCCGCATCTCCGCAATGTATTGCGGGGATGCGTTTTTCGGATCGATTCTGCCCGTCAGCGCATCGCCCGGCATCAGCTTCGCCAGCGCGAAGACGACGATGGAGATCAGCATCAGCAGAGGAATCATGCCGAGCATACGCCGGATCGTGTAAACAAGCATGAACGCAGCTCCTTAAGAAGGAATCACCCACCATTTGTCCATATCGACCTGATTGGTGAAGGCATTCGTATGAACGCCTTGCAGGCGTTTGCTCTTCGCCGTCACGTCGACGGGCGTGTACAGGAAAATCATCGGCAGTTCGTCGTTGACCAGCTTCTGCCAATCGTAGTAAATCTGCTTGCGGTACTGCTCGTCCATCGCCTTGGCGCTTGTACCTTCTGCGATCAAGCGGTCCGATTCGGGGTTGACCCAGCGCGGATAGTTCCATTCGTCGTTCGAGCGCCACAGGCCGGTCGGGTCCGGATCGCTGCCGAGCCCCCACGCAGCCGAGAACAATTCGACGGAAGGATCGTCCGCTTCGACCGCCGTGTAGAAGGCGTCGAATTCCTTCAGCGCGCCGCCGTTCAGCTTGACGTTTAATCCGATGTCCTGCCAAAATTGCAGCATCGCCTGCGCCATCGGCTCGTCGATCTCGCTGCCGGACATGGCGTCGTAGCCGATCGTCAGCTTCCGGCCGCTCGCATCTTCGCGGAAGCCGTCTCCGTCGACATCCTTGTAGCCCGCCTCGTCGAGCAGCTGCCTGGCCTTGTCCGGATTGTAGCCGTACATGTCGATCTGCTCGTCCGGTATTTTGGCCCAACTGACCTCCGGCATCGGCACGGCGATCGGCGTCCCCAGCCCGTTGTAGAAGGCATCGATCAGCTTGACGCGGTCGATGGCGTACGCCATCGCCTGGCGAAGCCGCTTGTCCGCGAACTTCGGGTTGTTCATGACGTTCTGTTCGCCGGCCGCATCCCACTTGCCCATTTTGAAGCCGATATAATTGTAGGACAAGCTGTTCTGCTCGATCAGCTCGACGTTGCCCAGCTTCTGCGCATCCTTGTACTGGCTGTTCGGCAGCGTCATCACGTCCACTTCGCCGTTGCCCAGCAGGCTTGTCGCCAGACTGCCGTCAATCGTCTTGAACACGACGCCGTCCAGATAAGGCTTGCCCTTCCAGTAATCGTCGTTCCTCGTCAGCTCTACATATTCGCCCGTCTGCACCTTCTTCACCTTGAAGGGGCCGAGCCCGATCGGGCTCGTGCGGACTTGAGCGGCGGCCGCCAGTTGTCCCGGCTCGATGCCCGCATAATACTTTTGCGGCATCGGGTAGGCCCACAGCGTGCCGAGTATGTTGGGCGCGGCTTCGGTCACCGTGATGGCGATCGTATGCGGATCGATAATCCGGATGCCCGAGATGTCGGCCGCCTCTTTGTTGCGATACGATTCGGCGCCGGCGATCATGCTGACATTGTCCCAGCGCGGGCTGTCCGAATCCTTGTTCGCGATCGTCTCCAGCGCGAACTTCCAGTCCTCGGCCGTCAATTCGTCGCCGTTGTGCCACTTCACGCCCTCCTTGATCTTGAAGGTGAAGGTGAGATGGTCGTCCGACTCCGTCCAGGTGGCCAGATCGGGGTATGTCTTGAG
The DNA here is from genome assembly GCF_037963805.1 of Cohnella sp. 56. Classification (NCBI taxonomy): domain Bacteria; kingdom Bacillati; phylum Bacillota; class Bacilli; order Caryophanales; family Paenibacillaceae; genus Cohnella; species Cohnella sp. 56. The sequence goes on along the minus strand of NZ_JAZDQE010000005.1, from coordinate 454,593 downwards.
ATCGTCTCCCGTGGCGAACATCGGCTCCGAGATCATATTCAGAATGAGATTGTCTCCGTTATCCGAAAAAAGCGCAGGCTCGAGCACGCCCTGGAACGGTTGATCGTACGCGTAGGTGACGGTTCCCCCGTAGACGGGCTCGCCCGCCGCAGCCGCAGGCGAGGCGGCGGCAGCCGACGCGGTTCCGGACGCGGCCGGCGTCTTCTCTTCCTGGCACCCTGTCAGCACCCAGGTCATTGCAAGTACAATAGTCAGCAATCCGATTCGCAATTTGTTCAACCGATATCTCCCTCTCAGACACTTGTTAATCGTATAAATGGCACGCTACCTGGTGGTCCGCCGCAGCGGGCTTCAGCGAAGGCACGATCTCGGCGCAAGCCGGCTTGGCGAACCCGCAGCGTGCCCGGAAGGCGCAGCCGGACATGCGCGGCGCCGGACCGGGCGGCTCGTCCTGCGGCACGATCCGGTTCGCTCGCAGACGCGGGTCGGGCACCGGTATCGCCGCGATCAATTGCTGCGTATACGGATGAAGCGGCGTCCGATACAGGCTCCGCTTGTCCGCCCACTCGATCAGCCGGCCGGCGTACATGACCCCGATCCGGTCGCTGATCGCGTGCACAATGCTCAGATCGTGGCTAATAAACAGGTAGGACAAACCGCTCTCCTGCTGAAGATCCCGCATCAGGTTCAGCACCTGGGCCTGCACGGACATGTCCAGCGCAGACACCGGCTCGTCCGCCACAATAAGCTTGGGGTTCAGCGCCAGCGCCCGGGCAATGCCGATCCGCTGCTTCTGGCCGCCCGAAAATTCATGCGGGTATTTGGCGCATGCATCGGCGGACAAGCCGACCCGAAGCAGCAGCTCCGCCGCCAGCGTCTGCGCCTGCCGCCCGGACAGCCTCGTGTAGTTGCGGACAGGCTCCGACACGATATCGCCGACCCTCAGCTTCGGGTTCAGCGACGTATCGGGGTCCTGGAAGATCATCTGCAAGTCCCGGCGCCAGCCCCGCAGCTTCGCGCCCGTTGCATTCGTAATGTCCCGATTCTGAAATACGATCGACCCGGAAGTCGCCTCGACGAGCCGTGCGATGACGCGACCGGCCGTCGACTTGCCGCTGCCCGATTCGCCCACCAATCCGACCGTCTCACCCTGGCGGACCGCCAGCGAGAAGTCGTCAAGCGCGCGGATCGTTCCCATTCGCTTGCGGAACGCGCCGATCAGCGGGTATTCCTTGGTCAGCGACCGGACTTCCAGCAGCGGCGGCTCGCGCTCAGTCATCGTCATCCCCTCCGTCTGTCCCGCCGGACGCACCGCCGCCCGAATACAGCAGACAGCGAACGAGGTGGTTCGCGCCCGTATCCGTCATCTGCGGCTTCTCCGCGAAGCATCGCTCCATCGCCTCCGGACAGCGCGGGGCGAACCGGCAGCCGCCCTGCGGCATATGCAGCAGCGACGGGACGTTCCCGCCGATGGATGCGAAGCGCTCGTATTCGCGGTCGAGGCGCGGTATCAATTGCAGCAACTGCTGCAAGTAAGGATGCTTCGGTTCGTGGAAAATACGGTCCACGTCGCCCTGCTCCACAATCTCCCCGGCGTACATCACGATTACCTCGTCCGCCATCTCGGCCACGACGCCTAAGTTGTGCGTGATGAGGAGCAGCGCCATGCCGCGCTGCTGCTGCAAAGACTTGAACAGCGCCAGAATCTGCGCCTGAACGGATACGTCCAGCGCCGTCGTCGGTTCATCCGCGATCAGCAGCTGCGGCTCGCAGGCGATCGCCATGGCGATCATGACACGCTGCCGCATGCCGCCCGACAGCTGATGCGGGTATTCATGGAACACCGCCTCCGGCCGCAAGATGCCGACTTGACGCAGCAGATCGATCGTCAGTGCGCGCGACTCCCGTCTGGAGAGTGGCTTATGATTGCGCAGCGCCTCCTGAATCTGCGAACCTACGGTCACAATCGGATTCAGCGCCGTCAACGGCTCCTGGAACACGAACCCGACTTCCCTGCCCCGCACGCGGTTCATTTCCGCCTCCGACCATTCCATCAGATTGCGGCCGTTTAGCCGAATCTCGCCTTGGGTTCGTCTGCCGTTGTCCTTGGGCAGCAGATCCATGATGGAGAGCGCCAGGACGCTTTTGCCGCTGCCGGATTCGCCGACGATACAAGTTACCTTCCCCGGCTCGACCTGCAGCGATATATGATCGATAGCCGGATAATAACGTCCGCCAATCGCAAAGCCCGCTTGCAGATCGATGACCTCAAGCAAATGCCGGTTACCCGCAGCCGTCATCGTTATCGCACACCTCGAGATTCCCTATATATCTTTCTATTTCGACAAATATTGCGCCGGTCGTAATAGTAAAAGCAATAAAAGACGAACCTGCCGTTCGCCTTTTGTCTCGGCACGCCAAAAAGGCAGACCTCCTGTGTCTGCCTCCCTGGCCACTGGCGCGGCAATAGCTGCACGTACCAAGCGATACTTATGCTTCGTTGTTCCGATTATAGGCGGCCAATTTGCCGAAGAAGTCCCGGAAGACCGCATTGCGGTCCGCGAACTGCGCGACCTTGACGAAGTGCCGGTACGGGTCGGCCGACCAGCGGAAGTCCTCGCTGATCCAGGGACTCGGCGCAAGCGTGCTGGGCAGCCAATTCTCGTTCACGAGCCATGCGATCGCCGCGATGTCCCAGACGACTCTGGAGTAACCGAAGTGGTCGGCCGAGCAGTTGCGGAACGTCTCGTACAGGTACTCGCCGATCTCCCCGCACGGCTTCACATAATCCCGAAGCTCCGACAGCGTCGTGACGAGATGAGACGACACGCCGGCGACCGGGAGCAGGACGAGCGGCACGCCGCTGTCCATCATAATGCGGGAGGCGTGCAGATCCTGGAACAGATTGAACTCCTTCGTGTCCGGCCAATGAAGCGCATGGCCGCCCAGCCAGACGACAACGATCTTGCGGGCGATGGACGGCTCCAGCAGCAGCGCGGACGCCACGTTCGTGATCGCGCCGATCGCGACCACATACAGCGGATCGTCGTCCGGCGACGCCAGCGCCCGCTTGACCAGGTCCTCGGCCGCTTCGCTGACGACCGGCGTGCCCGCGTCCGGCAGATAAGTCGTCGACCCCCGGTACACCGGGATTCGCTCCTCCGTCCCCATCAGCCGCGATATTTTGCGCAGCTCCTGATAGCTTTTCTCCATGCCGTCGGCCGGCCCGTCGGACAGCTCGTTGTGGAATGGCGCCGCGTAGAACGCCTCGACGTCCACCGCCTCGGGCGACAACAGCGCGTAGACGATGGCGAACTGGTCGTCGATCTCGTTGAACGTATCCGTATCCATCGCGATACGCACGCGGCGCTTCGGATGCTGCAGGCGGCTCAATCTTAGCTCCTGGCTCAATTCATAATATGTCATCTGGTTCTCTCCCTCTCCCTTTCCCTCTCTAATTAACCCTTCAAGGAACCGACCATAATGCCGGTTACGAAGTAGCGCTGCATGAACGGATAGACGAACAGAATCGGTATCGTGCTGATGATGATCGCGGCCATCCGCACCGTCGTCACGCTGAATGCCCGCCGGGCTTGCGGCGGGATGAACTGGCTGTTCGCCGAGATCATATCCGATTCTTTGATGAGCTTCATCATATAGAGCTGAAGCGTCATCAGCTTGTCGTTGTTGGTGAAGAGCATGGCATCGTAAAATTCGTTCCAGTGCCAGACGCCGTTCCACATCGCGACGGTCGCCAGGACGGGCATGGACAGCGGGAGCGCGAGTCTCGCGAACATGCCGAAGTCGCCGGCCCCGTCGAGCGACGCCGATTCGAGCATCTCCTCCGGCAGCTCGCGGAAGAAGCTCTGCATAATAATCATGTTGAACACGGAGAACATCGTCGGAATGACGAATACCCAGAACGTGTTCAGCAGATGCAGAAACTTCAGGACGAGAAAATACGGGATGAGCCCCCCGCCGAAAAACATCGTAAACAGAAAAATCCACGAGTAGACGCTCCGGCCGACCAGCTTCTGCCTGGACATCGCATAGGCGACCATCGCCGTGAACAGCACGGAGGCGATCGTGCCGAGCACGGTCCGCAGCAGGGTGATCGTAAAGCCCGTATACAGCCGTTCGTCTCCGAACACGATCTTGTAGCTGGCCAGACTGAACTGACGAGGAAAGAAATAGACGCCGCCGCGCATATAGTCGTTGCCGTCGTTCAGCGATCCGGCGAGCACGTAGATCATCGGATAGATGGCAAGCAGACAAAACAAACTCAAAAATACGTAATTGACAATGGAAAACGCATCCCACTTTTTTATGCCGACCACGCGCGATAACCTCCTTTGCCATTAGAAAATGCCGCGTCCCGCTACTCGCTTGCTGATGAGGTGGCTGGTGACGAGCAGCGCGAGCGCGATGACGGATTTGAACACCCCAACGGCGGTCGTATACGAGTAGCGCATCTGCGTGAGTCCCATCTTGAACACATACGTATCGATCACCTCGCTGCCGTCCAGGTTCATATTGTTCTGGAACACCCAGATCTGATCGAAGGACGAATTCAGCAGCCCGCTGATCGTGAGCAGCAAAAAGACGATTATCGTGCCCGAGATGGACGGGATGGTGATGTGGCGGATTTTATGGAAACGGCCGGCGCCGTCGATCGTCGCGGCTTCGTACAGCGAGGTGTCGATGCTCGTGATCGCCGCCAAATAAATGATCGATCCCCAGCCCAGACCTTTCAGTAGTGACGAGACGACGATGATCGCCCAGAACTTGTGCGGATCGCCCAGGTAGTCGACGTTGTCGTGAATGAGCCCGAGCGTCTTCAGCGCCGGGTTCAAGACGCCGCTGTCCTGCGAGAGCAGGTTGAGCACGATGCCGCCGAACACGATCCACGACAGGAAATGCGGAAAATAGCTGAGCGACTGCACGATCTTTTTGAAGCGCGTATGGAACACTTCGTTGATCAGTATCGCAAATACGATCGGTGCGGGAAAATTGATCAGTAGCTGGATCAAATTCAGAAACAGCGTGTTCCACAAGATGTCCTTGAACTGATAATCGTTGAAAAAATTCATGAAATTATCGAAGCCTGCCCACGGCGCGGTAAAAATATCTTTTGTCAGATTGTACGAGTAATCCATCTTTTTGAAAGCCATCGTAATGCCTGCCATCGGCAAGTAGGCAAAAATCACGATGAACACGACGCCGCCGAGCGCCATCAATTGCAGTTGCCACTGCGATAGCATCCTCCGCGCTATGCCGGGTTTCGAGGCGTTCATCTGCCATCATCCTTTCGGAGCGGGCATGGGGCGAGGCAAGCCGCCGCTTGGTCGGCGGCTTGCCCTGCTTGCCGTCCTTATTCGTTCGTGCCGCCTGTCGGATAGCCGTTTTTCATGCCGAGAATTTCTTTCGTTTTTTGATAGCCTTCGTTTTGGAAGTCGTACCACTTCTCCCAGCCCATCTTCTTCAACTGGGCCAGCGATTCGTCGTAATTTTTTTTCAGATCCGCCTCGGACTTGGCCGTAATCATGCGGACCAACTGCTTGTTCCAGTAGTTCGAGAACTCCATTTCCTTTTGCCTCATCTCGTTCCAGCGCGGATCGCCCGAATCGATGCGGTTGGTATTCGCCATCAGATTGTAGCTGTACTGCTCAAGCGGCTTTTTCAACTCCTGGAGATACTTTTCCTCCGGGTCCGTCTGCGGCGGGATCAGATCCTTGACCGTCAGCCAGTTGGCCAGCAGGTTAAAGCCCATGCCCCATTTCGGAGCTGCCTTGCCGGTTTTGTTGAGATCCAGATATTCCTGCGTTGGCGCATAGAGGCCGTCGGACGTCTTCGTATACGTCTCGCCTTCCCAGCCGAACTGAATCATATATTGGCCTTCGTCGCTGTTCAGGAACTGCAGCAGCTTCGTGATCCGGTCCGCGTACTTCGTATTTTTGCCGACCATCGTGAGCAGCCAGCCCATGCCGCGAATGTCCTGGAGCACCGGATCTTCGCCTTCGTAGTTTTTCAGGACAAACGTCTCGTACTGCGCTTTATTATCCGCCTGGAACAGCGTTCTCATCGGTCCGTTCGCGTTCGAGAAGTCCTGCGGCGCCGTCATCATGGAAAATACGCGGCCGCTCGCCACCTTCTCGTTGATGGCGTCGCGGGTGTCCGTGAAGTTGTCCTTCGAGATCAGCCCGCGGTTGTTGGCCTCGTTCAGGAACTTCAGCGCCTCATAATAATGCGGCTGGAAGCGGACATCGACCCAGTTCCCGTCCTTGTCCTCGTACGACGTGTTGAAGTATTGGATCAGCCAGTTGACCGACGAGCCGATGCCGTCGTACAGCTGCAGCGGGATCAGCGGCTTGCCGTCGTACGTTTTCACTTCGTTTTTGACGCGCTCGAGCACGGACAGGAACTGATCCGGCGAAGAGACGTCCGGACGGCCCAACTGGTCGTAAATATCTTTGCGAAGCGTGAACCCGCCGTTCGGCTCAAGCTTCTGTCCCGGCTTCAACTGCTCGCTGGAGTAGGCGTAGTTCGGGAGTCCGTAGTTTTTGCCGTCCGGGGCTTTGTACCAGTTCCAGACGTCGTTGTAGATCTCGTCCCGGAACGTCGGCGCGTACTTCGGGATCAGATCGTCGAGCGGCTGCACGAGACCGGCCTGAATGAGCGGCTTCTGCGAGTTGTTCCAGGCTTCGACCGTAATCAGGTCGGGCACGTCCGCCGAAGCGATCATCGAAGCGAGCTTCTGGCCGTCGTCCGCAGCCGGCGTCTGGAATTCGATATTGAGGCCGAACTTGTCGCGGACGAACTGCGAGAACTTGTCCGTGCCCCACTCGCCCGGATACTTCCACCACGAGAGGTTGACGTACCACTTGATCGTCACCGGGTCCAGCTTGACGTCTGCGCCCGAGCTTGCGGGCGCGCTTGCGGACGGAGCGGCGGACCCGCTCGCCGATGCGTTCGTATTATTGGCATTGCCGGAGCATGCGGACAGGGACACCGTGGCCAGTGCGGCGCTTAAGGTGAGGCTCAGCCATTTTTTCGTTTTCATTTGTTTGACCTCCCGGATGAGATGCGATAGGCTGCTGCTTGTTGCTTGAACCCCGATGTTGGTGTACGATGAAAAAGATCTGGATTTCAAAGGCGACTGACTTGTGCGGGCGCTCCTTCGATTCGCTACAATCGGGGGGCGTCATCTACGCATACAGTGAGTTGCTTTTTTTGTCGTACATCACTCCTCTCGCTGCGCATCGTCTCAGAACGCGACGCCGGCATGCAAAATGACGTTGGCGTACGGAATACATTCGCCGGTCCGCACGATCGCGACAGCGCGCGCAGCCAGCGCCTTGAATGCGTCATGGCCGATTCCTTCGTGCCCGGCGCCGGGGAACAGCGCCTGGACCTCGCGGATCAACCCGGCACAGTGCTGCCCGGATTCCAGCGCGAAGGTGATCTTCTCCACCTCAAGCTCGCGCGCCATCTCCGCGACCGTCTCGACGATGCCGGGGCTTCCTCTGCGCAGCGCCAGATCGATGCGAAGCGTCCCCTTCGGAATCGGGTATCCGCTGTCGCAGACGACGATGAGATCCGTATGCCCCACGGCGGCAATGACGCTGGACAGTTCGCTGTTCAAGATTCCCGTCTTCTTCACAGGCTCGTCACCTCGTCCCCGTACGGCATCGCCTGCTGCGCCCCGAAGCGGGTGACGGACAGGGACGCGGCCTTGACCGCGAACCGCGCGCTGTCCGCGATCGACCATCCGCTCGCGATGCCATAGCCTAACGCGGCGTTCAGCGCATCCCCCGCCCCAGTCGTATCGACGACCTTGACGCTCGGAGCCGCGATCGTCTGCGCCCCGTCACCGTCCACGACCGCCATCCCCTTCTCGCCCCGGGTCACGATCAACGTATGACCATACCGGCGCTGCCAATCGCTCATCGCCTGCAGGAGCCGCTCCTCAGATCCGCTATCCGCGCCGCTGAGCGCTTCGAACTCCGTCTCGTTCGGCGTCACATAGTCCGCCAACCGGAGCACATGCTCCGGGAGCGTGCGCGCGGGCGCCGGATTGAGCACGACCTTCACCCCGGCCGCACGCGCGATCTCCATCGCCCGGACGACCGACTCCAGCGGTATTTCCAGCTGCACGAGCAGCAGGTCCGCCTGCCGGATGCGCTCGGCATGCTCGTCGATCCGCTCCGGCGTACAGCGCTCGTTCGCCCCCGGCACGACGACGATGCAGTTGTCCTCCTGCGTGCGCAATATCGTGGCGATCCCGGTCGGCACACCCTCCACGCAGGCGACGCCGCCCATATCGATATTTTCCTGCTTGAGCGATGCCGCGATCTCCGTCCCGAACCGATCGTCGCCGAGCGCGCCGATCATGACCGTATTCGCTCCGAGCCGCGCACAGCCGACCGCTTGATTCGCCCCTTTGCCGCCGGGCAAGTACCGGATTTGTTCACCCGCTACCGTCTCTCCGAGCCGGGGCAGCCGGTCCAGCGACACGACCAGATCCATATTGAAGCTTCCTGCGACAGCGATGACCGGTTGCTTGCTCATATGCTTGCTCCTATCTTAGCTTTCTTGTCGTTTCTCTAATCAATAACTTGGCGTCCAGCTCGTACACTTTGCGCTCGGCCGACTCTCCGCGAATAAGCCGCAGCAGCAGCTCCATCGCCAGCGCCCCGATCGAATAGATCGGCTGCGCAACCGTCGTCAGCGCCGGCACGCTCATGTTCAACGCGACGCCGTCGAATCCGATCACCTTCACCTGCTCCGGCACTTGTATGCCGAGCTTGTAGAGCGCCTGCAGGGCGCCGATCGCCATCAGATCGTTGCCGGCGAACACGCCGTCCAGGTCGGGATGACGCTCGATCAATTCGAGCATTGCCCGCTGACCGTCCTCGATGTGGAAGTTCCCCTGCGCGATCAGGCTCGGCACGAACCACGGGGCGCTCCCGCACGCCTCCTCGTAGCCCAGGCTGCGCTCATGCGCCGCAGTCACCTGCAGCGGCCCCCGGATATGCCCGATTTTGACGCAGCCCTCCTCGAGCAGATGTCTGACCGCCAGAGCCGCGCCGTCCCGATTGTTGCAGGCAATCGAGATCAACGGATAATCCGGAAGAGGATTGTCGATCAGCACGACCGGAATGTCGTCCATGAAGTCGAGCAGCCGCTCCGGCTGGATCGTGTACGAGGCGATGATGATTCCGTCTACCCGCTTGCTCGCGAGCATATCCAGGTAGCGCCGTTCCTTGTCCATGCTGCCCACCGTATTGCACAGCATGACGTTGAACCCGCTGGCGCTGGCGACATCCTCGATCGCTCTGGCGACCTCCGGGAAGAACGGATTCAGGATGTCCGGGATCATGAGTCCTACAGTCGACGAGCCCTTGCCCGCCAGGCTTCTGGCCGTATGATCCGGCCGGAACTTCAGAGCCTTCATCGCCGCCAGGACGTTCTGCTCCGTTTTTTCGCCCACGTATCCCTTACGGTTAAGCACACGCGATACGGTGGCAACCGATACGCCCGCCAGCTTGCTTACGTCTCTGATCGTTGCCAATGCCATTCAACCTTCTCGTCTTTAATGTGCATTCTCATACCGGTTACACATTTCGTTTTCCCTTCAGTTGGAAACGGATTCTCTTGCACTCGGATTGGGATATTGCTTGCGAGCTGTTTTTAGCATATCATCTGATATGAAACCGCTTTTATAACGATTTGGCCGACCTATTATACGAAATGGCTAACATATGAGGAGGAGCGCCGCGGATGAAATTCGAATTCCTGTACAGATCGGTGAGGGCCAAGCAGTTTTATGTGGCGCACCATTCTCATAATTGCTACGAATTGGTCTACTATGTCAACGGAGAAGGTCAGACGGAGATCGGCGAAAATACGTATCTGTTCGGCTCAGGCGCATACAGCCTTATCCGCCCGGGCACGATGCACGACGAGCGAAGGACGGAGGATACCGATGTTTTGTTCATCGGATTCACTTGCGACGACGACAGGCTGATGCTGCCGGAAGGCATGTTCCAGGATAAGGATGCCAGAATATGGTCGATTCTATCGTCCCTGGATGACGAATTCACGGCCAAGCGCACGCATTACTCCATCATGCTCGATCAGATGATCGGCCAGCTTGCCGTCGAGCTGTCCCGCCAGATGCACGAGACGCTATCGCTGCAGACGAATGGCAAAAAGCTGCTCTCCTTCCGCCGGTTTCTGGACGAACACTTCGGTCAGAAGCTGAACCTTAACGCGCTGGCCGTCGAGTCCGGCTACAGCTATGACCGGTTCCGCCATTTGTTCAAGGAAGAGACCGGCGTATCCCCTCAGCAATATTTGCTGTCCAAGCGGGTGGAGCGCGCTTCCGATCTGCTCGGCAACACCGACTTGTCCGTATCGGAGGTCGCGATCCGCTCCGGTTTTTCCACGGACGCGCAGTTTTGCAAGCTGTTCAAACGAGAGACCGGCCTCACGCCGGGGAGGTTCCGGGAGGGTCAACGCATCGGCATCGACGAGCGGCATCAGACGGAACGGCTCGCGCCGCCCCATCGGGTCCCGCGAAGCCCGAACGGCCGTCACGATGCGATGCGCGCGACCTTCGGCGAGGCGCTGCTATGAACAGCGCTTTCGTTTTTTTGTGCCGCATCAGATAGCACTGCTCGGCTCGACCAGCTCCCCGACAATGCCGCATATCCGAAAAGACCAAATATAGCTCTGTTCGCCCGACGACAAGGACATCTCGAGCCGATCCGGGTGGCGGATACGACCGTAAGGATCGCGAACGACGGCCGGATTGTGGTTGCCGTAGCGGCCGGTGACTCCGCTGTCCAGCACGGCAAGTGTCGTCCACTCGGCCTCCCCGCGCTCGAGAGCATCCGCGCTTGCGACCGCGACGACAGTCTCCCGGCAGCAGCGGACGACGCCGTCCCATTCCTTCTCCGCCATCAAGTAATAAACCTTCCTGACCGGATCGTAGGCGACAGGGGATGCGCACAGATCGCCGGGCGGCATGCCGTCCAGCGTCAGGTCGACGGGCTCTCCTACCCGATATTCGCCCATATCGGAGAAATCGCAGGCGGCAATCCGGAACCGATCGCCCGTCTCATCGCTGTCCCGATAAATCAGCCTGAACTTTCCTTTGCCGTCGATTGTCACTTCCGAACATTGTCCCGTTCCCCAATACAGCTCCGCTCCCGGCACGACCGTATTGCCGTCGCCGCTCCGGCGTATCGTCCGCCGAACACATTCGCTTCGCCGGGCGGATAGTTGTAGCAGACGATCGCCAGCTTCCTGGCTCCGGCAGCGTCCCGCAGCCGCCGTATTTTATGTACCACATGATACAGATGCTGCTGGCTGCCCGCATACGCCTCGCCGACGCAATCCCAGCCTTCGCCGCTAGGAGCCAGCGCATGTTTTTCTTCGCTCCACTGCCAGCCTGTGTCCGTCAGCGTCCCCTTCCTCCAGCCGATGCGGGCAAGTGGGTGTTCGATCGTCTCGAGGAGGTATACGTGCGGAACGAGGATCGCCTTCGGTCCGGCGGAAGGGCAATACGGGACCACGGTCGGCCAGCGGTGCAGTCAAGCATTCTTTTTAGAAAAAGAGAGGAACGGGTTCAGGCGATCCGCTCCCATTGTCGTTCACTCAATGCTTGAGCTGAAAATGCTCCTGCCATTCATTAATGCCTTCGTCCATGCGATAAGCCGTGATGCCGTTGGCCTGCAATTTCTCTGCGGCTATCGCCGAGTACAGACATAGGGGACCTCTGGAATAGGCGATGACCTCGGCATGATTGGACAGGTCGCGCATAAACGAGTCCCGCTCCGACATGGGAACGGAGATCGCTTCGGCGATGTGCCCGGCCTCGTATTCTTCCTTGGATCGCAAATCCAACAGAAGGATCGATTCGTCATCGATTTTTTTCATAACCTCGTCCATCGTGAGCGTCTGGATACCGTCCAGGTCATGAAGGGAATCGTCCTTCAGCTTGCGATATCGGGCAATTGCTTCTCACTGAGCCGCCAGAGCGACGACATAAAGTCGATAATGGCCGGGTCCGCGAGCGAGTAGATGACATAGGTTTGGTTTTTGACGAACTTGACAAGCTTCGCCTCCAACAAAACTTGAAGATGCCTGGACACATTCGCCACCGTCATATGCGTGGACAAAGCCAGCCTCTCGACGGTTTTGGACCCTTGAGAGAGCAAATTCAATATTTCCAAGCGCTTATCGCTGGACAGGCTTTTTCCGATCCCTGCCAGTTGCCTATATAATTCATAATTTAATTGTCTGGCCAAACTAAGCTTATCTTCCATCGCATATCCCTCATTTCCGTTCCACAATAAAAACGGCAATAGCCTCAGCTATCACCGAATTCAGGTCAGTCCAACACGGCCGTCATATGCGCTTTTGTAACAGCCCACTGCGTAGCGCTCCAATATTTAGCCTTATCCTTTATATAAATAATTTGCGGCGATTCATGCTTGACCTTCAAATCCTCCGCAATCTGATTCGATACGACGCGAGATTCGATGACCTTGACCAGCGTATAATCCACATCGGGATTCGGCGAGCCGCCTTAAGTATTGCTCATATTCTTGAAGCGCATTGGAGATGACGGGACAGGTCGTACTGTGCTTTAAAATAACCTGTCCGCGTTCAGCGGATTTAACTACAAGCGAATTCCACTCATCGGCAGTTGTGATCTCTCTCCAGGTCATAAGTCGTACCTTCTTTCTTTGATTGAAAATCAAGTAATTGCTTGAATTGAATCCTAATATTTTCGTTAGTAAACAATCGTACGTTCTCGCACGCATTGCCTCTATTGACGCAGAAGGGCGTTACCGATACGCGGCGCCCATTCGCAGACTATCATAGCTGGAGCAACGTCCTTTATTTTGCCGGCACCGAGACGGCCCGCGTCCAGGGCGGCCATCTGGAAGGGGCGCTGCAATCGGCCGCTACGATAGCCGCTCAAGTCATCACAGAGCTTCGCGTTAAATGAACTGAACCAAGCTGTGCCGACTATCAGTCGATCCGCTCCCACTGTTGCTCGTCGATCTGCACCTGTGCGCGGGCGGCTTCGGCATCCAGCCACGCGGCGAATTTGGCTTCGAGCAGCCGGCTTCGCGCGTCCGCCTTTACTTCCTCGTAGGCGTTCACGCCGCCTGCGGTCCTATCGAGGCATTGCAGCAAATAGAAGGCGTTGTTGAACGCCAGCACGCCGCTGGTTTGGCCGGGCTGCAGCTTCTGGGCTGCGTCCCATAGCTCGGCGCGATATCGCTGGTCGGTCCGCGCCGACTCGCTGTCGAAAAGCTGCACGGCGCCTTCGGCAGCCTCGGGGCCGGCGGAATACTGCCCGGCCAGCTCGGCGATATCCTCACCCTGCGCCAGTCGCCCGGCCGCTTCCTCGATTTGCCGCGCCGCCGCTTCCTTCAGTTCGTCGCTGACCCGGCCGTCCGCATCGACATAGGAAATGACGATTTTTCCGAGCCTGATCCGATCCTCCTGCCGGTACAGCTCGGCCTTCCGCGCCTCGTAGTAGGCGCGCACCTCCCGCTCCGAAACCGCCAGGCTGCCGCTCGCCAGCTTCTCCTTCAGCCGCTCATCGGCATTGGTGAGCACATAGTCGAAGTACGTATCCTCGGTAAAGGACGTCGGCCCGTACACGACCTTGCCATGAGCGAACGCTGCCGCTCGCTCGCGATTTTCCGCCGCGAGCCGGTCCAAAAAAACGGAATAGCCGGCAGCGTCCAGCACGCCCTCCCGAACGGCAGCCAGTTGCTCGACCTTGGCCCGGACCAGCGCCTTCAGCGCCGCCTGCTTCCACACCTCCAGCGGTTGCTCGCCGCCGACTTCGCGCCGGCTGAACACATCGCCGTCGGCGCCCGCTTGCTCCTGAAAACGGGCAGCCAATGCGCTGCGCGTGCGGCTCATCATCAGCCGCAGCTCGCCGACCTGAAGCGGCTCCCCGTTCACGGTGGCGAACACCGCCTCGCGCTCGCGAGCCTGACCGGTCCGCTCCGCCGTCGCCGCGCAGCCCGTCAGCGCCAGCAAAATCAACAGCGCCCCAATCGAAGCGGCGATGGCGGTCACGGTCGCGGCAGCAGCGGCAGTCGTTCGCGATCCGCCTGCAATTGTTGCTTTATCGTTCATCCCGCAGCCTCCCGGCAGGAAGCGCGCGGGCCGGCCCGCGCGCTTCCCCTCTGTTGTATGCGATACGATTCATTATTGATAGGCGATGACCGGGTCCCAATTCGTATTGTCGTAATAATCGCTGGCCGTATTTTGATAGACATAAAATCCGATCGTATCGCCCGCCGCGACCGTGGTTGTGACATCGTGGCTGTAGCCGATAAAATCGTTGTAGGCGATCGTGTGAATATCCCAGATTACCGTGCCGTTTTTCCAGATGGAAGCGACCACGCCGTCGCCGCCCCCGGTATTATCCTTGCGGACCTGGCCGGTAATTTTGACCGTGCCCGCCTTGGGAGCGGTCCACACCCGCACGGCGTCCTTGCCCGTCTCCGGATGCTGGGTCAAGCCGGTGATCACCGCATAGGACTGGGTGCCCTGCCATACGCCCCGGGCATTGTCCCAGCTCATATTGGACAGCGCCGAGCCGTTCCACTGCTTGTACGACCACTGATCCTGCCCCTGCTTGGAGCCGAAGCCCTCCGACGCCCGCCATGTCGTCCGGTCGCCCCAGGTGATGATCGGGTCCCAATAGACGAGATCGTACCAATCGTTGGCCGCGCCGCGATTGACCTGGAAGTAGATCGTATCCCCCGCGGCCACCGTCGTCGTCAAATAGGTGGAATAGCCGTTCGCGTTGTCGTAGGCGATCGCCTGGCCGCCCCACAGCAGCGTGCCGTTGCGGCGGATCGAGGCGATCACGCCGTCGCCGCCCCCCACGCTCTGCTTGGCGACCAGCCCGCCGATCGTGATCGTGCCCGCCGCAGGCGCGACCCACGCCCGCACCGTGTCATGGCCGGCATCCGGATGCTGCGCGATCGGCGTGACGATCGCATAGGGCTGACTGCCGACCCATACTTTGCCGGCCGCATCCCAGGTCATATTCGTGTAGGCGCTGCCGTCCCACTGCTTGTAATACCAGCCGTCCTGCCCCTGCGTGCCGCTGAAGCCGAGCGAAGCGCGCCATTGCGTGCCCGCGGCCGGCGCCGCCGCAGGACTCGGAGCGCCCTGATACTCGAAGGCTCCGCGATCCGCCGTGCCGCCGCTATAGGGCACCGTCTGTCCGCCGTAATCGCGGCCGCCGTTGCCTGCGATCGTTTTGCCCGAATTGATCGCGGGCGAGGAGGCTTGCAGCTTGTAGCCGTTCACGGTGTTCACGCCGATGCCGCCGGTGCCGGGCGCGACCAGCTTCGGGTCGGACGTCAGCTTGTGCGGATCGCTCGGCTCGGACGGATCGTGATTTCCGTAAAACAGATTGTAATCGAAGCCGATACTCGTGATCGGAGACGAGTAGGTCAGGCTCGAGCCGCGATTGTAGACGATATTGTTGTAAAATTGTGCGCTGCTGTCGCCGGTGCTGGTGTCGCCCCAGTCCTTGACGAACGCCGTGTCCAGCCCGCTTCCGACGTACAGCGTATTATTGTAGATTTGGAAATTGCGGTTGCGCCCCACGAGCTGGAACAGAACCGTGCGGTCGTTCTGGCTGATATTGTAGCGGATAATGCCGTCGTCGTTAAACGAATCCGCTCCCGTATAGTTGCAGATCAGCATAAACCCGCCCTCATTGTCGTGGCTGTAGTTGTACTGATAGACCGTGCGCTTGGACAGCCCGTCCGCATCGAAGCCCTGCCCGTCGTTCTGCGTGCGGGTCTGATACGATTCATTGAACTGGAACACCGCGTCGTCCGTATTGATATTCCAGTTGGCGGCATGGGCGCCCTCGGCGCGCCGGTTGGCATTGGAGACGACATTGGACTCGATCAGCGGCCCTGCGCTGTCGCAGACGACGATCCCGTCGGCGCCGATGCCCTGCAGGCTGTTGCCGCGAATGACGATGTTCGTCATGCCGTACCAGGGGCCGGTGCCGTCCGTGCGCACGCCGCGATTATGCCAGTCGCTCTGGATGAAGATGCCGGTGTGATCGACGGCGCGGAAGCTGTTGCCCTGAAGGAGCACATCGTCGAACTTCGTCTGCACGGCACCCCCGGTCACCCGCACAATGATGCCTCCGCCCACATAATCCCATTTGCCGAGCGTGCTGTTGACGTCGTGGATGTCCAGATTAAGCAGGTGGATATGGTGAATGACGCCCGCATCGTGCGCCTCCAGCCATACCGCCCGGCGCAGCTCGCGGCTGGCACCCAGGTTCGTAATATCGAGATTGCTGATCTCCCAATATTCCTGGTTGTACAGGCGGATCGTCTCCTGCACGAGCCCCTGCCCGTTGATCTGCGGCTTGGCGCCGGTGCCGTAGCGATCGACTGCGATCGGACTGCCGGCCGTGCCCGACCCCTTCGGCCACAGTTGACCGTTCCAGACGGAGCCCGACTTGAACAGGATGCGGTCGCCCGGATTGAAGACGGTGCCGTTAACCTTGGTCAGCGTCCGCCACGGCTGGCTCGTGCTGGTGCCCGAATTCGCATCGTTGCCTGCGGCGGAGTCGACATAATAGGTCGTCCCGCTGGCGTATGCCCGCGGCGCGGGCCCCCAGCTCCCTACAAGCGCGCACAGCATCATTACCGCCGCCACCCATACCGCGATATATCGTTGCTTGCTTTTTCCCAAATTCCTGCACCTCCATCAGATGATCGCTAAAAAACACCCTCATTTGTAAGCGATTACAAAAATGCGGTCAAGCTAACGGGCCGCCTCTCGGTCAGCCCGCTGTCAATCGTACCTGACTCAATGTCTGCTAAAATCTGCCGATCCGCTCGTACTGCGCATTAGAGAAATCGTGCCGCGAGCTGCGCCAGACAAGCGCGGGCGGCCTGCCGATCCGCCTCGCTCATCACGAGGGTGCCCGTCTCCAGCTCTGCAGCCCCCAGCCTAAATTGCTCGACCGCCGCCGTTTCCTCCCCGATCGCCGCATAGATCACCCCCCGCCGGTACCGCACCGCTGCGAACGAGAAACGTACGGAATCACCGTAGTTGAGCTTGGCCGGGTATTGTTCCACCCGATCCGCCCATTGCTTGGCCATCGCCCGGTCTCCGGCGTCCAGCGCCTGACGGGCCAGGCCGAGCGTCGCCTCCCGCCAGCAGGGGCCGCTGAATTCGGTGCCCTCGCCGTTCTCGAATTCCTCGGCAGACAGAATTTCATAGGCAACCTCGTACCGCCCGAGCGCCAGATAAATTTCCGTGAGCTGCACCAGCACCTTGGCGCGGTTGTCCGCCGCCTCCAGCAACGGGATCAGCGCCTCCCGCTTGTCCAGCTCCCCCGTTTCCTTATAAATCTGGTCGAGCAGCAGCAGCGTATCCGTGTTGCCGCCTCCGTTCGTGCGCACATCCTCTTCCAAATACGTGACGGCGACGGCCGGCTCCCGGCGATTTTTAAAGTACATATAGCCGAGATTGCGCAGCAGCACCGTATAACGCAAGCCTTTGCCGTAGGCCGACAGCGAGCGGGCCAGCGCATCCTCCTGGCGCTCGATGGCGTAATAGTAGACGCCCAGCACATAGTCCAGGCGCCCGCTCGCATCCAGCTCACGAATCCGCTCCACAAACGCAGCGACTGGCGCCTCGTTCAGAAACGCATAGTCGAGCGAATGCCGCAGCGCCTCCGCGATCCGCTGCGCGGCATCTGCGGGCGGCTGGCCGCCGGAGCCGGACGGCCACGTCAGCATCAGCCGCGCGAGCGCGCTTCGCAGGCCGGCGTCGCGGGCCTGCTCCAGCACGCGCAATGCGTCGTCCCGCAGGCCCAGCTCCGCGTAGAACAGCGCGACCGGGAGCAGCACCCGCTCGTCGCCGCCGGTGTAGTCCGCGAGCCTGGCCCGGTCCGCCTCCAGGCCGGAGGCCAGCCAGCGCTCCGCATAGCCGTACTCGCTCAGCAGCGTCCAGGCCGGGGTGCTGTCCGTCGCCGCTTGATCCGCCGCAGCCGCGGCCGAACCCGGAGCCGCGGTCGCAGTCGCTGCCGCGGCCAAGTCCGCCGCCGGCGCGGGCACGCCCAGCCGCCGCTCGCAAACTCGCCGCAGCAGGTCCAGATAAGGGCCGGCGAAGCCCGCGCCATCGATATGCACAAGCGCCTCATGCCAATGGCCGAGCGCCATGTCCGTCTTGATCCATTCGATCAGCGAGCAAGCGTAATAATCGGCGTCCGCCGCGATGTCCTCGAACAGCTTCCTGGCGAGGGGCGCCCGGCCCGCCATCTGTTCGGCGACGCCGAGCAGGAAGCGGGCCTTGGCGTCGCGATTGTCGCAGCGCAGCGCCTCCTGCAGCAGGCGGATCGCCGCGGCGGGCTGCTGCTGCTTCAGCCGAATCTGGCCCAGCCGGACGAGCGACACCGTGCAGCGCGGATCATCCCGCAGATGCGCCTCGTAGAGGTCCGCCGCCTCGGCCAAGAGACCGAACGACTCCTGGTACTGCGCGCGGTCCAGCGCCGAGCTGCCCTCGCTCTCGGGCCGGCGCACGACGCGCGCGTCCTCGAACAGATGAATATCCGGCGGCTCGGACATCCGCTCATCCCGCCCGCCCATCGCGAGCAGCGTCCGCCCGCGCTGCCGAATCTCCAGGCGGAACCGGAACCGCTCCGCCTGATCCGCCAGCTCCTGCGGCTCCGGCAGCGCGAAGCTCGCCGCCGCCGTGCGCTCCGGCGCCAGGTCCAGCCGCTGCCGGTACGTCTGCCCGCCGACGGTGAGCGTCAACTCGCAGTCGTCCAGCCGCCGGACCGCGGAGCAGTGGAATACAAGCGCGCGCTCCGCGGACTCGCAGCGGACCGCAATCTCCCGCTCGGCATAGTGCAGGTCGCCAAGCCCCGGAATCGCATACCAATATTCGCTCCAGGCGACGGTCTGATGCGGCTTCAGAAACTTGTAGACCATCTGGCTCTCGAACGGGCCGCTCTGAATCTCGATATAGGCGGAGCCGTCCTCCGTAAGCGAGCGGTTCCAGGCTTCGGCGTAATCATCGGTGCCCCAGGTGAAAAACTTGGCGCCCTTCAGCTTTTTGCGATCGGCATAATGCACGACGCCGTAGCTCGCCGACTCGTCATAGACGCCGAAAAAATTATGCATAGGCAGCTTGCCGAACGTTTCGAACGCATACGGCATCTGCCCCGCGACCGAGCAGTCGTGCCCGTCGAACTGCGGCCAATTTTCATAGCTCGCCGAGATGTTGTTGATGCCCCACTCGAACGGATAGACGAGGCGCAGACGCGGGTGATAATCGACCGCCGCATTTGTCCAGAAGTAATAGCGCTGCTCCAGCCGGGTCGGATTGTACAGCTTCACATTTTGCTCGATGCTCGCCACGCCGGGATACAGCCGCAGCTCGACCTTCCAGTTCATCGTCGAGAGCTGCTCGATGCCGCCAAAGATGACGGACGCGCTGCCGTCCTCGTATTGCCTCGTATCGACATTAACCCGATCCGACGTATGCGGAGCGTGCGAGATCGGAAAGTTGAACTCGATGCCGCCGGAAATCCAGGCGCCGCGCGTCCCGACCATCCGCGGCCGCACGACGTCATTGCGGTAGAACATCTCGCGCTGCGCCCGCTTGTCATAGGCGCTGTAGAGCCTGCCGCCGAACGCCGGAAGCACCGTCAGCTTGAAATATTCATTTTCCACCACAACGGCGTCATACGTCCGATCGACTTTTTCCTGCGAAAAATGATTTTGCTGCGTATACGGGTAAGGGTCCAAATATTTGTCGAAAAACGGATTGATATCCTCCTTCAACATCTCATACGCAGGAAGCGTGAGCCGCTCCCGATAAACCTGAACCTGTGTCAACCGCCGTCACCTCTCGCCAAGTTGTCGTTATCCTTTAATACCGGAGAATACCATGCCTTTGCGCAGATTGTCGCTGAACACCGTAACCACGATCAGCAGCGGGATAAGCGAGAGCGCCGCCATGCCCATCAGGAAATTTTGCTTGATGTTCGCATTGAGCGACAGATTGTACAGCGCAACATTAAGCGGCCACAGCTCGGCCTTTTTGACGATCAGGAACGGCCAGAAAAAATCGTTCCAGACGCCGAGCATCGTCGTGATCGCCACGACCGCGGTTACCGGCTGCGACAGCCGCATCAGAATGCTGAAGTAGACGCGCATCTCCGAGGCGCCGTCGACGCGCGCGGCCTCGAACAATTCGCCGGGCAGCTTGTCGAAAAAGCCCTTGTACAAGTAAACGAAAAATCCGGCCGCGGTCAGATGCGGCACCAGCATGCCCCAATAGGAATCGCTCAGCCCCCAGCGCTGGAACATCACGTACATCGGGATCATATAAGCGACAAACGGAATCATCGTCGCAGCCAGAATGTAGAGCAGCAGCAGCTTCGCCATCCGCCTGCCGAACAGCCTGGACAGCGCGAACGCCGCCAGCGAATCGATCGTCACCTGGGCCGCGATCGCAAAGGCGATCACGAGCAGGGTGTTCGCCCCGAACCACAGGAAGCTGAAACGGGCGATCATCTCATCCTTGGCGAACAGCACCTTGGGCAGCTTCCAGTAGCCCGCAAAGTTTTTCAACGCGAACCAGTAGCTCTCGCGAACGATACTGCCCTTGTAGACGCCCTCGACCTTGTATTTATCAGTGAGATAGTCGCCGATCTGGCCGCTGAGCTCGTTGTCACCGAGGCGCGAGCGATCGAAGGACGCGGACAGCCCTTGCGGGTCGAACCGATACCCGACCTGGTCCACCGACTGCTTGTATTTCTCCAGCAGGTTCGCCCGGTTCACCTGGGCCTTGTCGTAGATCAGGTACGTCATGTTCATCTGCAGGTCGCTTTTGCCGGAGGACGATTTGTAAATAACGCGATCTCCGACCGTGCCGTAAAAATCGACCTGGAACACGCCGCTTTTGTTGATCTCGTACACCGTGGAGTAAAGCGCCAGCGTAGAGTCCTGCCACAGCGCCTCCTTCAGCGCCGCCTCGCCCTGCGCTGCGACCTGCGTATAATCGAGCACGATGCCGATCGACTTGGGCGGCGAAGGCAGGAACTTCGGCGGAGCCTCGTAAATTTGCAGATCGTCCTTCATCGACGAGGAAAATAAAAACAGCAGCGGCACGAGGAGCAGCGCGCACCAGACGGCGGTCAGCACATAGGCGACGGCCGTAAACATTTTGTTGCCGGACACGATACGTTTGAACACAGCTCTCATCCTCTCCTCAATTGGTGTCCTCTTTGCTCAGCAGGAGTTGCACGACTGTGATGAGCAAGATGACGAACATGAGCATAAAGGATGACGCCGTCGCCGCTCCGTAATCCATGTTTTTTTCCGCATATTCATAAATTCCCAGCGCCACCGACGAGGTCGAATTGACCGGCCCGCCGTGCGTCATCTGGAACGGAAGATCGAGAATTTGCAGGACGCCGATCACTGTGAAGATCAGTTGAATGGCGATCACAAACGAAATATTCGGCAGCGTAATGCGCAGCAATTGCCGCCATTTGCCCGCCCCGTCCAGCGTAGCCGCCTCGAAAATTTCCTCCGGTATGCCCTGAATGGCGGCCAAATAAATGAAGACGGCGATCCCTCCGCCGAGGAAGCCGGGGAAGATCAGCGCGAACTTCGCCAGATGCAGATCGTTCAGCCAGCTATGCGTGCCCAGTCCCACATAGCGGGTAATCATGTTCGCCAGGCCGTAGTCCGGGTGCCAGATCCATTTCCACAAAATAACGGTTACCGACAGCGGGATCACGACCGGCAAAATATAAATCGAGCGGAACAGTCGGCCGAAGCGTTTGATCTCATTCAAAAACACAGCCTGGATAATCGGAGGAATAAACGCCAGCACCAGGGTCAAAACGAGGTAAACGAACGTATTGCGCCAAGAGGTCCAGAAAAAGCCGATATCGAGCAGCGACTTGTAATTGCCGAAGCCGACGAAGCGGCCGGGCGGGTGGACGAGATCGTATTCATGCAGCGACATGAAAAACGCTTGCGCGATCGGATAATATTTAAGCAGTGTAATGGACAGCAGCGCGGGTGCGATAAACAGCCACGGGCGAATCCATCTTTTCATTTGCATCTGCGCTCCACTCCTTTAGCCGGGGTGAAAATATAAGGGGAAGCGCGCAGCTTCCCGCCTATATTTCCTCCGTTTTTCTATAGGTTCCGGCTGCTTACTTGCCTGCGAGAACGTCCGCGTTGTACTTGTCGACCGCTTCCTTTTGCGCCAGGTCCTGCTGCTTTTGCAGCTCGGCCTTGATATCGGCGTTTTTGTCGACCAGCACCTTCTGGACGGCGGCGACGACATACTTGGTCAGCACGGCCTTGCCCTCGTACTCGTCGCGTCCCGTGGAGACGCCCTCGTTCAGCGCTTCCTCCCAGGCCGGGTCAAGCGTAACGATATCGCTCTGCTTCATATCCTTGTAAATCATGATCTGCGGCGGCACGATGCCCTTCTTCTCCTGGTCCTGCAGCTTCTTGGTGATCGCGTCGCGGCCGTAGCGATACGCGATCCACTCCCAGGCCGCCTGCTGCTTTTCCTTGCTGATGTTGCCCGTAATCGCGGTCAGCGCCACGCCCGTCGACGTCACCGGCTGGCCGCTCGGGCCTACCGGCATCGGGATGATGCCCAGATCCTCGACCTTCATGCCCAGCGAGGCGACCATCGGCACCCAGTCTGGCGCAAAAATCATCATCGCGGACTTGCCGGTAGCGAACTCCTGCACCATGCCGTTGAAGTCGAGCGTAATATCGCTCTGCACGACCTGATCCTTCCACTTCAGGTCTTTGTACAGCTCCAGTGCCTTGACGACGGCGGGCGAGGTGAATTGCAGCTCGATCGTGCCGTCATCCTTCACGGTCGTCAGATCGCCGCCCGCCTGCCAGACGTAAAATTGGAAAAACCAGTCGAGCCAGTCGTTGGCGAGCATCGAGTAGCCGTACTGATTTTTGCTGCGGTCCGTCAGCTTCACGGCATCGGCGATCATCTCGTCCCACGTTTTCGGCGGCTGCAGGTTGGCCTGGCTGAACAGCGCCTTGTTGTAGCCGAACATCATCGGGCCGAGGAAGGTGACGAGCCCGTAGGTGGTGCCGTCCTTGATGCCGATCTCCTTGAACACGTCGGTGTGCTTGTCCTTCTCCGGCCAGGATGCAATGAAGTCGTCGAGCGGCGCGAAATATCCCTTCTGGATATACTTTTTGAACATCGGTCCGGAAATGTCGATCACATCGGGCGCGACACCGGCAGCATACGCGATGGCGTATTCCGTATTCGTATCTCCGCTCTTGTCGATGACGTTCAGCTTGATGTTCGGATGCAACGCCATAAATTCGTTGCGCAGGCTTTTGTCGAACTCGCTCTCGTCCTTCGTATTCGCCCACAGCGTCAGCTCGACCGACGACGCAGGCGCGCTTGCCTTGGCGCTGGGGGATGCCGCCGCAGACCCGCTCTCCGAAGGCGATGCCGCGCCCGAATTGCTATTGTTGCCGCCGCATGCGGCCAGCATCGAGGCGGCCGTCGCCAGCACAAGTGTCGAACCCAACCATTTTTTCATCTGTTCGTCCTCCCTTTATATGAAAGCGTGAAAGCGCTTCCTGATGCTTCTTCATTATAAAACGCCGCCGTCTCCCCCCGATATTGAGAAAACGGCAGTGGATATTGGATAATATTCGTCATTTTTTCAGATGTCCGCGTCTCCGCCTTGGCAGCGGCGGGCGCAGCCGGGCGCGACTTGGATTATTTTCAGATCGACCGTTATTATCGTCAGAAAACGAAAGCGGCCGGCGGGGGGCCGGCACGCTTCAGCTTTTGCGGGCGACAGAGCCCGGGCTTACGCCGTAGTGCTTTTTGAACAGCCGGCTGAAGTACGACAGATCGTCGTAGCCGAGATCGTGCGACACCTCGCTGACGCTCATCTGCCCGGACCTCAGCAGCTCTCTCGCCTTTTCCATCTTGTATTGAATGATATATTCGACCGGAGACAGGTCGGTCTCTTGCTTGAAGAGCGTGGAGAAGTAGTTTTTGTTCAGGCTCACATGGCTCGCGAGGTCCTCCAGCGCGATTTTGCTGCGATAGTTTTGCTTGATAAAAGCGATCGCCTTGCGAATCTCGTCGCGCTTGCGGCCGGAACGAAGCTGGGCCAGAGCGGCTTGGACGCGCTCGAACAATTGCATGAGCCGGCTGCTGTACGCCGCAAAATCGGGGGCGCTGTCGAGCCCGTCTGCCGCTTCGGGCCCGCCGGTCGCGTCCAGCTCGCCGCCGGCGCTGCGCACGGCCTCCTCGGCCAATATGTACAGGTTGCGGCCGATCTGTCTGACCGCCTTGAGACCGTAGCGCTTGTCCGCGATATGCTCGAACAGCTCGTCCAGCAGCGGCGCAACGTCCTCGCCCAGCTCCAGCCGGTCCCGCAGCCGCTGCTTCAGCCGCCAGAACGTCTCCTCCAGCTCGAGCGTCGCCGCGATCTCGTCGATCCGCCGCACGCCCGGGCGCAGCTCGTAAAATTCGGCGTCGAGGCCGACCGCGAGCCGCCGCACCTCCTCCCCCATCCGCTCCCGCGCCACCGGCTGGGGCTGGTAGAGCAACTGCATATCCAGATTCAAATAGCGCCCGATCAGCAGGCGAATATCCTCGCCAAGCTCCCGCAATGCCGACTCCGGCTCGTCCCCGGTCCCGGCTCCGGCCGGAAACACGAGCAGGCAGCGGCCGGGGCCCAGCGTCAATACCTCCGCCGCGGTCTTGCGGTTGACCACCTCGAGCAGCATGTTGCGCAGCGTCTCGTCGTCCGGCGCCGCCCGCTCCCCGCGCAGCACGGACGCGGCGAGCAGCCGGTTGCGCTCGCCGATCCGCAGCCGCAACCGCTCGATGCGGGCGCCCAGCTCCGCCGCGTCGATATCGCCGTGCAGCCACTCCAGCGCCAGACCCGCCTTGCGCTGCTGCTCCCCGCCGCCCGCCGCCCGCTCCGACACGCCGGCCAGCGAGCGCACGAGCTGCACCAGCTCGTCTCCGTTCAGCGTCACCTTCAGCACATAATCCGCAGCGCCCGCCTTGATCGCTTCCTTGACCATCTGCAATTCGTTGTAATTGCTCAGGACGATGATCTGGCCCTGATAGCCGGTCTGCTTCAGCCGTCTGATCAGCTCGATGCCGTCCATGACCGGCATATTCAGATCGGTAATCACGATATCGGGCGCCGTCTCCATAATGAGGCTCAGCGCCGACCTGCCGTCCTGCGCTTCCCCGACGATCTCGATGCCCGCGGCTTCCCAGTCGGCGACGACGCGCATCCCCATCAGCACCAGCAGCTCATCGTCTGCGATAAACAGCTTAATCATCGTCTGCTCCCCCTTGCTGTGAACGATCCGGCAGCTCGAGCGCGACCGCGGTCCCCTGCCCCGGCGTGCTGTCGATGGTCAGCCGGAAGCCGCTGCCGTAATGCAGCCGCAGCCGCTCGCGAACGTTGGGCA
Organism: Cohnella sp. 56; assembly: GCF_037963805.1. Lineage (NCBI taxonomy): Bacteria > Bacillati > Bacillota > Bacilli > Caryophanales > Paenibacillaceae > Cohnella > Cohnella sp. 56. Next base: position 429,034 of record NZ_JAZDQE010000005.1, on the reverse strand, counting down.
GCCCGATCCCGCCCATCCTCGTCCGCTGTTCTTCCGGCTTCGGCGTGAAGATCGACGCGAGCTGCTCCGGCGTCATCCCTTGGCCGTTGTCGACGATCCGGAGCTGCAGCATGCCTTCCTCCGTCCAGGCCTCGACCTCGATGCGCCCTCTGCGGTTCAGGCCGTCGAAGCCGTGAATCAGGCTGTTCTCGATGATCGGCTGCAGGATCAGATTGATGACCGGACATGCCGCCGCCTCCTCGGATATGCGGTATTCGACCTCGAACAGCCCGCCGTAGCGGATCGCCTGAATGTTGCAATAATGCTTCAGATTGTCGATCTCCTCGGCCAGCGGCACAAATTCCTTGTTGCCCAGGATGCCGCTCTTCAGCAGCGTGGCGAGCGAGACGATCAGATCGCTGACGGGCTTCGCCTTGTTGATATCGGCCACCCAGCGGATCGAATTCAGCGTGTTGAACAGAAAATGCGGCTTGATCTGCGACCGCAGCATCTTCAGCTCCGCCTCGCGCTTGTCCCGCTCCTCCTCGTTGATCCGGCGGATCAGCTCGTCCATACGCAGCACCATCGTGTTGAACACCTTGGAGAGCTGCCCGACCTCGTCGCGGCCGTTGATTTTCACCGATACGCTCAGATTGCCCCCTTGAACCTCCTTCATCGCCTCCGTCAGTTGAATGATTGGCCGCGTGATGCGCCCGACCAGCAGCGCCGAGAGCGCGGCGAACAGCACCAGGAACCCGCCCCCGATCGAAATGAACAGCGTGCGAATCCGCTCGATATCGCGGTAGATCACCTCGCGCGGGATCGTCTCGACCAGCCGCCAGCCGTTGCTCAGCGCATAGGCGTTGACGAACGCGCCGTGCGCCCGAATGTACGCCTCACTGGCAGCGCCCGCCTCGGCCGCTTCCAGTGAGGCCGCATCCGGGTACGGGAGGGCGAGCTCGGCACGGTCGGTGGACGTGACGATACGCCCCTCCGCATCCACGATGCGGATCGTGATCGCCGGGTCGACCTTGGCAGACTGCATGATCCGGTACAAATTCATCTCGTTGACGCTGATCAGCATCGTGCCCTTGCTATGTCCGATCGACTCGTAGGGCAGCATCATCAGCAGACCGACGCCGTACGGATTCTCATTGCTGGAGTTCAGACCCTCGACGGACAGCCATTTGGTGTCGGCGCCCTCCGGCCAGCTCGCATGGCGGTCGATGAAATCCTCGATCTTGTCCTTGATATCGCCGAGCGGCACATTCTGGCTCATATGCAGGTTGCCGTAGCTGTCCTTGATCGCGACGAAGCTGTTCGGATAGTTCAGCACCGAATACATGATCTCGGTGAACAGATTGTTGAGCATTTTGATATTGCCGAAAATATTGACGGGATCGTCGTAAATGTTTTTTGACAATACTTCGCCCATATCGTTGTTCGCGAGCACGACATGCGAGGTTGTGACCATATCCTTGAACACGACGTTCAGGTTTTGCCCGATCTGCTTGGTAATCTCCGTGTGCGTGACGACGATCTTTTCCTTCAGCACGGTTTGCGTGTAGTAGACATAGGCAAGCGACAGGAGCAGAAAAGGGATCAGAACGAAGAAAATAAAGATCGCGATCAGCTTGTACTTGATGCTGGTCTGCCTCAGTAGGCCGGGAAAGATCATGGGGTTCAGGTAGCTCCCTTCAAGCAAGCAGCAGCGGCAGTTGTAATTGGTATGATAGCAGGAACGCGGCCGCTTGAAAATAAAAGAAAGGACCTCGTCTCCGCACCGGGGCGGAGACGGAGATCCTCTATGCCCGCGCTAGTCGCGCTTCAGCATATTGTAGAGCACGGTCGCGGCGGCCGCGCGCGTCAAGCTGCCCTGCGGGTTCAGCCTGCCGCCGCCCTCTCCGCGGACAAGTCCGCTGCCGAGCAGCGCCGTCGCGCTGGCGCGGGCATAGCCCGCCACGAACGAAGCGTCGGCGAAGCCGTCCAGGCTCGTCTCCTCGCCCTGGCCGAGGCTGGCGCCCGCGAGCCGCAGCGCCTTGACCGCGAGCACCATCATGTCCTGCCTCGTGATCGGCAGGTCCGGCCCGAATCGGCCGTTGCCGATGCCGGTCGTAATGCCGAGCGCCTGGGCGATCGCGATCTCCCGGGCATTGGCGTCCGTCGCGGCGACATCGGCGAAGCTCGTCTGCGCCGTGGCGGTCAATCCCAGCAGCCGCACGAGGCCGCCCAGAAACTCCGCCCGCGTAATGTCCGCTCCGGGTCCGAAGCTTCGGTCCGACAGCCCGTCCAGCACGCCCTTCGATGCGAGCGCCTCGATCGCCGGTCTCGCCCAGTCGATTCGTTCCAGATCGTCGAACGTGCGAGGGTTGTAGGCTGCGGTATAGAAGCCGAGCTGCGCGGCGGAGAAAATCAGCTCCCCAGTCGTCGGGTCGTACTTGGCGTTCGGTACTTGCACCGCGCCGCCGTCCCGATCCACACGCCAGACCGTCATAAAGTCGGGGTTAAAGGAAGCGTCGCCCGCTTCGGCCGCCGCGTTTTTCAGCACGATGACAACCGGAGCGTCCGGATCGCTCCATGCGAGCGGCCGGCCGTCTGCCGTCAGGCTCAGCTCGATCGCGGGCCGGGTCCCGAGCTGATCCTTCAGCCGCTGTCCGGCAGGCTCCGGCACGGCGACGGACGCGACCGACAGTCCGAGCATCGCCGCCCGGGCGAGCTGTCCGCCGCCGAGCATGGCGCGCGGCAGCTCGAGTCTGGCGGCCGGCGTATCGACGATCAGCAGGCCGACATCGCTGCGGGCTGCGAGCGCATCTGCGGGCAGCAGCACTTCATAAGATTGCGCGCCTGCGATCGGCTTCACGACAAGCGTAAGCGTCTTGGCGCCTGCGGCGTCGGCCGCGGCGCTGCGGGCGAGCGCGTCCAGCAGCGCGGGAGCGACCGCGGCTTGGGCGCCGCCGTTCGCGCCCAGCGTCGGCTCGAGCGTTGCTGTGCCGTTCACGGGCGCCGGTGTCGGCGTAGGCGTCGGAATCGAAACGACCGGAGCCGGCGTCGGGCTGGGCTCCGGGCTTGCGCTCGGTTCCGGGCTTGTGCTTGTGTCCGGGCTGGGGCTAGGCTCCGAGCTTGGACTCGTACTTGGTTCCGGACTCGTACTCGGCTCCGGACTTACACTCGGTTCCGGACTCGCACTCGGCTCCGGACTCGTACTTGGTTCCGGACTCGCACTCGGCTCCGGACTTGTACTTGGCTCCGGACTTGCGCTCGGCTCCGGGCCGGAGCCCGGCGCCGGTTCGCCCGACAGCGTCAGCTCGCTCCAATCCGCGCTTGTCGTCACATCGTTCAGGCCGGATATCGTATGCGCGACTACGCCGTAGGAGCGAATCCCGTCCGTCACGTCCTCGTCATTGATATGCGCCGTGATGCCGATCGCCTGGCCCGCCTGCGGCTGAATGCCGATCAGCGTCCAGGGGATCGCCAGTTCGACCGCATACCCGTCCGCCGTCGGCCGGGAGCGCTGGATGACCCCACTTGTCGCCGCGCTCAAAGCACCGTTCAAAAACACCTGCTCGTCCGCATACCGGATCGTGAGCTGCGGCGCATGCTCGCCGCGCGGACCTTTTGCCAGGTTGCCGTCGATAAACAGCTCTACGCCGTCATCCTCCCACGGCTGCGTCGGATGAGCGTATGTCCGCGGGTCCTGATCCTGCACCTCAAAAGCGGCGTACAGATAGCGGTCGTTCCACAATACGCCGAATCTCCCCGTGTTGTCGGTCTCGCCGAAGATCGGGTAGGCAATGTCGTGGCGCAAATCCCATGCCGCCTCGTCAAGCTCGCCGTCGACGGTCAGCCCGTCCTCGTCAATTTTGTACGCGAACAGCCCTTCGTCCGGCAGCTCGCCCGGGTCCTGCGACGGCAGTTGCTCATCCGCGATAAAGTGGAAATGATCGTAGTACAGCGTATACGGATGATCCTCGCCGAACTTCCAAATCTCGAGCCCGACCATCCGGGCAACGTCAATGTCCGTCAGACTCGAGATCGGGATGCGCACATGCTTCCATTCCTTCGGTCCGATCGTCACCGGGTTCTGATCGTTATGCTTCCAATCCTGATCGAAGAATTTGACATGGATCGTCGCCTCCGCATCCTGGGGATTGTACACATCGAAGCCGAGCGCGCTATACTTCGACCAGTCGGCCGAACGGAAGCCGGTTCCTTCGTAGAAAAGCGAGATGCCCGGCCAATGATTTTGCGGGTCCGCGCTTGGAGTATAATCGACCTTCATCGCCTGCCGCCCTTGCGTCACATAATCCGGGGACAGGCTTAAATCTACCTCCGTCTTTTCCCAGCGGGTCAGATCGTCCGCCGTCTCCGCATTGTTCAGGGCAACCGTATACTCGGGGGCCGCCTCGCTCAGATCCTGCGAAGGGAGCGCCTCGTGTGCGATAAAATGGAAATGATCGTAGTACAGCGTAAACGACTGGGCACGTCCGAAGGTCCAAATTTCAAATCCGATCATCTTCGAACGGTCGACCCCTCCAAACGCGTCCGCAGGAATAAACACCCGCTTCGATTCCTTGGCCGCGATCGTGACCGAATTGCCGTCGTAGCTCGTCCACTTCTGGTCGAAAAACTTGATATAAATCGTCGCCTCCGCATCCGACGGATTATAGACGTCGAACCCGATTCCCGCGTACTTCGACCAGTCGCCCGAGCGGAAGCCGGTTCCTTCATAGAACAGTTGGAAGCCCGGATAATCGCCGCCGCCCGGATAGTCTACCTTGAGCGAGCTGGCGCCCGAGGTGGACCATCCCGTCGACAGGCTCATCGTCACCCCGTTTTTCAGAAAACGGGATAGATCGTCCGCGGTCTCCGCATCGTTCAGGCCGATCGCATACTCGGGCAGCGCCGCTCCCTTGCCGACCAGCACCAGCGTCTGCTGCTGCGTCCCGGCCTCATATGTCACCGCGAGCGGCAGGCTGTTCAAGCCTGGACTAAGCTCGGCCAGCTCGGTGAAGGTGTCGTAGCTCGTCCCTTGCGTCTCCGCCTGCAGCGTCTGGCCGGCGAGCTGCACGGACGCTCCTTTTTTCGCATAAATCGTAATCCGCTGCTGCAAATCCGATACCCGCTCCACGTTCCAGACGTACAGCGGGTCTTGCCCCAGCTCGACGATGCGAGCGGCGATCTCCCGCCGGACCTCGAGCAGTTGCTGCGGATCGTCGTCGTACTTGTTGACCTTTTCGAACAAACGCTCGTAGTAGGGCTGCAATGCCGCATCGACGTCAAAATCCGCCAGCCCAAGCTGTGCCGCCGCCGCAGTCAACCGCTGCTGCAGCAAACGCAAATATTCGTAATCCTCCATGCCTTCGCGAAGCGCCTCCAGACGAATCGTCGGCACGGGACCGTCGATCCCCAGGTCATAGCCCGGATACATCAAGAAGCCGTCGCCGTTCGCGCCGCCCGAGAACGCCAGCGGATCGCTCCACACGTCCCGATCGACATAACGCGCCCCGTTATACTTTTGAAAAATCGTCGTGCTCCAGTACAAATTGCCCTCGACATGATTTTGCATCTGCATCCACGAGAGCAGGCGCGCGCCCAGCAGATCGTCGTCGATATGATAGGACGGGTACGGGTGCTGGGGAGCGAGCGCGGTGTACCACCACATCCGATCGCCCGCAGCCTCGCGCTGGCCGGCCTTGTCCGGATCGAACAGTTGGAGCGGAACCGCCCATGTATTCACATAACCGGTCAGGTCGGCCACAACCTCCTTTGTGACGACATGCCTGATATCGGGCGCGATCGCCTTGAGCTGCTCCGATACCTGCTGCACGAGCGGATAACGGTCCGGGGCAGGCTCGTCCAGAAAACTTAAATAGAAGTAGCCTTTGGAGAGCCAGCCTTTGGCCCGCAGCTTGTCTACCATTTCCTGCATTTTGTCCAGGTCGAGCGTCTGGGTCTCGTCGCAAATCCCCTGGCAGTAATAAGGGATGCGGAAGCTCGTCACCTTCGGATCGTCCAAAAACCGGCCCGCCGCAGCGATATATGCGTCGATATCGTCGCTCGGAATCGGAAGATCGTCGGGCGGCAGCAGGTATTCGGTCTGGAACCAGTAATAATTTTCGAGGAGCTGCCAATATTCCGGCGTATTCATCGTCACATGATGGGCCTTGGCAATCTGATCTCCCCACAGGGCGAACGCCGTCGGCGTGCCGGAGCCGTCTTCAAGCTGAAAATCCCATACGGTAAACGAAATCGGCACCGCGAGCGGCTCGGCATCCTGCATCTGCACGGTGGCTTGGCCGTAATACACGCCCGGCGGCTGATCCTTCGGCACATGGACGGTGAGCCAGATGCCCTGATTGCGTCCGGCCTTCACCTCGAAGCGATCGGATGGGCCGAGCGGCAGCAGGGCGTCCGGGTACCAGCCCTTGGGATTAGCCTGCGTCGTCTGCTTGGTCACCTCGATATAATGCTGCTTGTACACGCTGATCCGATCGGCGGCGATCCGCTGACCGGACTCGCCGACCAGTTCGGACACGCTGACGCCGACCGCAGGCAGATCCGCCCCCGCCGCCCGGACGATGAGCTGTCCGCTCTCGTATTCATTGCGCGCCGCCTCCATGACGAGCGACTGCGACAAGGCGCCGCCAGGCGGCGCCTCGTCGCGCATCACCTTCTCGCTGTTGGCAGGCACCCATATTTGCGCGCTTTCCGGCTGTTCCGGACTGTTCGCGCGGACGGTCGCCAGCCCCGTCTGAAGCGCCAGAGCAGCGGCCAGCACGATCGACAACCACTTTTTCATATAATCCCCCTCCAGAATGTCGTTCAACGCCCCGATTTGAAAGCGTTTTCTGATTCAATTATAAAAGGAGGATTTCCCGGACCGATATTGAGAAACGAAAGAGATTGTTGGACAATCGTTGTAAGTTTTCATCTCAATATAAGAAAAATAATGCCGTTTGCGGGCACGGGGCCGCGCAGCTGGCATTATTGTTTGAAATCGTATAACGATTGTAGCGAATTGGCGCAGGTTATATGCGCACGCTCATCCAGCATTCGCGTGTAAGGCGACATTGTTTTTGCCGCTCCGCTTGGCGGTGTAGAGCAGCGCATCGGCGGCTTCGAACAGCCGCTCCTTGTTCGTGCCGCTGCTATAGCTCTGGATGCCTACGCTGACGGTGACGGCCTGGCCCCGCAGCTCGACGTGCGCCGTCGCCACCAGCTCGGCGCGTATACGTTCGACCAAGGCATAGGCTTCGTCGAACGACTGCTCGAACAGCAGCAAGGCGAACTCCTGGCCGCCATAGCGGGGCGAACGCCGTCAGATGACTGAGCAGGGACTGCCGCGCGTAGGTGAGCAGACGGCCTTTTTCTCCGCCGTGCGTTTCCCGAACCCAACTGTCGAGCTGCTCTGCCTCGCGATACTCGAGCAGCAGCGTATCGAGGCCGAGCCACTCTCCGTCCAGCTCCGCTTCCTCGAAGGGCGGCGCTGGACGGCGCGATCGAGACCTATCCTGTCGGGGCGCTGCGTCGCGACGGCCGGCCGGCGTTGGCTCTGCCGTCGGTGATGCCTGTATCGGCCGCTCAGCCTCTTCAGCGCTTCGAACGTGCGTTGAACGATTACCGCCATATCCTGCCGCGAGATGGCTCCGCTCGCTCCGAAGCTGCCGCTGCCGCCCGCAGTTTCGGACAGCCCGAACATTCTCGCCAGCATCGACACTAACTCGGCTCTGGAAACCGGGCGTTGCGGAGCAAAACTGCCGTCATCAAGTTTATTCGTTCAAATAGGTCGTAACCTTGTTTTGAATGAGCTTGCTGACCTCTGCCGCCGTTTTCTGGCCACTCATATACGTTTCGAACTCCGCGATTGCGATCGACTGCACTTTAAAGTCCGTACTGAGTTTTACGTCTGTTTGCTTCAGCAGCTGCTTCAGCTCGTCCGCTTTTGCCTGGGCAGCCGCAGGATCTCCCTTTATTTTGGAGGCCGCTTCATCGATCCGTTTCTCCGCTGCTTTCTTGTTCACCGGGAAGCCGCTCAGTTCCGGCGATTGCTGCATTTCCTCGGACAGCAGGAACTTGATAAACTGCCATGCTTCCTGCTGGACCTTCGATTTGCTGTTCATGCCCAGATTCAACCAGGAGCTGTACGGAATACCTTTGGATTCCCCTTTTGCAGTAGGGCTTTTGAATATCTCTTTTCCCGGCATCGTCATCAGACGCAGCCCTTCCTCCGGCCCCGGGAGAACTGCTTGGGAGAACAACGCTTTGTCATAATCGTACGTAAATTCGGCTTGGAGCACATGCTCATCGTACATGGACTTGATCTGCCGCATCATGTCCCGGAAGCTATCGGAGTCGAAATTCGCTTGGCCGTCGCGCTGCACAAGATCTGCGTAATTATCCTCGATATAGCTGAGCAGCAAATTAGCAGGGAATAAATTGACGAATGCGTAGTAATCCTGTCCTTCCTGCGCATTCAACTTCCGAGCGATTGCTTTGAACTGGTCCCATGTCCAACTGCCGTCATCGATCTTGATGTTCGCTTTGTTCAACAGCTTCAAGTTGCCTTGGATGACTTCGAGATTGACGCCAACCGGCAATGCATACAACCCGGCTCCGTCCTGTGCCGCTTTGAACACATTTTCATAGTAATCGTCTTTGTCAAAAGCCGAATCCTTCTCCATCCAATCGTATAAATTGACAAGGACCTTTTTCTCAACCAGCTTGTTCTGCGGCAGATTGTCCAGCAGGATCAGGTCCGAGCCTTTGCCTGCCATAATCTGCGTCGTTACCGTCTGTATATATTTCTCAATATCCGCTTGGGACATGCTGGAAGTCATCCCGCTCCCGTCCGCTTCCGGCATGGCCATGTAGGATTTGATCTCGATATCAATATCCGGGTGCTCCCGTTCGAACTTGCCGGCAGCTGCCTCCAGAAACGGGTTCGTTCCCTGGACGGCAATCACGACCGTCTTTTTATCGCCACTTTGCGATTGCGTTTGCGTTTGCGTACAAGCAGCCAAAAACATCATCATCGCCAGCAAGACGAGCCATCCTTTAACCTTCATCTCCATCATCCTTTTCCTCATATCGTTATTAAGTTAGCCGCACGCGATTATTTTCCTGAATCGGTTCGCTGGATTATTAACCAATGTCAACAGCGCTTGCCGCTGATGCTGTGGCTTAACCCGATGTCTACGTTGCTTCATGGATTCCTCTCCTTCTGCTATCCCTTGATACCGGAGAGCTGAATGCCTTCAATGAAATGCTTCTCGGCCGATAAAAACAACAGCAGCATCGGTATCATATAGATGACGGATGCGGCGAAGGAGACGCCGAACGCTTCCTTCTGCAGCCGGGACAGGAAGACCGACAACGGCTGCATGTCCGCATTTTGCAGAAATATAAGCGGCTGCTCCACCATGTTCCAATAATCGGCGAACAGCAGGACGACCAATGCGGCGATGCCCGGCTTGACCATCGGCAGCACGATCGAAGCAAAAATCCGGACGTACCCCGCCCCGTCGATTTTCGCCGCTTCCACATAACCGCCCGGAATTTGCAGCATGAACTGCCGGAGCAGAAACACGCCGAAAGCGCCGAATATGCCAGGCAAGATGATCGAGCCCGGTTGGTTCAACATGCCCAAGCGGTCCGCCATCAGGTAGTTCGGTACGAGCGTCACCTGAAACGGCATCAGCATCGTGATTAAATAGACCAAAAACAGCGGTTCTCTGCCCGGAAAACGCAGCTTGCCGAATGCGAAGGCGGCCAGCGCGGCTACGGCGACCTGTCCGACGACGGTCGGCACCACCAGCTTGACCGAATTCCAGAACAGGAACAGAAACTGCGGCGTCGCAATCAGCAAGTTGTAATATTGGCTGAAAGAAACCCAATCCGGAATCCATTTCAAATGGACTACGTCGCTCACATCCGTCCTGGCGAGCATCCCGTAGTCGGCCAAAATTTCCCGCTCCGTCATGAGCGAATTGACAAAGGTCAGCACAATCGGCATCAGCATGAGCGCGGCGATCAGCACCAGCAGCAATGTGCGCGCCAGCGGTGCGGCTTGTCTCTTTTTCGTTTGCAATTCGAATCGCTCCTTACTCCGCTTACTCCATATAGGAGCGGTACATCCGCTCTGTCCTGAACATGGTGACGACGAGGACGAGGATCGCTGCCGCCATAAGCATTGCAGCCGCCGACAGCTTCTCTATATCCAGCGACAGAAACATATTGTTCATATAGTGCTGCATCGTATAAATGCTGTCATGCGGATAATCCCCGGCTACCAGATACGTCTCCCGAAACACCTTGAACGAATTCAAAACCGACATCAGCACGACCAGAAAAATGGCGGGCGTTAAATAGGTCAGCGTAATTTCGAATTTCCGCAAACGGCCTGCCCCTTCCAACTCGGCGATCTCATAGTATTGCTCCGGAATATTTTGCAGACCGGCCAGGAACAGTACGACGTTGTAGCCGATATTTTTCCACACATAAATCAGCATAATGACCGAGGGGGCCGCACCCGAGTTCATCCAGTCCATCCGGCTCCGGCCAAGCTGCTCCATCCAGGCATTCAACACGCCGTTCCAGTCGAATAGGATCTGCCAGACGAGCACGATGGATGCCACCGGAACGACAAGCGGAAGCACGTATGCCGTGCGCAGCCAATTGCGGAAATAGATCCGCCGGTTCAGCAGCAGCGCGAGGCCAAGCGAGAGAATGAGGATGACCGGTACGCTGACTGCCATAAATCGAAAGGTGTTCGCCGCCGCCTTGCGAAACGACGAGCTGGCAAACAAGCTCTCGTAGTTGGCAAACGTCCAGCTCCCGCTCCCGCCTATCCCATCCTGAAAGGAAGCAATCATGCTCTGGCCGAACGGAATCAAATAAAAAAGGGCAAATCCGGCGAGACTCGGGAGCAGGAAGCAGAAGGCGGCAACCCGTTCCTTGCCAGCCGCACGGTAAAATCTCATCATGTCAGGCCTCCACCGGGTGTATGTGATGCTTGTATGATACGCGCCGTATGTGACAGCAGAATGACGGCAAAACAAAAAAAGACGCCGGTTATCGGCGCCTGAGCTGTCGGCTCGTTATTGGACGGGCAGCGTTATGCGAAAAACCGTTCCGGACGGCGATGTTTGCAGCAATCGCACGTTGCCGCCATTCGCTTGGGCCAACAGTTGGCAGAGGGGCAGCCCAAGCCCAAGCCCATGCTTCTTCTTGCGCCTGTTGTCCCCGCGATAATATCGCTCGAAGATGAAAGGCTCTTCTTCAGCGGGAATGCCTCTGCCGTCGTCCGCTACGTCAATCCGAACGAACGCGTCGTCATGCTGAATCTCGATGGCAATGCGGCCGGCGCCCGCTGCGGCGCCATTGTTCATTAGATTCAGCAGCATCTGCTTGAGGTGCATACGGTCCCCTGCCCAGACGATGCGGGGACGATCAGCCACGAGCAGCTCGATTCCTTCATAGAGCGGCAGCGTTCGAAGCTGCGCGACCACTTCGCCGATCAATTCGTCCAGCTCGAACGCTTCCTTTGTCGGACGTATCGTATCTGTCTCCATCGCGGAGAAATCGAGCAGTTCGTTAACCATTGTCTGCAGCCGCTTCGCCTCGATCATGCACAGCTCCATAAATTCATCGGCGCCGGCGCCGGTAACGACACCATCCTTCACAGCTTGAATCATGCCGCGAATCGAAGTCACCGGGGTACGCAGCTCATGGGAGACGCTGGCCAGCAGGTCGATCCGCATCCGCTCCAGCTGCTCCAGCCGGTCCGACATCACGACGAACGAATGAACAAGCTGAGCGATCTCCGCTTCTTTGATTCGTGTCGCATCCGGCAGCTCGGGCTGATAATCGCCATCCGAGATTCGGCCGGCCGCCAATGCCAGACCGCGCAGCGGCCGCGTCAGAGATCGAGATAACATGTAGACGATCATCCAGCCGAGCAGAGCGATCAAGCCGATAGCAGCCAAGATCAGAATATATGTGCGCTCGAAACCGTTGTCGAGACGCATGCTGGCATAGTACTTGCCCGCATATTGACCTTCGTGCATATACGGAATGCCTACCCGCAGCCACTTCCCCCGTTTCGTAGATATAACTTCTCTGGTTCGCTCGGCAGTATCCGTCGCGGACGACGGCGGAACGCGCTCCAACTCCGGCGGCCCCGGCCGACCTTCAGGCCGCAAGACGCCTTTTTCAAATTCATATACGAGCACATAGAGTTGCTCCGGAATGGCCGGCATCATCGGCATGGATCGGATCGTTTTTCCCGGACTTATGTCTTCGGCAAGCTGCTCGTCGATCGACTTGGCATAGTAGGACGCCAGCAGCTCCGCTCTCGCGTTAAGCACTTCGAACTGCTGCTTGATCGCGTTGTCCCTTATCCAACCGATCCCGATGATGCCGATGCCGATCAACAAAATGAGCAACAGCAGCGTATAGCGCCATGTCCAATGCCGCAGGAGGGGGACGGTAGAGACAGAGACGGCACGACCGGGCCCCCGTTTAACAGACACGAAGACTGTACCCCGTCCCTTTCACCGTCGTAATTTCCCCTTCATGGGCGGGCCACGCCTGCAGGCTTTTGCGTATACGTTTGATGGCCGCATCGACTGAACGATCTCCGCCGTCAAAATCTCGTCCCCACACCTGGTCAAGCAATTGCTCGCGGCTAAAGCATTGATTGGGATGCCTGGCCAAAAAGGCAAGCAGCTGCCAATCGCGCGGGATAAGCGCGATTGGCGTCCGCCCTCTTGATGCCGTGCGGGCCGTAAAGTCGACGATCAGGCTGCCCAGCCTCACAATATCCGCATCTGCATTGTAGGCAGAACGCCGAAGCACGGTTTTGACGCGGGCGACGACCTCCTCCGGATCGAAAGGCTTGGCGATATAATCGTCCGCTCCGAGCTGCAATCCTGCCAGCCGATCGGGGACCGCGCCCCTGGCCGTGACGATAATGACCGGGCAGCTCCCTTCCTGTCGGATATGCTGCAAAATATGCAGCCCCTCTGTCTCTTCCAGCGTGAGATCCAGCAGCACCAGATCCGGCTTCCAGGACTGAAAAGCTTGAAGGACATCCTTCTCCCCGCGGTGACAGCTGACCGCAAAGCCATCTCGCTCCAAATAAACTTGCAGCACGCGGGCTATCGCATGTTCATCTTCGACTACGAACACTTTCTTCAAAGGGAACTCACTCCGTCACTCGTTGAATGGTTATCGGTCTGTCTTCAGTATCGCTGCCCGTCGGCAGACTCACTCCTATTATACGATGGCCATATGCGAATTTCCCGGCTTGCTTCCTAGGCACGGGGTGCAATTAAAAAACCCTTCCGAGGAAGGGTTGCATGGAACGACGATGCGCTTGGGAGCGCTCGAACCGCGCAGCTGGTTCGCTATCCCTTCACCGCACCCGACATCATGCCCGATACCAGGTACTTCTGACCGATGAAGTAGACGACGATGATCGGCAGCGTCGTGAGGATGATCGCGGCGCATACGAGGTTCCAGCTGGACACGTACATGCCGTAGAAGCCGTATACGGCGAGCGTCATCGGATTGAACGCCGTCTTGTTGAACACATACAGCGGCAGGATGAAGTCGTTCCACGCCGACATGAAGTTGACGAGCAGCGACGTGATCATGACCGGCAGCAGCAGCGGGAACACGATGCGGAAGAAAAGCATCAGGCTGCCGCAGCCGTCCAGTACGGCGGATTCGTCCAGCTCCTTGGGCACGGAGGAGATGAACCCGTAGTACAGGAAAATCGTGAACGGTATCATCAGGGCGGCGTAGAGCAGGATGATGCCCTGGAAAGTGTTCATGACGTCCAGCATCTGCATGACCTTGATCGTCGGAATCATGTTGATCGGCGCGATCAGCCCGATGATGAAGTAGTAGTAGACGCCGCGCGACAGGCTCGTTCTTCTCCGGGACAGCACGTAGGCGGCCAGCGACGAGGTCAGATTGGTCAGCAGCACGGAGCCTGCTGCGATAATCATGCTGTTGCGGAATGCGCGCAGCAGCTTCCCCTTCTCGATCACGGTCGCATAGTTGTGCAGTTGAAACTTCCCCGGCCAGCTCAAGTTCATCAGATCGGCCTGGGCCTGCGTCTTGAACGAATTGATGACGATGAGCAGCAGCGGCACGACGATCAGCAGCGCGAGCAGCCAGCCGGCCGCCTCCTTGATCAGCTTCATCACTCTACCTCCGTCCGGCTGGACAGCAGCCGCAGCGCGGATAACGCGATGACCGTCGTCAGCAGGAACAGGACGACCCCGATGGCGGTGGCGGACCCGTACCGGCCGGCGGAGAACTCGCGGAATACGGCCGTGTTCATGACCTCCGTCACGTTGCCGGGACCTCCGCGGGTCAGGACGAAGATGAGATCAAATACTTTGAAGCCGTTAATGAGATTGAGCACGAGATTGATCGTGATGGCAGGCATGATGAGCGGCAGCGTGATGTGCGAGAACTTGGCCCACCGGCTCGCCCCGTCGATCGAAGCGGCCTCGTAGTACGCCTTGTCGATCATCTGCAATCCCGCCAGGTAAATAATCATGTTGAACCCGACGAACTTCCACGTCTCGACGGAGATGACCGACGGCATCGCGAACCGGGTGTCGATCAGCCAGCCCTGCGTCCACGACTCCAGTCCGACCGCCGTGAGCGCTCCGTTCAGCAGTCCATGGTTCGCATCGAATATGGACGAGAAGATGAGTCCGATAATGAGCGGCGACAACGAGTAGGGTACGAAAAAGATCGTTCTCAGCGCGTTGCGGGACCGCAGCCCTTCGTTCAGCAGCAGGGCGAGCGCCAGCCCGATGCCGTTCTTGAGCACCGTCGTCGCCAGACCGAAGACGACGGTGTTTTTGAGATCGTGCATGAACCCGGAAGTATCCTCCAGCAGCTGCCGATAATTCGCCAGACCGATGAAGTTCATACGGTCGTTGAACCCGTTCCAATCCGTCATCGAGTAGTAGAAGCTGAACAGGCTGGGGAAAAAGAACAGCAGCGTGTAGATGGCGACGGAAGGAATGAGGAATGCCAACGGATACACTTTTTTTGCATTCATAAAATTCCCTGCTCTCTTGCGCTAATAGGCTGTATGATCGGGCGACCGGGGCGACTATTGGGCGACGGCCATCGACTTGGCGCGATTGTCGTCGAGCTGCTTCAGGAGCTTATCCGGCGTCGTGGAGCCGAGCAGCAGATCCTGCATGCCTTTGCCCCAGATGCTGCCGTCGAAAAACGTCGTCGCGACCTCGAACGACATCGGCATGTTGCCGCCCGATTCCTGCTGAATGCTTTTCATGCCTTCGGTTTGCGGCTTCACTTCCACGCCCTTGAGCGAAGTCTCGCCCAGATTGTCGTGCCCGTTGTAGTAGCTGTGGACGTTGTCGTCGCGCATCAGGAACTCCCAGTACTTGCGAATCTCGTCCATATGCTTCGTCGTCTTCGAGACGACCTGCACTTCTCCGCCTGCGGACACACCGAACCCGGTGTTGTCGGCCAGCGGGATCGGGAACATTTTCCACGTATCCGCCTTGGAGTCCGGGAACTTCTTCGCCACCTCTTGCTGGTAGGAGGTGTAGACGAGGATCATGCCGTACTTGCCGGTCGCGATCGCCTCGTAGCCGTGATCCCAGTCGTTGGAGAGCACGTTTTTGCCGAAGAAGCCCTTCTTGTTCATATCGGCCACTTGCTCCAGCGCGGTCTTGAACTCGGGTACGTCCGCATACTTCAGCTCACCGCTGTTAAGCTGGTCGAACAGCTTCGGATTCGTCTCGAGCGCCTTCGGCGTCACCTCGGTAACCCAGATCGGAGAGTGCCAGCCGTCCTTGCCGTTCTCGTACACCGGCGTGATGCCGTTGTCGAGCAGCGTCTGGGACACCTTGGCGAAGTCGGCGTACGTCTTCGGGACCTGGAGTCCGTACTTGGCGAACAGCTCCGGGTTGTACAGCATGCCCCAGCCGTCGACGGAGAACAGATTGAAGCCGTATACTTTGCCGTCGACGGTCGCACCGTTAACCGCCCAATCCTTCATTTTGCCGACCCAGCTCTCGCCCGAGAGATCCATCAGATATTTGTCCGGCTGGTAGTTGTTCATGATGATGCCCGCGTCCATCAGCATGATGTCCGGCGCTTCCTGCGTCGCGAGCTTCGTCTTCAGAATATCTCTGTATTGATCGTCGGGGTAAGCCTGGATATCGACCTTGATGCCTGTCTCCTGCTCGAACTTGGCCGCCAGCTCCTTGTCGACGTCCTTGATCTGCGTCTGCATGGCCGCGTACGTAATCGTGACGTCGCTCTTGACCGGAGACGGCTTCGCCGACGCGCTGGCGCTCGGGGACGAGGCGCTCGTACCGGCTGCCGGCTGCGAGCTGGCCGCGCCGTTATTGCCGTTGTTGCCGCATCCGCTGACGATCATGGTCAACGCCGCTGCGCATACGGCCGCGGCATATCCGAATTTCTTCATTCCAACTTCCCCCTAGGCTATTGAGTGGAGCGTGATCTCGCTCGCCCTAACTATAAAGCGTTTACATTGGGCGAACGATGCACAAAACGCGCCTGTTAAGCTGGACATTCTTGATCTTCGCCTATCTCATTTGTTGCCATGCTATAATCATAGCAAATGACTGCCGCAATTAGAGAAAGGATGGTTTTGTGTTTAGAGAACGCTTTCAATTTCAAACCATCCGCACCAAGCTTTTCCTGGCCTACTCCTCGCTGATCGTCGGCATTGTCGCTGTTCTGTCGTTGGCTTATTATGTTTATACTTCGAAAATATTGACGGAACGGGCCTCGGAGAGCCTGTTTCAATCCGCGGCCTATACGACCGACCGGCTGGATGCCGAGTTCAGCTTCATGGACAGCACGGCCGTCAAAATGATCTTCTCCAAAAAAACGAAGGAGCTGTTCTTCGCCGACCTGAACCCGGACGATCAGGACGCGATCTTCCAGAACGAGCGACAGCTTAACGATATCGTCTATTCGATTATGGGACCGTCCGCATCCGGATGGCAGATCAATTTGTTCGACAGCAGCGGCAGATTTTACGGAACCGGCAATTACACCAAGAGCGTTTTTTATCCGAGCGAGAAAATGAAAGGGCTTGCATGGGTGGACGAGACGATCGCGCTCGCCGGCGGCAAGCACTTCTCCGTCCCGCACGCGGACGACTGGTCGAAGGACGGCGGGATCGTCGTGTCGTTGAGCCGGCTGTTCATGCTCGACCTGGGCTCCAGACAACAGGGCATCGTCGAGATCCAGATGAAGTACGACAAGCTCGCGGGGCTTGTCTCATCGTTCATGGCGGACTCGTCCGGCAATCGCTCCCCCGGCATGCGTATTTACATTATGAACGAGCGGGGCGAATTAATATATCCCTATTCGTCAGCAGGCTCCGCCACCGCACAGGCTTATTGGAACGCCGCCGGCAAGCTCCGGACGCCGACCGGGACGCTCGCCTGCCGCGATCCGGCCGCCGGCGGCACGGACATCTGCGGCTACGCCCGCTCGGAGACAACCGGCTGGACCGTGATCGCTTCCCAGTCCAAGGCGATGCTGCTTCAGCCGGTCATCACTTTTCGCAATACGATGCTCGTCGGCGTGTTCGGACTGCTGCTGCTGACGCTGCTCGTTTCCTTTTTCGTAGCCAAAGGCCTGACCAACCCGATCAAGGCGATTCACTCGTCCATCCGCGCGCTCAGCATCGAGAACCTGCTGCCCACCTCCGAGCGCGAGACGAACAAGCGGCTCAACGAGCTGCAATTGCTCGACATTTCCTTTCGCCGCATGTGTGTGCGGTTGAAGGATTCCATCGAGGAAGCGCTCGAGTCGCGCTCCAAGGAGATGCAGGCGCGTATGCTCGCGCTGCAGGCCCAGATCAATCCGCATTTCCTGTACAATACGATTACCAATATCAGCGTGATGGCCGAGGAGAGAGGTCAGGACGACATCGTCAAAATATGCAAAAACCTGTCGCGGATGTTCCGTTACATTTTGTCGGGGAGCGGCGAACAAGCCACGCTGGGAGACGAGCTCGTCTATGCGGAAAACTACTTGTCGCTGATGCAGATTCGCTACGCGAGCCTCCTCTCCTATGCGATCGAAGTCGACGAGGAGCTAAGCGGCATCCCGGTCCCGAAGCTCATCGTGCAGCCGATCATCGAGAACTGCATCAAGCACGGCATCCACGTCCGGCCGCCTTGGTCGATCCGCATCAAGGGATACCGGAGCGGCCGGCGGTGGGTGCTCGAGATCGTCGACAACGGCACAGGCTTTGAGCCGGAGGTGCTGGCGCAGCTGGGCGGCGATCCGTCTCGTTCTGTCGGCGACCGGTCTTCCGGCGACGGATTCGGCATGGGACTTGCCAACATCGCCGAGCGGCTGCGGCTGCTGTATGGCGGCGAAGCCGTATTCGAGCTGTCCAATCCGCCGGGCGGAGGCGCCTGCGTGACCATCGGCGGAATCATTGATCCGGCGTCTTCGGAATCCGTTCCCATCTATTCGGAGGTGCGAGAGGCATGAGCAAACAACCCGTTTTCAGAGTTGTCGTGGCGGAGGACGAACCGATGATTCTGAACAATATTTGCGCCAAAATCGAGCGGGTCGGCGCCCGCTTCGAGATCGTCGGCAGGGCGATGAACGGCCTCGAAGCCTGGGAGATGGTCGAGCGGCTGCAGCCGGACGTCCTGTTCACCGACATCCGCATGCCGATCATGGACGGCATCGAGGTCATCCGCCGCGCAGCGGAGCGGTTCCCCGATCTGCAGTCCGTCGTCGTCAGCGGCTACGACGACTTCTCCTACGCCAGGCTGGCGATCCGCTACGGCGCGAAGGACTACCTGCTCAAGCCCGTCGAGGCGGAAGACATGGAGACAACGCTGCACAAGCTGCTCGAAGGCAAGCCTGCGGGCAGCAGCGAGCGGGAGCTGCTGGCCGCCTCCCTCCTGTCGGGGCGTCCCGCGGAGGACTGCCCGCCCCTGTTCGCGAACCGAACGTTTTGGCTTGCGCTTGTTCAATTGGGGAACTACGCCGGCTCTTCCGCGTCTGCGGAGCTTGCCTCCTTTTACGACGAGCTGTGGACAAGAGGGGGTTCGGCCGCGCTCGATGCCGCCCCGTGGCCGTCCGGCCCCACGCGCACGCTCGTCCGGCAGCCGCGCTCCTCCGCCAGATTCGTCGTCGGGATGTGCGAGACGCACGGCGGGACGGCGGATACCGGGGCGAACGAGGCCAAGGCGACGGACGAAGCCGGA
The DNA here is from genome assembly GCF_037963805.1 of Cohnella sp. 56. Lineage (NCBI taxonomy): Bacteria > Bacillati > Bacillota > Bacilli > Caryophanales > Paenibacillaceae > Cohnella > Cohnella sp. 56. The sequence continues at coordinate 409,784 of NZ_JAZDQE010000005.1, read as the reverse complement.
TACGAGCGATGGCTCCGTGCGCTGTGTCAATCGGTCTCCCCCTATCCGGTCACGGTAGTCGCCGGTACGGATACGGTCGCTTATCGCGAGCTGTTCGAGCGCTCGCAGCAGCTATCTCTCGCGCTGGAGAGGGAGGCCGTCCCGGGACACGCCCAAGTGCTGCGCCTCGCCGGCGCCGGGCAGGCGCATGGGAGCGGCCCGTCTCCCTGGCTCGAGACCAACGAGCAGCACAAGATCGGCACGATCGTGCAGAGCGGGAAAAAAGCGAGCCTGCGCACGGAAATTCTCGGTCTGATCGGACGTTGGGAAGAACGCCGCGATCCGCAGCGCATCGTCGAGAAGCGGCTGCTCCAGTTGCTCCAGCTCGTCCATCAGCGCACCCTGCTGCTGAGCGAGGACGAGATCGGCCATTTGGAGCTCGAATTGCTCGACAAGCTGTACATGGCGCCGAGCTTGACCGGCGTTGCGGCCGAGCTGTACGAATTGCTGGAGAGCGCAGCCTTCGTCGACGACGAGCGGGAGCATCGGGACACGCATGAGCTGGCGGACCATATCGCGCATTACTTGTCGGCCAACTTTGCCAGCCCCGTCACATTATCCGAGCTTTCCGACAAATTCTCGTTCAGCCCGTCCTACGTGACCAAAGTTTTCAAGCAGCACCGAGGCATCGGCCCGCTCAAGTACTTGATCTCCCTGCGGATGGAGGAGGCCAAGCGGCTGATCGCACGCCATCCCGAGCTCAGCTTCAAGGAGATCGGCGCCTCCGTCGGCTACGAGGACCCGAATTACTTCAGCCGCATCTTCAAGAGCACCACGGGAACGAGCCTGTCGGATTACAGCCGGTGTCCAGCGAAATAAAGTTCTAGACGCCCATGCCGCGTTGGACATGCCCGGTGATCAATGACAACACCTACGTTCAGCTGTTGACCGGGTCGTACTTCCAGTCATTCGTCAACAAGCCGCTGGCTGATGCCGCCAGTGCCGCTACTGGGATTATCGCGCTCTCCGCCGACAGCAGGGCGCAGATGAACGAACTGGCAGACAAGGCTCTGGCTGCAGGAGGCAAACAATCCAAAGACCCGGTGGACCACGGCTTCAAGTACGTGAGAAGCTTCGAAGACCTGGACGGGCATCTGCGGGAAATTGCCTATATGGACACGGGCGCTTTCTCTCAGGAGTAAATAAATCATTTTTGACAAAAAGGCTAAGCGTAAATTCGCTTAGCCTTTTTGTATACGAACCCCCTGTTCAACTGGGGGATTCCAAGGTTGGACTCAACTTGCTGTCTTTTTACGCCAACAGGTCGCCGGTTAATTCCGACGGGCTGCAACGCCTTTAGCATCATTCATTTTTAAACTGAACTGCTCAGCAACCTCATCGTCCTGAGTGTGATTGAACGATCGTCTCTCATTCGCTTATTAACTCGTGCATGATCGGTGAGCACGAGGCTGTTAGCACAAGTCACTTTTCAGAAGGAACCGCCTCTGGTTCAGCAGCTGCGGCAACCCCCGGCGCGGATGTCACCTTCGGTATCGCGTGCGCTTCGCCAGAGGGAGCGCCTGCCTCCGCCGCCTCTGGTTCAGCGACAGCAGCTGCGGCAGCCCCCGGCGCGGACGTCACCTTCGGTATGGCGTGCACTTCGCCAGCAGAAGCCTCCACCGCCTCCGCTGTCGGCGCTGCCGTTGCTCTTGGCGCGTCGGCGGGACCCGCTTCCCCTTCTGCTGCCGCTATCGGGTAAGGCGCCGTCTCCGCAACAGGAGCCGCAGTCGCAGAAGGTTCCGCTCCGGAGAGCGAGGCTTCTTCATGAGCGGCCACGGTCGGCGTATTGTCCGAAGCCCATACTGCAGCGGTGGTGCTAACTCCCGCAATTAAGAACACAGCGGCGACCGTTACAAACATCGTTTTCTTTTTCATCTTCTTCACGTTCAGCATGAGCGTTAGTCTCCTTTTGAGTTGAATCCCCTCGCCGGACAAGGAGGCGCAAAACCGCGCCGGGAAATTCTCCGGGCCGGCCATCACGTTAAGCAGCGTGTTACCGTACCTTTTCCGCTCGGTATGGGACATCCCGCTCACGACTTCTTCATCGCAGGACAGCTCGCTCCAGATCTGAATCTCCTTGCGGAGCAGATGAACGAGCGGGTTGTACCAATGCAAGGCGCCCGCAGCAAGCGCCAATGCTTTGACCCACAAGTCCTTCCGTTTCAGATGGATCAGCTCGTGACGGAGCACCATATCCAAGTCTGCGTTCGCCGCAATCGCTAGAGGCAGATAAATGGTCGGACGGCGCAAACCAACCAGAATAGGACTTCGAAGCATAGCGCTGCCTGCGAGCGCGACTTCGTTTTTTAATCCGAGCTCTTCCTTGATAAACGAGAGCCGTGCCTCGGCTTCGGCGCGATCCGGGAGAGCGGTACGCGTAAGTGCCAGCACCATGCGGAACTGGCGATAACCGTACAGCTGCCGCGCCGCAAAACCGATAGCTCCGACCGCCCATATACTGAGTAAAAGAAAAGCTGCATGGGCAGGAATAGTCCGCACGGGCAGAAAAGGCTCCGACTTCAAACCTGTAATCGGGATGGACGGCGAATCATACACGGTCGTCGATGGGGCATCCATCAGCGACAAGATCCAGGAAATCCCAACGGCAATGGGCAGCAGGTAGAGCAATACCGCTATCTTTTGAAGCCGGTAACGCCAATTTGCAGAGAACCTGTCGGCGGAAACGATTCGCAACGATAAACTGCATGCGGCGACGACGCTCCCGGCTACGGCCAGCGTAAACAGCATTTCAAGCATCGCGTTCATCGGCAGCACCTACTTTTCCGAAAACCATTTCTTCAGATCGGAGATGTCCTGATCCGACAGCTTGTCGCCGTCATACATGGCCGCAATCAGGTTTTTGACGGAGCCCTGGTACAACCCGTCCAGGACATGCTGCGTCTCCAGCAGCTTGTAATCCTCGGGCGAAATGCGAGGCACATACTTGTTGGTCCGGCCATCTCTGGTAGCCGCAAGCGCGCCTTTATCCACCAAACGCGATAGAAAGGTGGAGATCGTCTGCGCTTTCCAGGCTCTTCCCTTTTGCGCAAACATGTGCAGCAGTTCCGTGGATGTGACCGGGGGCGTGCACGCCCAGATCGCTTCCATTAATTCCATTTCTGTCTCCGATAGCTTTTGAACCAGGTTCACCGGGGAAACACCTCTTTGCTCCGCCATGCGTCCATGACGGCATCGATTACTACGTCACGTAGTAATATCAATTTACTACACCGCGTAGTAGATAGTCAAGCGAAGCTGAATGCAACACGGCTCCTCTGCCTATATGGTATACTAAACGGAAATAACGCAGGGCTGGAGGGTTAAAAAACGAATGTCCAAGCCGGGAAGAAACGATCCGTGCCACTGCGGCAGCGGAAAAAAATATAAAAAGTGCTGTCTTGAAATAGATGAGTCGCAAAAGGTCGTACCCTTGAAGACCGCGTTCGCGGAGTCCTCGCCCGAGGAACGGATCGAAAGAGAATTGACTTGGTCCACCGAAGCGGTCAAGATGGTCGCGCGGCATTTTGCGAATCGGACAAACGGCCTCTATAAGCCTAAGGAAGTAAATACAGTGCTGGCGATGTGGAGTGATTATGCAAATGTGAACGATCCGCTGATCAAAAAAGCGGGCGTATTCACGGCGGCGCTGGAATACGTTCTGTGTCAGACATACGGCTATGAAACGACTCAAACCGAGTTGGCTCTGAAGTATAACGTGTCCGCCGGCAGCATCTCGCAGCGCGTCGGACGACTCCATGCGTTTTTAGCGGACGATTCGCCCGCGCGATCGAACAAAGCGGGCCAATCGTCTTCGACGGTGCCGAATTCGCGGATGGTGATGGAAAAAGAAATGCAGCACGTCTTCGACTTGCTTGCCAACCAGGATTTTAGCTCGACCGAAGAGGCGAACGCCTTTATTCAGCAGCATTTGCAGCAACGTACAGGACAAGCCGGCCGAAGGAAGCAGTCACCCGAAGAACGAGCCCGGGAGCTTGTCTACGAAGCTTGGGAACAGCAAGATCCTGAAAGGCGGGGCAAGCTTGCGCAGGACGCACTGCTGCTCGATCCGGATTGCGTAGATGCCTATAACGTGCTTGCGGAGACGATCGCTTCATCTCCCAAGGAAATGGCCTATTACTACCAAAAAGGAATGCTGGCCGGGGAACGGGCTTTCGGAGAACCGTTTTTTGAAGAGTACAAGGGACATTTCTGGGGATATCTCCCGACGCGCCCTTATATGCGAGCCAAGAAAGGTTATGCGGAAGCTTGCGCCGAAATGCATAACATGACGGAAGCGATCAAGCATTACGAGGAGATGTTGACGCTTAACCCGAACGATAATCAGGGCGTTCGCGAATTGCTGGCGCTAGCCTACCTGGAGGTCGAAAATTGGGAAAACGCGCACGAGCTCCTGGAGCGCTACGAAGATGGGTCCGCTGCCGCCAACTATAACCGCATTCTCGTTGCATTCGGGCTAGATCGCCGATCGCCCGAATTGCCACAACTCGTGAAGACGGCCATCGCTCAAAATCACCATGTCGTCCCTTATCTGCTCGAAAAAAAGCGCCTCCCTCGCGAAATGCCGGATTATTACGGCTTCGGCGACGAGAGCGAAGCCAAGATCTATGCCATGACGCACGCGCACCTTTGGAAAGTCCGCCCCGAGCTGCTGCAGTTGTTGGAGAAAAGCCGTTAAGCGAGCGTCTTCTTGGACGGTTCGTTGCTCGCTTGCGAATAACCGGCGCTGCCTGAATCGGATTCCTTACTTGGCGAGCAAGACCCGCTACGCGGCCCCGGCCTCGTCAACGAGTCTTGCTCGCCATATCGATATTTCCACGCCGCGCTAGACAGAAAAAGACCGCGTCCCTGCCATTATCAGATATAGAGTGTTGAACACAGACTCAATATGACTATTCTTTTAGATTCGTTATCTCCTGTTTAGAAAATTCACCAAAAGCTTATCTTGTTTATTTGAAAGGATCTTCTCTGCGCGAAGACTTGCAATACGATCCTGAGCAGACGCCGGCGGACGGGGAGCTCGCGGGCGTGCTCGCCTATATGAGCGGGCATTACCGCGACTGTACGCCCGGCGAGCTTGCAGGGCGGTTCGGCTGCTCACCCGATTACCTGGGACGCCTGCTGAAGCGCTATACCGGCTGCACGTTCGGCGAGCTCGCGCAGACGTATCGCCTCAATCGGGCCGCCGAGCTCCTGCGGACGACCGCGCTCGATGCCGCAGAGATCGCGAGACAATGCGGCTGCGAGAGCCACGGCTTCTTTTATTGCAAGCTCGAATCTCGGTTCGGGTTGACACCGACCGCGTACAGGCGGTATCAGACGTACAACAAGAATAGCGGCGATACCGGTCGGTATCGCCGCTTCTTCTCGTGATTGCACTCGCTTCGCCACATTTGAACGATATCCCCTTCGAACAGGAAGGCACATATGCCGTAGCTTCGAGGACGATCCTGACCGAAAGGGATACTGTTAAAAGTGAAAATGAGTTCCTATGCCTACAGCCCGAACTTGCGTATCAGATAAGTCGGCGTGCAGCTCCACGCGTGGCAATAGCTGTTGATCAGGTGGCTGCCGTATGGCGAGAAGCCCTTATCCTGCGGATCGTACAACTCCCAGAACGTGTCCGCTCCGTCCTCGAGCATGCCGCCCCAGTACTGCTTGAGCATCGCGACCGCCTCGTCCCGGCAGCCCGTCAAGAGCAGCGCCTCGACGATGTGGTGGTACATGTACGGCGTAGTCGGGCCGATGTCCGGTGACTCGGCGAGCAGCCGGAGCATCAGCGCCCGATTCTGCTCCGGCGGCAGCACTTCCGCCAGCGCCATCCAAGCCTGCGACGCCCAGGACACCTGCCGGTATGCGCCGCTGACGAAAAAGCCGAGCTCCGCGTCCCACAACTGCGCCAGCGTCGCCGCTTCGACCTCGACCAATCTCGCCGCCAGCCCGACCGCCGAATCGCAGCCCACCCGCTCGGCCATGGCGATCGCGCGTTTCAACGTATAGATCAGTACGCCCTGCGCCGGCGCCTGCTTGTTGAGCGACTGGTGCCAGTCGATGAACGCCCACCACGTCTCTTCGTCCCGCAGCACGCCCGACTCGTCCAGCCGCTCGAGCCCCAGCTCGACCTGCCGGCGCGCGAGCGGCCACAGCTCCCGCAGCGTCACTTCGTCCCCCGTTGCCTCCACATAGTCGTGCAAGGTGGCGGCGAAAAACAGCGAATAGTCGTACAGATACGTATCGTCCGCGATCAAGGACGGCTCAATGAACAAATTCGCCGTCACCCGTCCCAGATCGTCGGGCACGGCCGCGAACAGGTAGAGGCAGCGTTTAACCAGATCGTCGCCGTGGAACGTCTCATAATTTGCCAGCGCCTGGAGCCTCAGATCGCCCAACCACAGCCTGCGGTCCCGCTTCGGACCGTCCTCGAACACGTCCTGCATGCAATCCTGCAGCGTCTTGACGCTCACGCGGTCGATCTCCCGAATGACGGGATCCGGATGCACCAGCTGGACCACCGCGGACATGTCGCCGGAAGTGACGGTTCGGACCGCAGCATCGCTGAATACGACTCGGTATTTCGGAGACGTATCGAGCACCTCCAGCTTCAAATAGCGGAAGCTATATCTTCTCGGCATCGAGATCCGCGCAGGCAGCACGTCGACGAGCAGAATCTCCTCTTGCAGCCAGGATCCGCTGATCCATCCGTCGTACGAGGAGAACGGTTCCGCCATCTCCACCGGCATTTCGCCGAACGTTAGCTTCAACTTCAGCGGCGCGTCCGGCGGACTGCCGACTGGGCGGACGTCGAACGAGACGTAGCCGACCCGATGGTCGCCAAAATCCAGCACGACGGCGTCTCCCTTTTTGAATTCCCGTTCTACCAGCGCTTCGACGGGCGCCTCCTCTCGCGCCCGCCAGCCATGCATGGCCTCGGCGTCCGCGACGACCTCGACGATGCGCGCCGCCATAACCGCCTCTTCGAGCAAAACCGGTTTCAGCGCCTCCGCCTTCCCGACGAACGCTTCGTTGCGCACGATCGCGACCTGCGCGGCTTGCATCTTTATCGTATCTGCCATCCTGCTGCACTCTCCCTTGGCGCATTTGACTCTTAATCTAGCAGACCGTTCCCGTCCGGCAATAGAACCGAATCCCGGATAAAATAATCCGATTCCGTCAGGATCGGCGACTTACCGCCCTTCGGCCGTCCGATCGGCGTCCAACTGCCGCTGCAGCTCGCCCAGGTAGTCCTTCGGCGAGTATGCTGCGCTCGTGACGAGCAGCTGCGCGTTGTCCCAGGCCAGCAGCTGCGCTTTGGTGCTGAAGCGGGCCTCGAACCACAGCGCTCCCTTTTTTACCTCGCCGATCTTGGTCTGGACCATTCTCGTGAGCGGCGGCGCGTCCTCGGGCACTTCCTTCACATTAAATCCGGTCACCATGCCGAGCTCGGACATGGCGCGATCCCCGTAACGCTCGAACACGTACTTCATCCAATCGCCGACTTCGGCCGTATACGCGGATTTGGAAAAAGACGTGGTCAGTCCGGCGTTGACCGGATATTCGTCAAGCTGGCCCAGGCCGTCCCGGACAAGCGGGATGCTGAAAAAGCCTACATTGTCCGCGCCGATCTTGTTTTGCGCCGGATCGTTAAAGGCACGCAGCTGCCAGCTGCCCATGTAGAACATGGCCGCCTTGCCCTCCAGGAACAGGTTGACCGACGTGCCCATGTCGATCGTGTTTACACGAGATCCGAAGTATCCCTGGAGTCCCATTTGCTGCACGGCATCCGCCGCTTCGACGAAGCCGGGATCCGCGAGGGACAACTCTCCTTTATCCACTTTTTCCATCGCGTCGACGCCAAGCTTGCGGATTGCATACGCGTTGATCAGACGAGTGATGGGCCACTTCTCCTTGCCGGCTACGGCGAACGGCTGAGCGCCCTCGCGCTTCAGCGTTTCCGCCGCCTCCAGCATCTCGTCCCAGGTTCGCGGCTCGTGCAGGCCGTATTTGGCGAAAAGAGTCTTGTTGTACCAGAAGCCTTCGATGTTCATCTCCAGCGGCAGCGCGTACAGCCCTTTCCCTTCGGCGTACGCCTCGAGCAGCTCGACGGCGGCGGGATTGAGGCTGTCCGCCATGCCGAGCTCCGCGAATGTCCGCTTCAGGTCGAGCGCGGCGTTGCTGTCGATCAGATCGAGCAGCGGCTTGCCCGATTGGTAGCTGAACAACACGGGCAGGTCGTTGCTCGCGGCGAGCAGCTGCACGCGCGGACTCAGGTCGCTCTCAGACACGTTCTCGAACTTGTACCGGACCGACGGATGCGCGTACTGATATTCGAGGGCGAGCTCGCTGATGATTCGGGAACTGCCCTCGTCTTCCTTGTTGGAGGAAAGGTATAAAATCGTCGTCGCATGATCCGCCGGAGCCAGCACAGCCGCCGGCGCGCCGCCGCAGGACGCCAGCAGGAGCGCGGAAAACCAGGGCAGGGCCAGACGAAAAACCGGCAGCGCCAAGCGAGCGGGCAGCCGGAACAAGCGTCTGCGTCCCGTATGCCGCATGCCGCTCACCGTCCTCTCCCGGTCGAGCGGAATTGTCCGGGCGTCATGCCGGTCTGTTTTTTGAACACTTCGGCAAAGTGCCGAGCATGGTAGTACCCCACCCGTTCGCTGATCTCTTGCGTCGGAATGCCTTCCTCGAGCAGTCCCTTCGCCTTTTCCATGCGCAGCTTGGTCAAGTATTTGATATAGGAGAGATTCATCTGTTCCTTGAAAAGCAGGCTGAAATAAGCGGTGTTCATCTCGACATGGGCCGCGACCTCCTGCTGTGTCAGATCCCTGCCATAGTTAAGCTCCATATAAGCCAGCGCCTTCTCCACCGCCGAATGCTTCGTACGCTGCCGCACGCCGCGGATCCAGTCCGCAATCCGTCCGATCTCCTCCCGCAGCCAGGCAGCCTGCGCCGACCTCGTCTCGAGCTTGCGCAGCGCGAGCTGCAGCGGCTCGCCGGCGCGGTCGAGCTCGGACGCGTCGCCTCCCGTCTCCTTGGCGGCTTCGCCGGCGTGAAGCAGCAGCTTCAGCTGCTCGAGCTCGGCGACCTCCGGATCGACCTTCCCCTGCTTGAACGAAGCTAGATAGTCGTCCAGCTTCAGCATCAGGCTATCCTTGTCCCCGAGCCGCAGGTCGAACAGGATGCCTTCCTCCAGATCGGACAGCTCGGGTGCGGGCGAATGTCCGTCGCCGAGATCCTCGTACCGGGTCCAGCCGGTACCCTCCAGATATTTGCCGTAGCGGAGCGCCCGGAGCGCCTCGCGGTAGCTGGCGGCAGCTGCGCCGGGTTCGGCGTGCGTCGCGCCCGAACCGACGGCCGTCCGATCCCATGCCTGCAGGACGGCGGTCCAATCGCTGCCGACTGCCTCCAGATGGAAGACGGCGTGCAAATATTCGGTGCCGTATCGCATCGACACTACGCGGCAGCCTGGAATGTCCGTCAGCTCGAACGCCGAATCCGCGCTGGCGACGACGGTGACGCCCCGTACGTCCTCCGCTCCCGGTCCGAACTGCGTTCTCCATGCCTCCTCGGCGTCGCGTCCGTACAGAAGCAGATCGAGCGTCGCTTTTTCCAGCAGCCCCTCCTGCCATCTCTGCCTGAGGCTCGACATCTCGCTGCGCTCGCCGATGCGCGCGACCGCCTTCTCGATGCCTTCGCGAATCTTCGAGATCGTGATCGGCTTCTCCAGATAGTCCACGACGCCGAGCTTGATCGCGCGCTTGACGTAGTCGAACTCGTTGTACCCGCTGAACACGATGCACATCGTATCCGGCGCCTCCTCGCGGATGCGCGCGATCAGTTGAAGTCCGTCCATGCCCGGCATGCGGATATCGGTCATGACGATATCCGGCTGCACCGCCCGGAACACCTCCAGCGCGGACAGCCCGTCCTTGGCCGTCCCCGCCAGCTCGACGCCGTGCTCGCGCCAATCGATGAGCCGCTCCAGCCCTTTCAGCACGATGAATTCATCGTCGAACACGACCGCCTTCAGCATGTCTACTCCTCCTTATATAGCTTGTGCGGAAAGCGTAGCTCGATCGATGTGCCATTGCCGGGCCGGCTGCGGATCGTAAACGAGCTCGTCGGACCATAGTAGATTTCCAGCCGCTCCCGCACATTGCGCAAGCCGTACCCTTCCTCCGTTTTCCGGATATCCGCCATGCCGACCCCGTCATCGGTTACCGTGAAGGAAAGGAACTCCCCGTCCTTACGCCCGGTCAGCCGCACCGTGCCCTCGCCGACCTTGGGCTCGAGTCCGTGGTAGATGGCGTTCTCGACGAGCGGCTGGAGCATGAGCTTCATAATCTCGTAGCTCATGATGTCCGACTCGACGTCTTCCTCGTACCTGAACCGGTTGTCGTAGCGGAGATTCTGGATGATCATATAGTGCTCGATATGCTTGAGCTCCTTGTAGACAGGAATCGTCTCCCTGCCCTTGTTAAGGCTCAGCTTGAAGCTCTCGGACAGCGACAGCGCCATCTGGGCGATATCGTGCTTCTCCTCGAGCATCGACATCCAATAGATCGAATCGAGCGTGTTATATAAAAAATGCGGCTTGATCTGTGCCTGTAGCGAGCGCAGCTCGGCCTCCCGCTCCTTGAGCTGCGCCTGCAGCAGCCGCTCGCTGAGCACCTGGTACTCCGCCGTCACCCGCTGGAACGTCTGTCCGATGACGCCGACCTCATCCGCCAGGAACGCCTCGCCCGCTTCGGCCGACGAATGGCCCTTGGCCCAGTCGCCGATCATTTTTTTCAGCTGCAGCAGCGGCTTCGTGATCGTCCCCGACACGAAATAAGACACCGCGAGCGCGATGCCGGCCATGAGGGCGGCGAGCAGTCCTGTCGTCAGGGTGATGCGCTGCGATTGCTGAAGCAGCGTCCTGGCCTCGACGAAGTGAACGAACATCCAGCCGCTTGACGCGTTCCGGTACTGGCTGTACAGGTAGCCAGCCTTGCGCATGTTCGCGAACGTCGCGTCCAGGCTGCCGCCGATGCCGATACCGGACGTAAGCTCCGGACGGAGGTCGAATACGACGAGCGGGTTGGTCTCCTGCGTATCCAGCACGAGGAACCCGCTCTCGTCGCTCTCGTTAACCGTCTGCTCGAAGATCGACTTGCGGATGTTGATGACGAGCAGGCCGATCTTGTCTCCGCTCAGCCGGTTCGGGTCGCGCAGCAGCTTGACGCTCGAGAACGCGTTGCCGTAGGGCGATTCCTCGAGCACATTGTAGCCGAAAAACACTTCCTTGCCCTTCGCCTGCTCAGCCTGCGTATACCAGTCCGTACGCGGGATCAGGCCGCGCGCATCTTCGGAACCGTACTTCCCGGCCTGCTCGGAGCGTCCGTAGCAGACGGACCGGAAGTTGCGGTCGAACAGGCAGATCGAGTCGATGTTCTGAATATCGAACAGATTCGACACGACGATATTTTGCAGCAGGTTGGCCGTACGGACGTCGATGACGCCCTGCCCGTCCGCTCTCGCCTCGCCGCTCTGGTACAGCTCCTGCCGGAGCTGGTCGTTGGACAGGATGATGCGGTTCATGTTGATAATGTTGCGCATGAGCAGATCGGCGACCTCGCTGGACGTCTTGAGGTGGTCCGCGTTGGCTTGTATATGGTTTTGCACGAGCATGTCCTTGGAAATGTTGAGAGAGACGTATCCCAGCACGAACAGCGGCGGCAGGGAAACCAGAATCATGGCGGCCAGAAAGCGGCTGCGGATCCGGGGCGGCCTGAGCTTGAAAAGGAACCGGCGGAGTCTCGTTATCATGGCAAGCATCCTTTACGGGTGTCGCAGGCTAATGGATTGTAAGCGGAAACACACATGCTGTCCGCCCGGCTTGCCGCACCTCGCGCGCAGCGGATAACCGCATGGGGAAAAACCCGTTTACTTTCATTTTAACGCAAACTGTCCGCAATCATAAGGTACGGATTTTTTGGGAGTGCTCCGCGTTTTTTAGAAGGCGGCGGATTGGCTGACCTGGCGCCATCTCGATCCGCGGCATCGCGATCCGCACTCGACCAATCCTCCCGGTTCGAAGCCAACGACGGGACCGTCTCTCAGTTCGCTTTATGCACCTTGGAGACAGCCCCATCGATAAACCTGTACGATTGCGAGCTTCAGGGCGTCGCTTCCTCCGCCAGCAGAAGATCAGCAAGCCTGACTGTATCCTGGAAATCGACGACTTCATCGCTGTTCAGATCGGCTTGCTTGTACAAGTCCCAATCCGCTTCTTCGGCAGTTTTTCCGAACGCAGCCACGACGAGCGCCAGATCCGCCAAAGTCGATTTCCCGTCCCCGTTGAGATCGCCCGGCGTCAGCGCCTCTTCCTCCATCGTCTCAGACTCCGCGTCCAGGCTCTCCGCCGGCGGGGCCGGCTCCTCCTGCAGCTGCGTCTCCTCAAGCTCGTCGATCGTACCTGCATCTTCCGGATTATCGGACTGTCTAGCGTCGACTTGAGGGAGCTGGGCATTCTCCTCTACAACCGGGGCCGAATCCGGCTCGGCGTAGGCTGTTAATGTTCCACTTACCATGATTACTCCTAATGCTGCCATTATCGCCAGGCGTCTCACCTGTCTGCGTGCCGTTTGTCTCATCGCCAGATGCCCTCCTTAACGGTTGCCAACATAATCGAAGACGCGCAGCAACACAACGACTGCCTCTGCTCGTGTCGTCGCGTCCGCGGGCGCAAATGTGTTATTCTCCCGCCCCTGTATAAGACCTGCCTTGACGGCTTCCGCAACAGACGCTTTTGCCCAGGTCGGTACACGGTTCGCGTCGCCAAACGCCAGCGTTGCCGTTTCACTCGTTTCCAGCTTCAATGCGCGTACAGCAATTACGGTCATCTCTGCTCGGGTGATCGGCGCATTCGGCTTAAACGTGCCGTCATCGAAGCCCTTGACCCAGCCTGCGGCTAACGCCTTCGCCACCGACGGCTTCGCCCACTCGCCGATTAGCGCGGCATCCTTGAACGCGGACACGGCCCCTTCTTCTCCCCCAGGCACGGTCAGCGCCCGCGCCAGCATCGTCACGAACTCTGCGCGCGTGACGACCTTCTTCGGCTTAAACGTCCCGTCCGGGAATCCGTTCACCAGTTCCAGCGCTGCCGCCCGTTCTATGGCGCCCTTTGCCCAATAACCTTCAGGCACATCCGTAAACGTGATTATCGCCGCTTGCGGAACAATAATGGACACGGTCGTCCCGGGAGATACTTCGTTCGCTTTCAGACTTTTCGACACCGTCTTCACGCGGACTAACTGGATAGCGGAGCTGCCCCCTGCAATCGCCTTGAATCGCAGGGTTGCCAAATCCGTCGAGCCGCTCACGCCAGCAGTCGCCGCTCCAACCTTCGTATACGCATAGGTGACGACGCCATCCTTGACGATCGGCGCCACCGCGAAGCCTCCTTCCAGCGAGCTGGCAGCATCGACAAATTGCCACTTGTCCGCCGAATAAGAGACATTGAGCTCATAGCCGAACAAATCCTGTACGCCGTCGCCATGAACGACAACGGATATTACGCTGCCTACCTTCGGGGAAGCAGAGCCGGCAGTCAAGGTGAAGCCTGGCTCGTCCGCAGCAGCAGCTTGGCCGTGCGGCAAGCAGACAAGGAGCAGCAGAGCCGCCAGCAGTGCGCAAATTGTTTTCAATATCGCCGAACGTACGAATAAGGGTTGTATTTGCATTCGGTCACACGCATCCTTTCGTCAACGACAGGAAGAAGACAGCAAGCTGTCTTCTTCCCGTTCGCTGCATGAGTTCGGGGTTACCAGTTGAAAATCTGTATGGCCAGCCAGACCAGATCTTCGATATCGATCTTGCCGTCGTTGTTGAAGTCGGATGCCTTCACAGCATTCCATCCGGCATCGGTCGACTTCATTCCATAAGCCTTGGCCACAAGCGCCAGGTCGCCGACAGTCAGCTTGCTGTCGCCATTCACGTCGCCGCCGACTGCAGTGACAGCCAGGCTGCGGAACGTTTGCAGCGCCGTACTCAGCGCATTCGCAGCATTTTGAATATCTGCAGCTTCGGCATCGTTGTTGTTCAGGACGCTCTTCGCCTGATCGATCGCCGCTTGCAGCACGGCCTTGGAGCCGGCCGGGAACTGACCGACCTTGTTGCCCTCGACAGCTGCATTGTAAGCCGATTGCGCTTCATTGACGATGCTTTGGAGCGCACTGCGGTCAAGCACGTTGATTTGTACGTCGATCGACGAGCCATCAATCGCCGTCTCATTGGCTTGCTCGTCCGCGATCACCACATTCGTGACGCCGATACTGGTTAAGCCCGCGCCATTCTTCGCCTTGAACGCCAGCTTCGCTACATCGCCGTTCGGGCTCGTCTGCGCAGTGTTCAGACGAATCGCGAGGAACCGGAACTTGCCATGCTCGGCGTCGGGCTTCTCGCCGACGATCAGATACGTCTTGTCGTCAAGCGAACTTACCGAGGTGAAGTCAACCTTGGCCGGATCGTACGTGACGGTAATGTCTTCCGCAAGCACATTTTGGCCTGTTACGCCTGTGAGACCGTACTTCACGTCGAACGATTTGCCCGAGTTAACCTGGCTCGGGCCGTTCAGCGCACCGGATCCCGGCGTCGTGCGGATCGCCAGCTTTACGGATACAGCAGTCGTCTTGCTGTCGGCGTCCGTTGCTGTAACCGTCAGTGTATACGGACTGCCGGCCGCTGCGCTTGCATCTACGGTTCCCGTAATCTTCCTGGTGGCAGGGTCGAAGCTCAGCCCCGTCGGGAGACCGGTCACCGACCACGTATAAGGCGCGGTGCCACCGACAGCTTGCAGGTCGAGCGTCTGCTCGTAAGCTTCGCCCGGTTGTACCGACGGAAGCGTCGAGTTGTCGACCGGCTTCGCAATGCCGAACGCCGTCTCCGTTACAGCCAGCGAGTCGATTCGCAGGTCCGGAGCGTTGAACACGACATATACCATGTGCTCGCCTGCAGGCGCATGGAGGACATCGGCTGTAACAGCTGTGTAGCCCAGTTCATTGACCGTTTGATCGGCTGCATTTGGCATGACGTACGTCGTCTTGCCTGTCGTCGGTACGTCGATTGTCGCAAACGGCTCTGCCGTCGGAGAGTCCGCGCGGAGCGTAATGCTGCCGCCTCCACCAGCCGTGCCGACGAGCGCCGTAATCTTCTTCGCGTTCGCGAAGTTTGCCTTAGGCAGCGCTACCCAAGAACCGTTGCCCTTGGACATGACCGTGTAGTATTCGCCTGCAATTTTCTCTGCGCTCAGGCTTTCTACCGTACGAGCCTTCGAAGCTTCGCGGTAGACGACTGCATGGGAGTCGAACGCGTGGTCGAACACGTTAAATGCATCCGTCGCGTTCAGCGATGCAACCTCTTGGCCCGAAATCGTAATGTTCTTGGTCGCGCGGATATCTTCCGAGGAGCGGCCGACCATCAACGTATACGATCCGTCTTCAACAATGTAATCGCCGCGGTTGACGTCCCAGATCGCCAGATCCTTGGGATCGACCGACAGCGTCACGATTTTGTGCTCGCCTTGCGTCATCTCTACCTTGTCGTACGCGATCAGCTTCTTGGTCGGCACTTCGCTGCCGTATGCCGAGTCGTTTTTCACTGCGTACAATTGTACGACTTCGGACGTCGTGATCGAGCCCTCGTTGGTCAGCTCGACCGAGACGTTGAACTTGCTGCTGTCCGATGCCGTGGCCGGCGCGGAGAAATCCTTGTACGTAAATTCGCCATAGGACAGGCCGTAACCGAACGGATAGGTGACCGGCGCCTTCGTGTACATGTATGTCAGCTTCGCCTCTACCGGGTCGGCATTCGACATGTCGATGGTGAAGCGCGGGTCAAGCTGGCTCAGGCTGGTAACCGTCGTCGTGCCTTCCGGGATCGAATACTTGTCGATCGCGGGGAGCGCGCTCATGTCGGCATACCACGTAGCTGTCAAGCGTCCTGTCGGCGCATAGTCGCCGAAGAGTACGTCCGACAAGCCTTGTGCTTCGAATTCGCCGGAATACGGCTGCGTGACGATAGCGGATACGTTCGGGTCTTTCTGAATTTGTTCCAGGATGACCGGCGAGCTTGCGAGTGCGACTACGATTGTTTTCTTGTTCTTGGCAGCGAATGCTGCCGCAACGTTCTTGACGAGCGTGTAGTCGTCATCGCCCAGGTACAGGTCGGCGCGGTCGCTGCCTTCGCCGCCGCTGTTGCTCGGGTGCGCGCCGACGAATACGAGCGCATAGTCCTGTGTGTCAGCCATGGCAGCGATGTCTGCGCCCTTGCCGGCTTCCGTCACGACCGTCTTCTCAAACTTCGTGCTGTCGGTACGCGCGTCGAAGTTGGCGATGTTGCCGATCGCAGCGGAGTCGGTCGCCAACGCACCGTCGGCGCCCGTCTTCAGCAGACGTCCGTTGAACAGACCCGTCTGAATCGCGAGGCCGCCGGAGACGATCGATGCCTTGCCTTGCGCGTCTTGTTCGAAGCGCAGCTTGGGAGGAATCGTGCTGTTGGTCGCTACAGACGACAGCGTGCTCCAGTTCGGGTTGGTCAGAAGAAGAGTCGCGGTTGCACTATTGGCTACCGCCGAGCTGTTCGCCGTCGGCGCGGTCACCCAACGATCGTTCGCCTTCGATTTCAAGCTGGCCGCATTTTGACCCCAATCGTAGTATTCGAACAACTGGTTGTTCGTGAACGTGTTGTCCGCGGTGGTGTAACTGGCATTCAATTGTCCGCCATTGCCGTCGGCAGCTGTCAGATATTTGCCATTGGCAACCGACTTCAGTGCCACGACAGCGCTCCCTGTCGAGAAGGTCACTTGCGATGCGCCGATCGTATTCAGAATCGAATATAGCGGTGTCTTGCCGGAATTGGCAATGTTCGGTGTGCTGGCCGCATATCCGGGCCGCATCCGCATATCCGCGTAGACGCCGGCGACAGCGGCTTTTTTGTTCTTGGCAAGCGGCAGCGCCTCGTCCGTGTTTTTAAGCAAGACGACCGATTCGCGCGCAGCCTGCAGTGCAACTTGTTGATGCGCTGCCGTGTTGTAGTCGGTCAAAGACGCCGATACGTCCTTCGCCTGGGAAGCGAACGGGTAGTTTTTCGGAATGCCGTTGGTGTCCGGCTCGTTAAATACGCCCAGACGAACCAGCTGGTTTACGATCGGACGGCCTGCGTCCTCTACGTCATCGAGCGTGATGCCGTACAGTCCGGCTTTGACTGCGGATGCAAGCGTAGTGACGTCCGTCTTGTCCGTGCCGCTCGCGCGTACGGATTCCGAATGAGCGAGCACCATCAGCGCCAGCGCATGTTTGCGATCCAGCGTGTATTGTGAATCGTAGCCGTTATTGAAGCTCGTATTAAACAGGTGATTCTCGCCGTTGAAGTCCGGCGAAGAGTACATGCCGTATTTCGCAATCTGGCTGCCCAGGATCATATACGGCGAGATAAGATTCGGCAAGCCGTTCGTCCGTCCGAACGAGGTCATGACGCCCGCGACCGAACCCGACTCCAGTCCCTTGAACGCCGACGGAATCTGATACTCGTAAATTGCGCGCGCGCCAGCCGCCGTGCTGGAGGTTTGCCGGAACCATTCCGCGTTATACAGGGAAAAGTGCTTTGTGCCGACGACGGCCCGTTGCCAGAATCCGCCGTCGCTTGCCTCCTGATTCGTGCCGGCAAGCCCTGAAGCCATCTTGTCGATCAACGTCGCCGACAGATATGGATCTTCGCCATAGCCTTCAGGCGTCCGTCCGTTGAGCGGATTGACGCGGACGTCGGACAGCGCCGTAAAGGCAATCGAAGCTGATTTTGAGGCCCCGCTGCCGTTATGATTATTCGCTGTCCCTTGCTTAACGTTCAACTGGCTGATCTTCTCGCTGCCCATCACTTGTCCGACCTGGGTCGCGAGCTCCTTGTCCCAGGATTGCCCCAGGCCGACCAGCGCCGGGAAGTCCGTCGATACGCCGTAGACGTTGTCCGCTGCGGCAAGTCCGCCAGGGACTGTTTTCCCTTTGTGCCCGTTGTTGTCCGCGCCATCCATGACGAATGTATAGTTATCACGGATGCCTGTGGCATACAGCGAGGCGCCTTCCAAGCCAATGTAATCGTAATATTGATCGACGAATGCGTCCAAGTGGCTTGGCACACCGTCGAACAGTGGCATGCCGTCGTATACGCCTCCCACTTGCGTCTTGAATGTAATCGTTCCGTCCGCGGCTGAAGCCGATTGCGGGTGAACCTGAATCAAAAAGCCCGTTGATAACACACTGGCCATCAGAACTGATATTGCTTTCCGTCCTGTTCCGGTTACTTTTTTCCCCATTCTCGCACCTACCATTCTTAAGATTTGAACTTTGATCGTCATCCGGCTCGCTGTTCAGTTCGTTCACTTTATCTATTTGAAGAAGCCCCTCCTCCCCCTCTCTCGGCTATTAAGCAGCTTGGCCTTGTGACAATTCAATTGTAAGCGGTTGCTGTTCGGCCTATAAGCGCTTCACTTTTTGGGTTCAATCCGAATTTTTATGATCTTGTCCAAAGAAGGGGACGATTCGTCTGAATCCGACAAAAAGAAGCTCTCTGCCACAGATCTGCAGAGAGCTTCTATCGCAGAAAGCTTCTATCGCGGAAATTCATAACGTGTTGCATACGATCATTAATGTACGTCCAACAATTGTTGAATCTGGCTCATGAATACCTGAGGTGTTATCATGCCAGCGACGAGCAGTTGAGCATCGTTCCATGCAGCGAGCTGCGCTGCAGTATTAAAGCGCGCCTCAAACCACAGGGAGGTCCGCGAGATGCCGTCCAGCTTGTCCTGGACCATCCGGGTGAGCGGCGGCACTTCCGGGCCGGCTCTGTCGGACTTGAAGCCTGTGATCATGCCGAGCTCGCTCATCGCCCGATCGCCGTACCGCGCGAACGCATACTGGATAAATCCGCCCAGTTCGGCATCGAACGAGTCGCTGGCAAAGGAAGTCGTCACACCCGCGTTAACCGGATATTCATCCAGAGCGCCCCGGCCGCCCGACACAAGCGGAATGCTGAAAAATCCGACGTCTTCGGGGCGGATCTGTCCGTCTGCGGCAAAGTTCAATGCTCTGATCGACCAACTGCCCGTGTAGATCATCGCGGCCTTGCCCTGTCTGAACGAGCCTAAGGCCTCGCCGAAATCGACCTTGTTCGCATCCTGTCCGAAGTAACCCACCTGCGCCATCCGCTGCACGGCGTCCGCCGCTTCGATGAAGCCGGGGTCCGTCAGCTCTAGTTCGCCGCGGTATACCCGCTCCATCGCGTCCGCGCCCAGCTTGCGGATGGCGTAAGCATTAATCAGACGCGTGATCGGCCATTTGCCTTTGCCGGCGACGGCGAACGGCTGAAGACCCGCGTTCTTCAGTACGCTCGCCGCCCGCAGCATCTCGTCCCAGGTGCGCGGCTCCTCCAGATGATAGCGGGCGAATAGGGATTTGTTGTACCAGAAGCCCTCGATGTTCAGTTCAAGCGGCAGCGCATACAGACCCGTGCCGTCCGCCATCTGCTTCAGCATGTCGACGGCGACAGGATTGAGCCGGTCCGCGATGCCCAGCCGGTCGAGCGTCCCCTCCAGCTCGAGGACGGCGCCGCTGCGGATCATATCCAGGAGCGGCTCGCCGGATTGAAAGGAGAACATCGCCGGAAGGTCGTTGCTCGCCGCGAGCAGCTGCACCTTCTGCGTCAGATCGTTGCTCTGCAAGCTCTCGATCCTGAAACGGAAGTCCGGGTGCGTCTGCGCGTATTCCTGCGCAAGCTCGCTGATGATGCGTGTGCTGCCCGTATCCTCGGGTCCCGCCGTCAAATAGAGAACCGGCTCTTTGTCTTCCGCAGGCAGGCTGTCATTCGCATCCCTTGCCGAGCAAGCGGACAGCAGCGCCGCGAGCAAAGCCGGGACAAGCGCGATCCGTGCACGATGCCGGGCAGCGCCGCCCAGTCTGTTTTTCATCGGTCAGCCCTTCATTCTGCGAGAGTATTGACGGACGGCAAAAAGACTCCGTCCGGAGTCTTCTCATCATATCCGATATTCAAGGGCAGGCAAAGCGGAGCCAATGGTCCCCAGCCCCCTGTCGCAGTGGATCCAGAAGCCCTCACCCCTTGACCGCGCCGACGGTCATGCCGCCGACGAAGTACTTTTGCAGCGCGAGGAACGCGAGCAGCAGCGGCAGCGCGCACAGGATGCAGGCGGCGAACAGCACGTTCCACTGCGCAGGATTCTGCTGATCTCCGAGGAAGCCGAGCATGGCGACCGGGAGCGGCGAGTCGAGCGTTTTCGTAATGAATACCATATTGAAAAAGTAGTCGTTCCAAATCCAGACGCCCTGGGTGATAACGACCGAGACGGTCACCGGGAGCAGCAGCGGGAACACGATCTGCCAGTATCTGCGGAGCATGCCGGCACCGTCGATATGCGCCGCCTCCTCGAGCTCCTCCGGCACGCCGCTGCGGATGAAGCCGGTATACAGAAACGTGGAAAACGGCAGGCTGCACGTGATGAACATGAGGATCGGCGTGTACTGGTTCATGGGGATGCCGAATGACTTGATCATCTGGATGATCGGGATGAGCACCATCTGGCCGGGCACGACGAGGCCCGACAGGAAGAAGATATACAGGAACCTGCTCGTCCGGCTGCGGATGCGCGCCATCGGGTAGGCGGCCATCGCGGCCAGCAGCACGACGAAGACGACCGAGACCCCGGTCAGCACGATGCTGTTCCACAGCGCGGTCGGGAAGTGCATGCGCGTGAAGGCGGAGCGGAAGCTCGCGAAGGTGAATTCGTTGAACCAGTGCAGCGGATCGGTCATATTTTTGGGCGACCGGAGCGAGCTGGACAGCACGATAAACAGCGGCACCAGGTTGAGAAAGACGAGCGCAAGCAGCGCGATATGGGTCAGCGAGCGCTTGGCGGCGGATGCAGAAGTCATGCGGAGATCTCCCTTCTGTTCAGCGTGAAGACGAACGCGGCGGTGATGACGATGATCAGCGCGAACGAGATGATGCCCAGTGCCGACGCCTTGCCGAACAACTGGTCGGTGAACGCCATCTTGTACATGGCGTAGATCAGCGTGTTGGTGGACGTGCCGGGTCCGCCGTTCGTCATGACGAACGGATAGTCGAACGCCTTCAGACCGTTGATGACGCTGAGCGTGACGTTGATCGTGACGGACGTCGCGAGCAGCGGAATCTTAATGTAGCGGACGAGCTTCCAGCGTCCGGCACCGTCGATTTTGCCCGCCTCGATCAAGTCCGTCGGCACCGTCTGCAGGCCTGCCAGAAAGATGATCGTGCTCGTGCCGATGTTTTTCCAGATATCGACCGCGATGATGGAGTATAGCGCCTTGTCGTAGCTGCCGAGGAAGTTCGTATCGATCCCGTTCAGTCCGATCTTATGGAGAAAAGAGGCAATCAGTCCTTCTTCCGGCATGTACACGTAGCTCCAGATGAAGCCGACGACAATGGCGCTGAACAGCGTCGGAATGTAAAATGCCGAACGATACAGACCTTTGGCTCGAATATTCGCATTTAGCAGGAAAGCGATCGCAAGGGCGACGATATTGCCCAGGACGACGGTGACGAACGTGTAAATGAGCGTATTGCGGACGGACAAGCCGAGTATTTCCTCATGGAACAGCTTCTTGAAGTTGTCGAAGCCGACATAGTCGAACTTTTGGACGTAGCCGTTGTAGTCGGTGATGCTGTACTGGAACAGCTTGAGAATGGGAAAAATCCAGAACAAACAGTAAAAAAGAAGAGCCGGGAGCACAAACCAATACATCGTTTTTTTCATCACGGCACTGTTCATGATGCTTCTTTCCTTTCGGCGTAAAATACTTCAAGGGGGAACCGTGCTCCCCCTTGATTCCGCTGGCGATCAGCCCTTATAAAGTTCCTTGTACTTGTCCCGCATCGCTTTTGTGACTTCCTCGGCCGTCGTCTTCTTGCCGCCGATGATCTCCCCGAACTTGGCTTGCATGACATCGCTGACGCCGGCCGGCCACATTTGATTCGAGAAGTAGAAAGCATGGCCCGTGCTCTGGATCTCGGTCAACACGTCTTTGAAGATGTCGTTCTTGAGCGTGACGCCGTTAAATACGCTGATGGACGGGTTCGACTCGATCCACGCCTGGAACAGCGGAGATTGGCCGTCGTACAGGTACTCGAAGATCTGCTTGGCTACGTCGAGGTTTTTGGACTTAGCGTTCAGCGCATAACCCGCTGCTGTCGCTGCCGAAGCGTACACCGGCTCGCCAGCCTTGTTGCCCGGGAGGGAGAAGAAGCCGCGCTCGAAGTCGACTGCGCCTTTGGCGGTGAGGCCCGGCAGATCCCACGTACCCGTGAAGATCATGGCTGCCTTGCCGTCTACGAACTGCTGCATCGCCTGCGCGCTGGCCATGCCGAGCGAGTTTTTGGCGACGTAGCCCTTGTCGTACAGCGTCTTGTACTGGTTCACCGTATCGACCCACTTGGCGTCGGTCAGCTGCGTCTCGCCGGTCTGCAGCTTCTTGTCGAAGTCGGGATCGGACGGATAGACCGTGTTGGCGGCGAGCTGGTACATGCCGAACTGCACGACCCACGGGTCTTTGTCGCCCATGACGATCGGCGTGACGCCCGACGCCTTCAGCTTCTCGGACGCGGCCAGGAAGCTGTCCCAATCCTTCGGCACCTCCGTGATGCCGGCCTTCGCGAACAGATCCTTGTTGTAGTAGGTGCCGAGGATGTCCATCCCCTTGGCTACCGCATACGGCTTGCCTTCGTAGCTCATGTCGTTCATGGCGGCCTTGCTCACGTTGTTCCAGAAGCCGAGATCCGACAAGTCTGCCGCATAGCCGGCCTTCGCCACCTCGATCGCGCCCATGTTCGCCATGTTCGGGAATACGAGGAAGATGTCCGGGCCTTCGCCCGCGGCCAGCTTCGTCTTGACCGACGTGTAATACTGCTCGTCGGGCAGCTTCTGCACTTCGAGCGTGACGTTCGGGAACTTCTCCTTGACGAGCTTCGGCAGCGTGTCGAGCTCGAAGTCCGCGCCGTCGGCAGCCTTGGAGCCGGAGACGAGCATGCTGAGCGTGACCGGTTCGGTGCTGGCGGCACTGGCCGACGGACTGGCCGACGCGGATGCCGACGGGCTGGCGACAGGCGAACTCGCGGCGGACGGCGACGCATTGTTATTATTGTTATTGCTGCCGCACGCGGCGAGCGCGACGGTGAACAACGACGCCACGGCGACGCCGGCGACTTGGGATTTCAATGATTTCATGCTTGACTCCCCCTCATGATCTTGCAGCTTGTTAGCCGCTTACACTTCTCATTGTAAGGGCCGCGAGCCGCCGCCATAAGCGCGTCATTTTTTAGTTTGATTCCTTATTTTTAAGAGCATCCTCGCTCCGCATGCTGTGCTTGATCTCGTCGGCTGCTTACCTTTCAAGTGATATACGAGTCGATGATTGAAGTTGAGGTGTTTTCAACGATCACGGTCGGCGGTGGTATGCACGATCTCCGTGCTTGAGCGGACTTTAACCTTGCACCGATGGTATCCACAGAATGTTTTAGCTTACGATAAGGCCAGCTTGACAATAGAATAATATGGATAATTAAAACGCAAAAGCGAGGTGTTTTGGAGCCTCCATAAAAGATTGGGACGATTTTAAGCGCGCTACCACCCAAGTTATTGTCATCGCACCATTCCCGTATCGATGTTTATTTGATCAAGCTATGGCTAGTATTTTGCTAGGTGCAGCCTTCATGGCAGCTTTACTCTTTATGGTACGCTTAAATTTGTTCGAAGCAGTTCCTTTCTCAAAGAATGGAATTAGTTAATGCCTCCTCCTACTCCCTCTCTGCTCCTTAATAACTGACAAAAGAATGGTCTGGAATCTGCCGATTCCAGACCATTCTTCAAAGATGCAGCTTCTGACCTAACTTCAACTGAAGTGAGGTTTTTATACACCGCCACACACCGAAAATAAAGGATGGGCGGCACCAGATCGTGAGCAATAAAAAACGCTTTGAGGGTATACAACTCCCCGAGCTCGCCTTGCCCGATCATTTGTTTCGCGAACTGCGCTTCCTCGCTGAATCGGTTGTTGCGCATCGTCATCAACAGCTTGCCTGAAGATTTGGCGACATCCGCCATCTTCTGGGCTTCGACCGGATTCACCGCATCCGGTTTCTCGCAAAAGACATATTTGCCCTTCTACAACGCTGCGATAGCAATTTCCGAATGATAAAGGTTCGGAGTGCTGATCCCCACGGTATCAATGGAGGATCGGCAATAAGCTCCCGATAGTCATCGTATACCTTCGCATCGGGAAAGTCCTTTGCCGCCGCTTCCGCCGAAACGCGGAACGAGTCGCAGAGGGCGACGATTTCAACTTCCTTGTGAGACAGCCAACCTGGAAGATGCGCCCACTTAAATATTCCGCCTGTGCCAATCACGCCTACTTTTAGCTTCGTTATGATTTCCCTCTACTAGGGCGTGTCTGAAAACCCGCTCAGGGGCATCTATCACCGCCTTTTCGCCCCCTGCTGCGTCACTTTTGCTTGACGTACCCCCGGTACGCCTTCACAAAAGTTCCTTGCATGGAACGAAAATTCGGCCATATCTGCTGCCCTCGGAGTATTCAGACACACCCTAGTCTCTAGTGGTAGAGCATTACATGATCGTTAGGACGCTGCAAATACGCCCCGCAGGTTCTCCGTACGATCAGTTCAACCGGCAGAACGGCATCCAGCTTCTGCAAACCTTCCGTCTTATTCATTCGTTCCAGCAGCCTCTCGGCCGCTCGCCTGCCGAGCTCGTACCGCGAGATACGAATCGTCGTAAGCTGAATGTTCCGAGTGGAGGAGAAAAACAGATCGTCGAAGCCCATTACCGCCAAGTCCTCTGGTACCCGCAACTGAACGTCGGCAGCAGCGTCCAGCGCACTGAGCGCGCCCAGATCGCTTAGGTTAATGATTGCCGTAGGGCGTAGCTCCTTCGGCAAACGAAGCAGGGCCGCCGCGGCATCGTACCCTGGTTCATATCTGGCTTCTCCAGATATAAGCCACTCGGGCAGAACGGTAATACCCGCTTCGGCCATCGCCCGCTCGTAGCCGGCCATCCTAGAGAGATTGACGGAGGATCCGTTCACTCCGGTCACGAAAGCGATCCGGCGATGTCCGAGTTTAATAAAATGTTTCGCGGCCATATATCCGCCGGCCTCGTTATCGGATACGATTGTATCGATCGGGAGATCCTCGATCTTACGATGAGCAAGTACGATGGGATAACCTTGCTCCGACAGCTTTAGCAATACTTCGCGGTCGAACTCAAGCGCGGTCGTTACGATAAGACCGTCTACCTTCCCTTCGCGAAGCTGCTTGGCCGCTTGTTCGATCGCGCCCGGCTGGTCGTTAGTGTTAATCATATTCAGCGTATACCCTTGGCTTCGGGCCACTTCCTCGCAGGCTCTCGCCATATCCGGATAGAAGGGATTCGTAATGTCGGAGAGCACTAAACAAATCGTTTTGCTTTCTCTGACGCGCAATCCCCTGGCTACCGCATTCGGCACATAATTAAGCTCCTCGATGGCCCGCAGCACCCGCTCCTTCTTCTCGGGAGACACATAACGCGTATCGTTCAGCACATAGGATACCGTTGCAACGGAAACCTTCGCCCGCTCCGCTATATCTTTAATGGTTGCCATAAGCTGTAACCTCGTATAGTTAATCGATTAGATTCCGCTCTCAGCATACCATAGACTAGCCGTGCGCGGAATAGCGTGTAGTTTAAGCAATCCTTAACCGGTTGTTCGGACTCTAAGCAAACTTCGGAACTGCAAATCCGCAGCCGGCGAGAGGCTGAGTGCGCCGCGTTCCGCTTCCGGCAGACTCGAATTGAAGGCATCCGCAATGCACGAATACGGCTCAATCGACACGGCGTTCATCCAGGCCGGCTTGAACAGCGCCGCGTAAGGAAATGTCTGATCGGTTTTATAATGAATTGCAATTCCCGCATCCGGTCGGCCGATGACAGCCTGCAAACAGCGATCCCGCAAACCGAACAGACGGAATCCGGGCGGAGGCAGGGAGATATCTTCAACGAGCGTTCCTTGCGACAATTGCTCGCAGCAGGATGTCTGAGCCGGGGACCCTTGCACATATGGCTCCTCTTCGAGCGGGTACTCCTTCTCCGCGTTGAATTGTACGGTTACGCGTTCGCCTGTTTCATAGGCGAAATACGGATGGAAACCTAATCCGAAAGGAGCGGCTTCGGCGCCTTTATTCCGAACGATCCCCGTATAACGCAACTCGCCCCGATGGATATGATAGGAAAGCTCGAACTCCAAGCGATGAGGATAGTAGCTGTATATGCCCGGAATATTCTCCAGCCGAAGCCTGGTTGTAACGGAAGCCGACTCCTCTCCTTCATACGAATCGATCACCTCCCAAACCTGATTGCGCAGTTCGCCGTGCAGATGATCGCCATCATGATTAAGCGGGAATTGATACACCTTCTCATCGAAGCGGAAGGTTCCTGCTTTCATATAATTGGGAGGACACAGAACAGCGTTCCCAAATTCCGAAGAGCGGCTTACATAATCGCTCAGTTGAGGGGCCTGTTTGATCACATCGACGCCTCCGGAGCGGTAGCGCACGATGTTGAATCCAGCCTCGGGAATCAGCACCAGGCTGTCCCCCGATTGCTCGTCCTTCAAGGTATAGATGTTCATTCCATCGGTGATCTTCGTCGTTATCCTGAACCGGTGCGAGTTGCCCATGGCTCCCCCCCCCTTCTATCAGATGCCGACCGATTTCAAGGATACCTTCGAGATATGCCAGCGCCCCAGGTTGCTGATGTATAAGCTGTCTCCCGATAAAGCGCAATTGGTCGGATGGCACAACTCATGAGCGGTTCGATCCTCTACCAGCAGCTCCAGCGGAGCCGAAGGTTTTGTAGTGTCGAGTCTGTAGATCCGGCTTGGTTCATAACAAGTAATGTATAAGCGGCCGTTCTCCGCCAGCGCCAAGCCGTCCAGAATAACGCCGGGGATCGTCGCCAGCGTCTCCACCTCGCCCGCCTCCCCGCTCTCCATTATGGGAATGCGGTACACGCTCGGACCGCCCCGACTCTCGGCGAGATACAAGGTGTTCCGATCCTCGGATAAGGCCATCCCGTTGGCGAAGCTGAAGGCATGCCTGCACCACAGTTCCGTTGTCCCGCTCCGGATATCGATGCGCCATATGCCTGGGCCCGGACCTCCGAAGTCGTAGCTGTCGGAAACGTACATCACCCCGCGCTTGCGGTCGTATACAGGATAATTCGGAATTCTCATTTTTTCGTCAGCCGATCCGTCGCTGAAGCGCAGCATCGAGCCGGTAGACGGCTCGTATCGGTAGACAGCCTTATGCTTGGAATCGCAAATATAAAGAAATCCATCGTCATCGAAGTTCATGCCTAATGCAAAACCGTCCGTAGAACTCACTTGCTCAAAAGTACGCTTATGCGGATCGACTCGATAGATTTCTCCCCGCTCGCCTCCGCACCATACATATCCGTCGGGAGCGACGCAGATTCCCTCGGGATGGTTGAGCTGCGGATCGGTCGTTGCCCCTTCAACCACGATCTCAATCGCCTCGTGAGGCAATAAGGGGATGCTGCCTATTTCGTTCATCGTCGTTCCCCTCTCCTCTCAGATAAAAAGTTCTACTCCGTCAACGTCCGCCAATGAAGGGCAACACATAGTCGCGGGATTGGCAAAGGGCATATTGGCGAGATTCAAGTGTAGCCTCATACGCCTTGTCCTCCACCTCGATGATCGCATGGCCATCGTATCTTATATCCGTAAGCGCGGAGATAAACTTGCCCCAATCGATATCTCCAAGACCAGGCAGCTTCGGGGAATGATATTCCAACGGCGATGCCAGAATCCCCACGCGGTCCAGCTTGTCCCGGTACAACTTGGCATCCTTGATATGAATATGAATAATGCGGTCCTTAAACTCATAGATCGGTTTAATGTAATCCATCTGCTGCCATACCAGGTGCGACGGATCGTAGTTCAAGCCAAGATGGGACGATGGGATGATACGGAACATCTCCTCCCAGACAGCCGGGGATACGGCTGCATTTTTGCCGCTCGGCCACTCGTCCATCGAGAAGTACATCGGACAGTTTTCTATGCCGATTCTCACTTGTTTCTCCTCGGCGAGCCTGACAATAGGCGTCCACACCTTCTCGTACTCGAGAAGATTCTCCTGCAGAGTCTTCGACTGCATACGGCCGATAAACGTATTGACGATGCCTATGCCCAAGGCGGATGCTCCTTCGATCACCTTCTCCAGGTGTGAAATATACACCTTGCGCTGCTCCAGATCTTCGTCGAGCGGGTTCGGATAATACCCAAGCGCCGAAATCTCTATTCCTCTGTCCTCGACATATTGGCGAATGTAGGAGATTTTCTCCACAGTGAGGGCAGACACATCGATATGCGTCACTCCTGCGTAGCGCCGCTCCGCCTTGCCCACAGGCCAGCAGGCCAGCTCTACACTCCGGAAGCCTTGCTCCGCCGCGTAGTTAATAACTTCCTCAAAGCTCAGATCCGGTACAATCGCACTCAGAAAACCCAGCTTCATCATTGTGACATGCCTCCCTCGTATACTTGAATTATATGGAGATCCACTTGCCTTCCCGATGGCTTCTGACGATACCCTCGCACAAGAGCTGCTCGCGCAGGCCATCTCTGAAGTCAGGATGATTTGCTGCACGGTTCGTTGCTTTTGAGGAGATGGCTTCATAAATGTCCTTGAACAACTGCTTGAAGGTATCGGGATAGCCTTCGTTGTGACCGCCCGGATAATCTGCATATCGCCTTGCATCGGGATGCAACAGAGACGGATCCTTCATCATGACGAGATTGCTTCCATCCCGTTTGCCGACCCACAAATAGCTGGGATGCTCCGAATCAAAACTTACCGTTTGCCTGGTGCCTGCAATCTCAATATACGCGCGATTTTTGCGTCCGGCGTGCACCTGGCTTGCGGTGAAGGAGCCCCTTGCTCCATTCGAGAGACGAAGCAGCACATTGGCATAATCCTCGGTATGAATCGCAACCTCTTCATATTGGGACGGGTCGTTCTCTTCCACCTTCCCGGTATAGGTCTCCAGCGCCTTCAGCGGTTTCTTGCGCGTATTGTGAACGGTAACAAAGTCGGCCATCACTTCAGTGACGCTCAGGCCTGTAGCGCTCTCCAGCAGATCCATCCAGTGAGAGCCAATGTCCGCAATGGCGCGCGATTGCCCGGAAAGCTCAGGCTCCACCCGCCAGTTGTAATCTGTATCGAGACAGAGCCAATCCTGCATATAGGAGCCGTTGACGGCGAATATTTCGCCCAGCTCGCCCTGCTGCACCATCGCCTTCAGCTGCTGCAACAGCGGGTAATAGCGAATATTGAAGCAGATCGCGTGGACAAGCCCGCTCCTCTCTGCGAGCAAATTCAATTCTTCAGCCTCCGCAATGCTCACAGTAAGCGGCTTCTCGCAGACAACATGTTTGCCGGCGAGCAAAGCTTGCTTGGCCATCTCGTAATGCATGTTGTTCGGGGTGCAGATGTGTACGCTTTCAATTTCGGAATCCGCGAGCAGCTCCTCGTAATTCGAATAGTGGCGAGGAATACCAAGCTGTTCGGCTTTCCGCCTGGACTTCTCCGGTGAAGAGTGCATGAGGCCTGCCACTTCGATGCCGTTCAGACGCCTCAATGCTTCAATGTGTACAGCGCCAATAAACCCGACTCCTACTACGGCTGCTTTTATAGCCATTGCGAAACATCTCCTTACATTTAAATTGCCTTTCGGCATTCTCGCCCCGCTTCCATCAAAGAAGCAAATCATGTTGACGTAGATAATCCAGGCTCATCTTCGCGCTTGTCAAAGACGGACGCTCGAACTCCTCCTGCTCCACAATCAGCCACTGGACATCGGATTGCCTTGCTGCCGCTACAATGCCCGGGATATCTAGAACGCCATAGCCTACCTCGATCGTTCCGTTGGTCTTGCCCGGAACCCAGTCTTTCAAATGCAGGAGCCGACAACGGCCTGCGTACTTTAACAGATAGGCAATCGGATCAAGACCGACCATCTGTACGAAACATGTATCGATCTCGGCCTGTACATGCTCCGGACTTGCAAGCTCGTACAATAGATCCAAAGCGTATTTGCCATCGAACATGACAAACTCGTGAGCATGATTATGGTATCCGAAGCCAATCCCCGCCGTTCGGCACGCCTCTCCCGCCCGCTGCAGTTGATCTACAATCGCAAGCCAATCTTCTTTGGAAGAGAACGTCGTCATAGGACATATGATAGCCTGGCTGCCAATTGCGAGATTATACCGGATCGATTCGTCCAGATTGTTGTTAATTTGCTCCAGGCTGGTATGACTGGCGATCGCACGAAGCCCCAGACGGTCAAGATGTCCCTTCAGTTCCTCGGCCTCCAACCCGCCGTAGCCGGCAAATTCAACTCCCTGATACCCCATTGCCGCTATTGCCTCCAAAGTGCCAATAAAATCCTTCTCTGTCTCATCCCTAACGGAATACAGTTGTATGCCTACCTGCAGCGCCACAGCGCTTCCCTCCCCGCATGATGTTATATATTGAAACCTCCGCTAATATGAAGATCCGTCCCCGTCACCTGTGAAGACTCATCCGCAAGAAAATAGATGGCGCCATAGGCCATATCTTCCGCCGTCTGCAATCGACCGCTGGGGACAAGCTCCCTGCCCTCCTGCTCCATATCCGCCAGCGTCTGACCGTCCTTTGCTATACGAGTCGCTTCTCCTTCGGTTGCCACCCAGCCGACCGTCACCCAGTTCGAGCGAATCCCGAATCTCGCGTAATTGCGGGCAATATGTTTGCTGAGTGTATGCATCGCCCCCTTGGCACAGCTGTAAGCCGCAAGATCTTCTATGCCCCCGAAGCCATGTGTCGAGCCCATATGCACGATCGATCCGCCGCCACTCTTCTTCATTTGCTCTATCGCGTACTTCGAGCAGAAGAAGGCGCTCTTCGCATTGACATCGAATACCTGATCGAACAAAGCTTCATCCGTATCCAGTATCGTAGCCCGGGGAAAGGCCCCGGCATTGTTCACAAGGCCGTCAATTCGGCCGAACCGCTCTATCGTCTTCGCAATGAGCTCCTTGCAAGCAATCTCCGTGCCAATATCTCCTTGGACGAACAACGCCTCTGCCTGAAGCCGGGATTTCACCTCTTCCTGCAAGGCCAGTCCTCCCTCGGCATCGCGCCCGCCGAACACAACCCGGGCCCCTTCCCTGGCTGTCATCAACACAACGCCTTTCCCGATTCCTTTCGTTCCGCCGGTGACAACCACCACTTTATCCTTCAATCGATCGGCCACTTCGCTTCCTCCTTCTCCATAACTCGACTCTATGCAATCATCGAACCAGATAGCCGCCATCCACAGGAATAATGGCGCCCGTAATATAGCTGGATGCTTCCGAAGCCAGGAACACCGCAATGCCCTGCAAATCTTCCGGAGTTCCCCAGCGTCCGGCAGGAATTCGCGCCGTGACCTGCGGGTAACGAACAGCGTCGGCATGGAGATCCTTGTTCATGCTGGTGTCCATATATCCGGGGGCGATCGCATTAACTTGAATTCCTTTACCCGCCCATTCGTTGGAGAGCGACTTCGTCAATTGGGCAATAGCTCCCTTGCTGGCCGCATAGGCTGTCGCATTGAATCCGCCTATGAAGCTGAGCATCGAGGCCATATTGATAATTTTGCCCCTGCGCTGTTCCAGCATCACTTCGCCGGTCAGCTTACATAGATGGTAGGCGGCATTGATGTTGATCTCCATAACCAGTTCCCAGGCTTCGAGCGGCAGATCCATACAGGCTCTTCGGTCATGCACGCCGGCGTTGTTGATGAGTATATCCACTCTCCCGCCCAGCCGCTCCAACGCTTCCTGGAATGCCCGCTCCCGCTCGGTCTTGTCCCCCAGATTTCCTTTCACCGCATAGACGGAAGGACCGCTCGCGCCAAGCTCGCTGGCAGTCGCCTCCGCTTCATCGCTAATATCGAGAATGACCACCTCGGCCCCCGCCTGATGCAGGCCGGCTGCCATTCCTCTCCCCAAACCGCGGCTGGCTCCGGTTACAATTGCTTTTTTCCCGGTTAGATCAAACATGTCATATCCCCTCGCAAGCTTCATATTATGACTTCTAGTATCTCGCTACGATCATCTTCTTGCGGGTGTAGAACTCCACTCCGTCCCGACCATTGGCATGAAGATCGCCATAGAACGATTTCTTGTAGCCCGAGAATGGGAAAAATGCCATCGGCGCGGGCACGCCTACGTTCACGCCCAACATCCCCGCATCGATCGTTTCGCGGAATTGGCGAATCGCTTTGGCGCTGTCCGTATAGAGGCAAGCGCCGTTCGCGAATTCCGAACGATTCGTCAGGGCAATAGCTTCCTCCAGCGATTCCACTCGAGTTACCGACAGCACCGGCGCAAAAATCTCATCGCGCCATATCGCCATATCCGTGTTCACTTGATCGAAAATGGTCGGGCCTACAAAGTATCCTTCGCCGCTTGTTTGATCCGCCTGACGCCCGTCGAGCAACAGCCGCGCCCCTTCCGCCTCTCCCTTCTGAATATAGGACAAGGTGCGTTCCTTGTGCGATTGACGAATGACCGGTCCCAGGAACACATTTTCTTCCATTCCATTGCCGATTACGATGCGCTCCGCCGCCGCTTTCAACTGATCTGTCAATTCATCTGCAATATCTCCGACAGCGACCACAACCGAAGCGGCCATGCAGCGCTCCCCGGCAGAACCGAAAGCTGCGCTTGTAATCTCCTTGACAGCGAGCTTGAGGTTCGCATCGGGCATTACAATGGAATGATTTTTGGCCCCGCCGAGCGCCTGTACCCGCTTACCGTGAGCAGCCGCCTTCTGATAGACATATTCGGCTATGGGCTGGGAACCGACGAACGAGATCGCTTGCACCTTGTCATTCTCCAGCAGCTCATTGACCACATCCTTGCCTCCATGCACCACATTGAACACGCCGTCCGGCAGACCCGCTTCCGAGAACAATTCGGCTAGTCGGTTCGCCAGCAGCGGCGTTCGTTCGGACGGCTTCAATACAAACGTATTGCCGCATGCAATCGCCAGCGGGAACATCCAGCACGGAACCATCATCGGAAAATTAAAGGGAGTGATCCCGCCCACAACACCGATCGGATAACGGTACATGCCCGATTCGATGCCCGTAGCGATATCCGGTAGCATGTTCCCCATCATCAAAGTAGGCGCGCCGGCGGCAAACTCTACACACTCAATGCCGCGCTGTACTTCACCGTAAGCCTCCGCGTAGCTCTTGCCGTTCTCCAGAGTAATCATGCGCGCGAGTTCTTCCCAATGCTCGACCAGAAGCTGCTGGAAGCGGAACAGAATTCGCGCGCGCTTCGGCACAGGCACCGCGCTCCATTCCTTGAACGCCTCCGCGGCGGTATTCACGGCAAGCCGCACATCTTCGGCGGAAGAGAGCGGCACCTCTGCCAGCATCTCCCCTGTTGCAGGATTAGGTACGGTCTCGGTAACATTGGCCGAAGAGGACGTCCATCTCCCGCCTATATAGTTCGACAACACTTGTTGACTTGCCATCTTAAACCCTCCCCTGGTTCCCCAGAATCAATATTTTGTTGGATGCGGCGGCTTGCACCGCCGGCATTGAAGCGGCGAACCACTTCAACCGGTCGAACTCGGTTGGCGCCGACGCGACCGCCTCCCTCAAGCCGCGGCCGAATGCCATTCGCAAGGCGGTTCCGATATTGGTCTTGCCTGCACGATACTGAACGAGCCGCTTCAGTCCGGCATCCGGCACGCCGGTCGCACCGTGAATAACAAGCCGACCAACATAACAATAAGCATCCTCTCATTGGGCGTTCGTATGTCTTCCGATCACGTCCTGAATTTGTTCTAATCTTGGCATAGCGTCCGAGCAACTGTGGCTGGAGACTACGATCGAGGCCGATGCGCTGCCCAGCTTCAGACATTCGGATAACGGCAACTGTCGCAGCAAGCCATAGATGAAGGCGCCGGCGAAGGAATCGCCCGCTCCGAAGGTCTTCACGACTTTGGCGGGAAACACTCCCGCACGAGCGACTTCGCCGGATCGGGTGAATGCAACGGAACCGTCGCCCCCGTGCTTCACGACAACGAGCTTGGCTCCATGCGCAAGCCATCTGTGGGCTGTTGCTGCATCGTCCCGGACATCTCCTTCGACGCAATGAGGCTCGATCAGATCAAGCTCCTCCCGACCGCCCAAGATCACATCGCTTTGCTCAGCGACCAAGCGGCAATAAGTATACACCTCCGACTTCGATGCCCAGGAATAGGGACGATAGTCAATGTCGAAGAAAACAAAGGTGCCATGCTTGCGAGCCATCTCCAATACTTTGAGCACCGCTTCACGCGAAGGACTTTGGGCGAGTGCGGTGCCGGAGATCATGACGGCCTTGGCATCAGCCACATAATGCTCGCGCACGTCATCCGGTTCCAGCTTTAGATCAGCAACGTTGTCCCGGTACATTAGTATGCTGCATTCAGTTGGAGATTTGATTTCGGTAAATGCCAATCCGGTCACGCTTCCCGATTTATCCGTAATAACCGATGAAGTGTCAATGCCTTCCTTCTCCAAGTAACGGACGATAAATCGGCCGAAAGCATCATCCGACACCCGACCAATGAAGCCGGTCTTCAAGCCTAGACGCGCGGCAGCGATTGTAATATTGGCAGGCGACCCGCCCACATATTTGGTAAAACTGATCGTATCTTCCATAGATCGGTTGAGCTGATTTGCATTCAAGTCTATGCAGAGTCGACCGACCCCGATCAGATCCATGGATCGATCGCTTTGCAATTCCAGCAATGACATGCCGCCATCCCCCCTCCATCTAATCGATTAGATTTTATTGCATAATATATCTAATCGATTAGATATATATTATCTTAATTCGCCTTTAATGTCCATGGCACATACGGATTCTGAACAAGAATTTTGGGCATTAGTTCACCTTTCGGCGCCTGGTTCGTATATCTTAGCTGAGAAAATTCAAGTTATGCGGGGACAAAGCGACAAAAACGAAGTGGGGAAAGTGGAAAAAGCCTTGCGGGGCAAGGGATTTGGGCATTTTTGAAGGGGCAGAAATGATTCGCATAATACATTGTTAAGCGAAGTTCTCAACTTCTCTGATCTACTAAAATAATCCTTAAATCGATTCCTTATTTTATGGCTCTTTAAAGTCTTCTATTGTTACTTTTGTTTACTATTCTTCTTGTTAAAATAAAGGCTGTTCCTATCGATAACAATAAAGTAGTCAAGCTCTCTAAGTATGTATTAGTTATTATCGATGAAACGATTGCATCCATAATTACTCGGATCATAATCAACAGAACAATAAAAACAGCA
Organism: Cohnella sp. 56; assembly: GCF_037963805.1. Classification (NCBI taxonomy): domain Bacteria; kingdom Bacillati; phylum Bacillota; class Bacilli; order Caryophanales; family Paenibacillaceae; genus Cohnella; species Cohnella sp. 56. The sequence continues at coordinate 374,194 of NZ_JAZDQE010000005.1, read as the reverse complement.
ATTCCATATAAGGTTTTCTTCACTTGATTTCCTCCATAATTATTAATTAGTGCTACAACGCAAGACTTAAACACAGTGGTTAGCACAAGTGGTTTTGAAAATTTCACTTAACGTCTTTTTTTGCGAACTTCGTAAATTCGTCATGATTTAAATGGTTCGCGAAATCATTAAACTATCCTGCCATTTAGCTTAATGCCGGCTGCCGGACTACAACTTTATTTTCAAAATACAGCCTGCATGCCGAGACATAGCAAAATAGGGCTGCTCAACCGTTCGAATTGAACGGTTGGGCAGCCCTTCGTTGCGCCCTTGCCTTAGGCCTGCTTCTGCGGCAGCGGCTCCAGCGGCTGCGCGTTGCCGAATGCCGGGGCAGGCGTGCCCGCGACCGGGGCGGCCCAGCCGACGGAGTTGGCGATGATGCGCTGCACATGAGGGTTGTAGTAGGTCGGCAGCGACTCATGCCCCGGGCGGAACACGAATATTTTGCCTTTGCCCCGGGTGTAGGTGATGCCGCTGCGGAATACTTCCCCGCCCTGGAACCAGCTCATGAGCACGAGCTCCTCCGGAGGCGGCACGTCGAAGAACTCCCCGTACATCTCTTCCTCCGGCAGCTCGAAGTACTCGGGCACGCCCGCCACGATCGGATGGTTCGGCGCCAGTACCCAGATCCGCTCCTTCTCGTCCGCTTCCCGCCACTTGATGGCGCAGGACGTTCCCATCAGCTTCTTGAACAGCTTGGACTGCGTGCCCGAATGAAGCACGATCAGGCCCATGCCGTCCAGAATGCGGCGATGAATCCGCTCCACGACTTCGTCGCTGAATTCGTCGACGAGAATGTGGCTCCACCAGACGAGCACATCCGTCCCGTTCAGCACGTCTTCGGTCAGTCCATGCTCCGGCTGATCCTGCGTCGCCGTCTGCACCTCGTAGCTGTGCTCTTTGAGACTTGCCGCGATTACCGCGTGGATGCCGTCCGGGTATATCCGCCGAGCCGGTTCGTAATGGTTCTCGTGATGGAACTCGTTAAATACGGTGACGCGAATCGGATTGCTCAATTGGATGACCCCTTTTGGTTATAAATTTGAAAGCTCGCGCCGACGGTATCGATCCGCACGGCCGCCCCGAGCCGGTCCGACTCCGCAGCCGCGCATATCGTCAGCCAGCTCAGCAGATTGTCCGACGCATTCGTCACCGGCTCGCGCGCCTCACGGATCGCCTGCGTCAGCTCATACAGCGAATACGCCAATTCCGTGTATTTCATCGGCTCCACCGGCAACTGCTCCCGTCTCTCGTCTTCCCATACGATCGACGGGACGCCGTCCGTCAGCTCGATCGCGCCCAGGCTGCCGATCAGACGAACGTCGCCGGTCCAAGACGTGTCCTGGCCCCGGTTGACCCAGCTTCCCGCATAGGAGACGGATATGCCTCCGTCGAACCTTAACAGCGCATTCGCCGTTCCTCCGCCCGGAATCCAGCTCCACGTCGGATTTGCATTTTCCGCATAGACGGACACCGGCGAGGTGCCGAGCCAATGCCGCATCAGGTCGATGTGGTGAATGCCCATCTCGCGCAAGAAGATGTCGCCGAACTGGCTGCGCCAGCCGGTCGCGAAGTTCACGCTGCGGTGATTGCGCGCGAACCGCCACTCGACCTGCTCGATCGGGCCGACGACTCCGGCGGACACCGCCGCCCGGATCGCCTCGTTCTCCGGCTTCCAGCGGTAATTCTGGTTGACCATGATGCGCCTGTTCGCAGTTTTCGCGAACTCGGCGATCTTCACCGCGTCCGCCAGACTGCCGGCGATCGGCTTCTCCATGAGCACATGCAGACCGCTCGCGACCGCCGCGACCGTCAGGTCCAGATGCGTATGCGGCGGCGTCACCAGCAGCGCGATATCCGCGCCCGATGCCCTCATCGCCTCCACCGGGTCCAGGTAGAAGCCGACGCCGCTGCCTTGCAGCCGCTGCCGCGCCTCCTCCAGGTTGGACTCCATCACATCCGCCACCGCTACCAGCTCGACTTCCTCGACCTGCTGCACGTAATCCAGCCATATTTGCCCGAAGTTGCCCGCTCCGATCTGAACGACTTTAAGTTTTGTCATGAACGGCAGTCCACTCCCTTAGTACTTCATGCATATCGTCGAGATGTCGCTGTAAAAGTCCAGGCTGTACATGCCGCCCTGCCTGCCGATCCCGCTGTCCTTGACGCCGCCGTACGGCGTCCGCGGGTCGCGGAGGAACCAGGTATTCACCCACGTCAGTCCCGCCTCGATCCGCTCGGCCACCCGGAACGCCCGGCTCATATCCCGCGTCCAGATCGAAGCGCTCAGGCCGTAGCGCGTATCGTTGGCCTGCTCGATGACCTCCTCCTCCGACTCGAAGGCGTGGACCGTCACGACCGGACCGAACACTTCCTCGCGGACGATGCGGCATGATGCGGTCAGCCCGGCGATGATCGTCGGCTCGACATAATAGCCGGTGTCGATTCCCTGCGGCCGTCCGCCGCCCGCGACGATCGATCCGCCCTCCTCCGCGGCGAGCCGGATGTAGTCCAGCACTCTCTCGTAATGCTCCTTGCTGATGAGCGCGCCCATACGGGTGTCCGGTTGAAAAGGATCGCCGACCGTCATTTCCTTCGTCCTGGCCGCGAAGCGCTCCAGAAATTCCGCGTAGATGCTGCTTTGCACGTAAATGCGCGAGCCGCACAGGCAAACCTCGCCCTGGTTGATGAAGCTGGAGCGGACGGTCGTATCGACGACCGCGTCGAGATCGGCGTCGGCGAATACGATGTTCGGGTTTTTGCCGCCCAGCTCGAAGGACAGCCGCTTGAGATGGCCTGCCGCCGAACGCATAATATGCCGCCCGGTGCCGCTCTCCCCCGTGAACGCGATGAGCCGCACGTCCGGATGCTCGGCCAGCGCCTCGCCCGCCGAACCGCCGCCGTAGCCGTGCACGATGTTGAGCACGCCGTCCGGCAGTCCCGCTTCCTTCCCGATCTCCGCCAGCAGCGTCGCCGTCAGCGGCGTCCACTCCGCCGGCTTGACGACGACGGTGTTGCCCATCGCCAGGCACGGCGCGAGCTTGGCGCTCAGCAGCAGTAGCGGCAAGTTCCAGGGGCAGATCAGCCCCGCGACGCCGACCGGCTTGCGGATCACATAGTTCAGCGCGCCCGCCTCCATCGGATACGCCTCCGTCCCCATCGTGGAGATCAGGTTCGCGAAGTAATGGTAGCTGCCCGCCGCCCTTGGAATGTCCACGGAGGCGGACAGCGACAGCGGCTTGCCCGTATCCAGACTCTCCAGACGCGCCAGCTCGTCTTGACGGGCCAGGATCAAGTCCCCCATCCGCCGCAGAATCGCGGCGCGCTCGCTGAACTTGCTCGTCTTCCAGCCGCCGTCGTAGGCTTTGCGGGCCGCTTCGACCGCTTTGTCTATTTCCGCCTTGCCGCCCTCGGCCACCGTGCCGATGACCCGCTCCGTCGCCGGATTGACATTGTCGAAGACGCGTCCGCTCTCCGATCCGACATACTGGCCGCCGATAAAATGCAAACAATGGATCGCTTCCGTCTCTCTCTCTGCGCCTGCCGGCATAGGTTCCCTCCGTTCTGCATCCTCGCTACAGCTTGCTTGAAGCCCGAACGACATCCGCCCGCCCACCTGCCTGCCTGCCTGCTTGCCCGCCAGCCAGCCTGCCTGCCTGTTACGAATCGATGCCCGCCACCGCGAGCACCCGGCGCATCCGCACGGCCGCCAATTCCGGATCGTCCAGCAGCCCGGCCTGATCCGCGAGCACGAACAGCCGCGACAGATGCGGCACCGACCGCATCCCCTCCGCCCCCGCGATCATCCGGAAGTGACGCTGATGACCGTTCAAGTACGCCATGAACACGATGCCGGTTTTGTAGGCGAATGTCGGCCTCTTGAAAATGTGGCGCGACAGCGGCACCGTCTTTTCCAATATCGATCGATACGTCGCCTTGTCGCCCGCATCCAGCGCCTGAACGGCGGCGGCGGCGGCCGGAGCGATAGCGTCGAAGATGCCGAGCAGCGCATGGCTGTAGCCTTGCTCGTCGCCCTCGATCAGCGCCGGGTAGTTGAAGTCGTCTCCCGTATACATGCGGACATGGGCCGGCAGCCGTCTGCGCATGGCGATTTCCTTGTCCGCGTCGAGCAGCGATATTTTAATCCCGTCGATCTTGTCGGCATGCGCGCGGATGACGCGCAGACAGGTCTCCATCGCCGTATCGGCGTCATCGCTGCCCCAGTAGCCGTGCAGGGCCGGGTCGAACATATCACCGAGCCAGTGCAGGATGACCGGCCGGGCGACCTGCCGCAGTATTCGGCCGTACACGCGCTCGTAGTCGTCCGGCCCCCGGGCGCATTGGGCCAGCGCTCTGCTGGCCATCAGAATGATCTGTCCCCCATGCGCTTCGACATAGGCGCATTGCTCCTCATAAGCCCGCTCCACATCGTCGAGCGTCAGCCCCGGGCGCAGCGGCAGATGATCCGTCCCCGCACCGCAGGCGATCCCGCCTCCTCCGACTGCGCGGGCTTCGGCGAGGGAGCGGCCGATCAGCGCCTTCGCCGCCTCCCAGTCCAGCCCCATCCCGCGCTGGGCGGTGTCCATCGCCTCCGCGACGGACAGCCCGAGCGACCAGAGTCGATGCCGGTACGCCATCGTCGCGTCCCAGTCCACCGCGGACGAGAACCCCTGGTCCCCGTCGGCCAGCGGATCGCACACCACATGTGCGGCGGAGAAAATGATGCGGCTCTTGAGCGGCTCGCCCTGTATACGCGCATACGGGCCCGGCCCGCCGGTCGTGAAGTCATACAGCGATCCGTCTTCGTGAGGCAATCTCAGCGTCGTCAAATTCGCGCCCCTCCTTATATGGACAATGCCGGCACGTCGATCCAGCGCCGTTCGCTCCACGACCGGAGGGCAAGCTCGGACAGCTGCGTTCCCTTCGCGCCTTCGAGCAGGTCCCACGGGAACGGCGAATCGTCGTGCACATGCTTCAGGAACGCCTCCCACTGGATTTTGAACGCATTGTCGAAGACGCCGTTGTCCGGCACCGTCATCCATTCCTGCTCGAACGCGACCGGATTCGGGATGTCCGGATTCCATACGGACTTGCTCGTATTCGAACGATGCTGAGTCTTGCAGCCCCGCAGTCCCGCGACCGCGCTGCCTTCGGTTCCGTCCACCTGGATCGTCAGCAGATCGTCACGGCCGACCCGCACCGCCCACGACGAATTGGCTTGAACGACGATGCCTCCCTCCAGCTCGAAGGTCGCATAGGCCGCATCGTCGGCCGTGCAGGCGTAGGCGGCGCCCTGCTCGTCCCAGCGCCGGTCGATATGCGTAGCGCCCAGGCACGACACGCTGCGCACCTCTCCGAACAGATGATCGAGCACGTACCGCCAGTGCGCGAACATATCCGAGATGATGCCGCCGCCGTCCTCCTTGCGATAGTTCCAGGATGGCCGCTGGCCCGGCTGCAGATCGCCCTCGAACACCCAGTAGCCGAACTCCATCCGCACGGACAATATTTTCCCGAAGAAGCCGCTGTCCACGAGCCGCTTGAGCTTCAGCAGCCCCGGCAGGAACAGCTTATCCTGCACGACGCCGTTTTTGACGCCTGCCTCCCGGGCCAGGCGCGCCAGCTCCAGCGACTCCGCGAGCGTACCCGCCGTCGGCTTTTCGCAATAAATATGTTTGCCCGCCGCGATCGCCTTGCGGATGCCGTCCGGACGCAGCGACGTCACCTGGGAGTCGAAGTAAATCCGATTGTGCGCATCGGCCAGACAGGCGGCGACGTCCGTGCTCCACCGCTCGATGCCGTTGGCGCGGGCGAGCTGCTGCAGCTTCTGCTCCTGCCGCCCGACGAGAATCGGGTCCGGCATGAGCGTGTCTCCGTTCGCCAGCTTGACGCCGCCCTGATTGCGGATCGCGACGATCGAACGGATCAGATGCTGGTTCGTCCCCATCCGGCCCGTCACGCCGTTCATAATGATGCCGATATGATGCTGTGTCATGGCTATCCCCTTTGCCAACGTTTAACTGATGATGATGCTGTCCAAGTTCGGCGCGCTGCCTGTGTCGTTGTAAAATTTGATCGTGTTGACGCCCGCATTAAGCGTGACGGGAATCGTCGTGTTGTACGTCGTCGACCAGACGGTGCCCGTGAGCGGCAGCGCCGTCCCGGCCGCGCCGTTGACGCTGATGTAGTACGTCTTGGTCGAATTCGTCAAGTAATTGATCTTCATCGAATACGTGCCCGCCACGGCGACCGAGACGTTGGCGAACGTGACATAGTTGGTCGTGCCTCCGCCGATGTTGTTCACCGCGTTGCCCGCCGAGCAATAGGCGCAGGCGGCGATGCCCACCGTTCCGTTCAAGGTCGCCGATTCGGCCTCGTACGTCGTCGAGGCGGGAGCGATCGGCGCGATGACGATGCTGTCCAGATTCGGCGCGCTAGCCGTATCGTTGTAAAATTTGATCGTGTTGTTCCCCGCGTTCAGCGAGACGGTGACGGTCGAATTGTAGGTCACGCTCCAGTTCGTGCCGGCGAGCGAATAGGTCGACGGCGCGCCGCCGTTCACGCTGACGTAGTAAGACCTTGTCGCATTCGTCAAATAGTTGATTTTCATCGTATAGGTACCGGCAGTCGGCACGTTCACATTGGTGAAGGTTACGTAGTTCGCCGTACCGTTCCCGATGCCGTTCACGGCGTTGCCCGCCGAGCAGTACGAACAGCTCGCGATGCCCGCCGTACCGCTGCGTGTAGCCAATTCCGCCTCGTACGTCGTCGAGGAGGACGAATCGGCCGTGATGCGGTATTTCTGGTTGTACGCCGCAGTGAATGTGATGACGCCGCCGCTGACGGTCGGAGCGAACGCGGCTCCGGTCGGCGCGCCGCTGTCGTCGAGCGGCTGGACGAGCGCCCCGGTCGCGCTCCACGGACTTTTGATCTTGACCGGCAATGCGACGCCCTGCTTGTTGACGTTTCTGATCTGCACGCTGCTCACGGCGCCGCCCGCGATCGCGCTCGATACCTCGAACCCGCCTTTGGCCACGAGCCGCTTGAAGCTGGCGTCCCGGCTCGTCGGCCAGCTCGGGAACAGCTTGATGACCTCGTTTTCCGTCTGCATCAGCATCGAGTTGACGCCTTCGATCGCGCCCGAAGTCTCAATCCCGCCGCCGCCTTCGTAGGCCGTCGCATTGCTCGCCCGCCACAGCTTGGTGGACGTTGTATTCGTCAGGGAAGCCTTGAAGCGGTTGAAAAGATCCGCCGCCGGCCAGCCCAGCCTTGCCGCGATCGGCCATACTTTGGGAAACCCGTTATGATTGCTGTAGCCGGTCTGTGCCCAAGGGTGCATGTAGGAGAGCGTATCCAGCGCCGTCTGCGTATAGGCGGTATCCGTGCTCACATAGGATTCGCCGGGGAACACGGAGCCCTCGAGCTGGACGGGCTGTCCGTCCACATAGATGTATGCGGGAGCCGCATCGTTCGGTCCCATCACTTCCATCAGCACATACACGGGCGTATTGGCCGTGCCGTTCACCGTGAAGTTCTGGGTCGGATACGCGGCGATATGGTCGTAGAGGTCCTGCCACTTGGGAACCAGCGTCGCATCTACGCCAAGCGTCTGGCTGGCGTCGATCAGGAACTTGGAGTAGCGCTTGATAAAGCCGATATCGATCGCCGGATTCAGATCGTCTCCGCCCTCGTGCGCGGAGCTGTGTTCCATATTGTATCTGTAGCCGCCGCCGCTCAAGTTTTCCTTCGTGACGTAGTCGAGGAAAAATGCCTCGATGTTTTTGACCATCGGGTACAAAGTATTGGCCAGGTAAGTTTTGTCGCCCGTATATTCGTAGTACCAGATGAGCGGCATGAGGGCGAAGCTGCCGTTCGACTTCTGATCCTGCAGATCGGTCCAATCCTTCGTAGCTGCCGGCGAATTCACGGTCGGCGCCGTGCGCACGAGGTTGTACGGCGTCAGGCTGCGCTGGTACAGCATGCCTTTGTAGCCCGCGGCCGCCGTCTTGTTCTGCTGGTACGGCGCTTCGTTCGCGATCACTGCCATATAGGGCAGTGCGGCATCGGCCCGATTGCTGGAGTAAGCGCCGTAATATAACGCCTCTTCGTTGTAATTAAGGAAGTATCTGCCTCCGAACGAAGGCGTATCGTTGGTGATCCAGTTGCCCCACATCGACGGCGCCACTACGTTCGTGGAGCGGCTGGAGGCGCCAAGCACATAGAGCGCTCCGAGATAGAAGCTGTTCATTACGCTGTCGTTCAGGTTCACATAGGACTTCATCCAGTAATTTTTCCACCAGGTTTGATGCTCGGTTTTTAACGTGGAAATATTCGTCGCTGTCAGCGCGTTGGCGGCATTGATGGCGTTCGTCTTCACTGTCGCGAGCGTTGGCGCCGCGCTGCCGATCCCCGTCCCGCTCTTCAGCACCGTCACCAGTTGCACCGTCGTCCCCGGATTAAGCGTGAACGTGCCTTTGGCATCGGCCGAGCCGTCCGTCGTGCTGCTGAACGAAGCGCCGATCAGCCTGGACGCCATCGCGAGCCGTGCCTTATAGTCGTTCGTACCGTTCAGATTGTTCTCCCGCGTCACCCAGAGCGTGCCCGAGGAGATGCCGCTGTCGTACGGGTACGTCGTTATTGCATCCTGATTGACGTTGGATATCTTGATCTTGTCGGGCACCCACAGGTCCGCATTGATCGTGACGGCAGCGCTGCCGCTAGGACTTGCGAATTCCGTGACGAACACATCGTCCGAGTCCGCCGTCCAGGAGGTCATCGTCACCGTCGTGCTGCCGAACTGCATGTTGGTCGTCACTTGCGCCTTCTCGATATCCTGCTTCATGCTGTACACCGATGCCGGATTCGTACCCGCCGTCGGCGAGTTGATCGTGAGTCCGCCGCCGGACAGAATCGACGACTGCCACGAAGGCGCGTTCACCGTGTCCGTCGGATTTTTGATGGCGTTGCCCCAGAAGTCCGACTTGCTCAGGTAAAATTTCTGGCTGCTGACCGTGTCGCCGGCCACCGCGCCGATATTGCCGTTGCCGAGCAGTTGGCCGGGCGTGTACCCGTTCGTCTGAACCCCGCTGATCGGCGACGTCACGGTCGGAGACACGCCGGACAACAGGCTCTGAATGGCCGCCCAGTCGTCCGTATCCTCCGACGCGTACGCTGTGGAGGAACCGCCGGGTATGACGGATGAGAATGCGGACAATACGAGCGCCGACGTTAATCCCCACAAGCAAACTTTGCGGCGCAATCCTAACTTGGACATGATTCGAGCCTCCCATTTGGCTTCGATTCGACGGCAGGTTCTACCGGCCGGCGTCAGACATGTTCTGCGTAGCGCTGCTTGATTCGGGCGAGCACCTCGTCCCCTGGCTGATCCCATATCGCTTGATTAAAAATCTCGACCTCGATCGGGCCGCTGTAGCCGGCAGCCTCGACCGCCTCCCTCATCCGGCGCAGTTCGATCCTGCCGTCGCCCATCATGCCGCGTCCCATCAGCATGTGAGGTAAGGGCACGAGCCAATCTGACACATGGAATCCGACGATGCGTCCGGCGGACTCCCTGATCCGTGCCTCAAGTTCGGGTTCCCACCACACGTGAAAAGCATCGATGACGACGCCGACCTGCTCCGCGGGAAAACGGCGGGCCAGCTCGTTGGCCTGCGCCAGCGTGACGACGACCGACCGCTCCGCCGCATACATCGGATGCAGCGGCTCGATGCCCAGCTTCACGCCGTGCGATGCGGCGTACGGCACCAGCTCCGCGATGCCCTCCTCGACCTGGGCCCGGGCGCTGTCGATGTCCCGGTCCGCGGCCGCGCCGCATACGAGCACGAGCACCTCCGCCCCCAGCTCGGCCGCCTCTTCGACCGCCCGGCGATTGTCGTCGCGCTTGCGCAGCGCTGCCTGCCGGCTCGCCGCCGGGAACATGCCTCCCCGGCACAAGCTCGACACCTTCAAGCCGGAATCTCTGATCAGCCTGGCGATGCCGGGCAGCCCCGCCTCCTGCACCTTGTGACGCCACAGGCCGATCCACGGAATGCCCGCTCTCACGCAACCGTCGATCGCTTCCTCCAGGCTCCATCGATCCGTCGTAATCTGATTCAGACTGATGCGTTCCAGACAGCTCTCCCCTTTCCCCTCAACTCGGTAGACGAACCGCCGCAAGACAGGCAGGCCACTAGCTTTATATTAAGCGTTTTCATTTTTTGTTCGATGCACAGAATACGCTTGCTGTGCTGGACATTTTTGACCGGCCAAAAAAAGGCTAAGCAGCCTGCGTCGGCTGCCTGACCTTTATTGGCTGTCGAATATGTATACACTGCGATATCGGAGACGCCTGCTAACTCACTTGAGCCCGGTCATGGACACGCCTTCGACGAACCTGCGCTTGGCCTATGGGCGAATATCGCCCTGCTCGCTGGTAGGCGTATCGAATGAGCAGACGGACCGGCTTCCTTCCATGTCCAGACCCTATCTGCCGATCAAGGAAGCCGGCTATCGGGCAGCCGACCGCATGCTGTGGCGACTGCAAATTCGACCGCTCCCTTCGAGCATATCCGCATTCGAGGGCAGTTTTCCGCAGGCAGTACGACGAGGACGGTGTGAGCATTCGTGCGATGTCGTTCTGTCCGAATTACGGCTGCGGCTTCAAGCTGCGGGGCCACCGGGGAGCCGCAGTCCCCGACTCGACGATGCCGCTGCACGGCATACGAGACGAACTGCGGCGGCCCGACGGATCAAGTGCTTAGCTGAACAATCGTTAAAATACGATTCATATAACCCAGAACGGGGAAAGAGGAAGCGATGCTTGCGCCTACCGCATCACCTGCCGTCAAGGCGGCTTGCGCCACAAACGTCGAGCTGCTTCTGTTCGCTATCCTAAAAAAGGTCGTCGTCTCCCCGAAAAGCGGTGTGCCGTTGGCGGTAATAATCGCATTTAAATAGGGCTGGTCCGTGTCCGGCTCCGTCGTAGCTTCGGCATTGATCGAGATTGTGATCTGATAGATTCCGCTCGTACCCACTACCAATTCATTGCCCGTCCCGCTGACAGCAACCGTAGACGATAAAGGTCCGACTATACTAAAAGGTACGGGCGTGAAGGTTGCTCCGGGCACTTCCACACTGAACCCACGGAGCGACCCGTAGGCCAAAACGACCTCTCCGGTAGGTCCGGTTGGGCCTGTTGGACCTGTTGGACCTGTTGCCCCTGTTGCGCCTGTGGCGCCGGTCGGCCCCGGCAAGCCTGCAGCTCCTGCAGCTCCTGCAGCTCCCGTGGCGCCTGTTGGTCCCGGCAAGCCTGTGGCTCCCGCAGCACCGGCAGCCCCGGCGAGGCCCGGAAGGCCTGTGGCTCCCGTCGGACCGACGGGACCGGGCAGACCGATGGCTCCGGCAGCCCCGGCGGGCCCCATCGGTCCTGTAGGTCCGATCGGACCTACAGGACCTACAGGACCTACAGGGCCGACATGGGACACATGCGCTTTGCGCCTGATGCGCTTGCGCGTTTTTTTTAAGCATACAGGGCAGTAATAAATCTTTGCCTTCCCGGCACACTTCAGCTTATGTCCACTTTTTCGACAATGATGGTTGTTGCCGGAGGTCATTTGACCATCTCCTTCCGCCCTATATGTATATCCCGCAACCCCAGTAACGGCTGTGCTGTTACCTATCCCCCGTTTAAAATGGGCGACAGCTTGCAATGAAATAGGGGCCCTGCCCTGACGGGCCTATACGCAAAAAAATAACCCTTCGATTGAATTCGAAGGGACTCGTTATAAGTATGGTGCGGTCGAGAGGATTCGAACCGCCACGGAGAGTCAGCCCACCGGAACCTGAAATCGGCGGCTGTGTTCGGTCGGTCGGCGGACTTGCGGTACGTCGAGCTACTGACGAGTGATATATCCTGGAATATGCTCGAATTTGAAAATGCCGCTCTTGCAGAAGCTTCGCCAAGCCGCAGCATGGAAAAACCTTTAATCCTCTTTGAAAACCGGGAGGATCGACACTTCAAAACGGAAGCGCTTCTCGCTAAAACGGTACTGCTCCGCCAACTCGGGACCGCAGGAGCTTGAGCCCACACCGCTCATGCGATAATCGAGATGTACAATCGTTTTCTTTCTCGGAGCCAACTCCGGCACATGGGACGCGATCGCCAGATCCTCCGGCGTGAAATGGGAGGCGTTGAACGAGAACGGTTCTGCGGAGGTAAACCGCAGCCCCATGCCCTGCTCGTTTGACACAATTGCCCATTCGGTTCCGTACCGCGAGCCGTGCTCCTGCGGCATAATATAGGGCACATACATGTCGTTGACCGTGAGGAGATAACGACCGCGTTTGACGCTTTGGCGCTTGTCGACATAGCTCTCGTGCGGACCGAAGCCGAAATATTCGATTTCCTCGCTGCCTTCCGGCATTGTCCACTGTAAGCCGAATCTCGGTAAATACGGCAGCTCCTCGCGAACCTCGACGTCCGTGCCGAGGGATATTTGCCCATTGCCGTCCACGGTCCACAATGCGCTTCCATGCAGGATCGGCACTTTGGAATGCCCGCCTAATGCGTATGATACGCGAATTTCCACGCGCCCTGGCGACGGTTGATCCCACTCGCAGGCATAGATTTTCGACTCCGCCCGATCGTAGCCCTCTTCCTGCCAATCCTTCTTGATATGCCTGTCATTGTCCGTCGGCGCGCGCCAGATGGCGAAGCGCGCCGGTACCGCCAGCAGCGATACGCCATGCTTGATAGCGCGCTGAAAGGTGCCGGACAGCAGATCGAACGCGTATTCGAAGTCGAAGCCTTCAATAAGCAATTGTCCGTTCTTTTCAATCGTCGATAATTTTCCGCGAATGGCAGCCTGATCCGCTTCAGTGGCTGCGTTCGCGGCCGCCATCCGGAATTGGCCGAAGGCCAATTCATAGCCCGGCTCGGCCCAGTCGGTTTCTTCCCGAAGACGGCACGAGAGGGTCAGCATGCGCTCGCCTTCCGCTCCGGACGGTAAATCCAAGGGCAGTGGGATGGATGCGTCGCTTCGCGGACCGACGTTCAGCTCTGTAATGGAGCCCTGCGCCAGCAATTCACCCTCATCCTCGACCTTCCAGAAGAGCGAAACATGCGATAGATCCCGGAAATCGTAAAGATTCGAAAGCTTGAATCGTCCTGCGGCCAAATCCTCCGCCTCGAAACGAACTGGCGCGAGCACCTGCTTCAGCTCCAGCAATCCGGCGTGCGGCTTCCGATCCGGGCTGACCAGACCGTCGATGCAAAAGTTGCCGTCGTTAGGCTTATCCCCGAAATCTCCGCCATAAGCGTAATACGGCCGCCCATCGGCTGTCTGTGTCGCGATGCCGTGATCGCACCACTCCCACACACAGGCTCCCATCAGTTTCGGATACTGGTAAATAACGTCCCAGTAATCCTTCAAGTCGCCGGGCCCATTGCCCATGGCGTGGCTGTATTCGCACAAGAACAGCGGCTTCTTGTATTCGGGGCTGCGAGCGTATTCCTCGATATAATCGACTGTCGCATACATCCGGCTTTCAACATCCAGGCAATCGATAGCGGGATTCCCCTTGTAGCCTGGCGCTGCACTTTCGTAGTGGATCGGACGGGACGGATCCCGATTTCTGATCCACTCCGCCATCGCAATGTGATTGGTGCCATAGCCGGATTCGTTGCCAAGCGACCACATGACGACGCAGGCACGGTTTTTATCGCGTTCCACCATCCGCTCGGCGCGATCAAGATAAGCGCTTTGCCATGCCGGGTCATCGGTCAGTCGGTGAAGAAGCCCGGACTCCGGCGGTCCCGCGCTGCCCATGCCATGGCTCTCCAGGTCCGCTTCGTCGACCACGTAAAATCCATATCGATCGCACAGCTCAAGAAATCGCGGATCGTTCGGGTAATGCGAGGTGCGGATCGCGTTTATGTTATGCCGCTTCATCAGACGCAAATCCTCAATCATATGATTCAGGGGAATCGTCTGGCCGAGCACGGGATGAGAATCATGGCGATTAACGCCCTTCAGCTTGACTGCTGCCCCGTTAATCCGAAACACGCCGTCGACAATCTCAATGCGCCGGAAGCCGATGGGAACCCGAATCGCTTCCTCCCCGGCCAGGAGGTAAAGCTGATACAAATAGGGGGTTTCGGCGCTCCATAGATGCGGTTGTCTCACTTCGAGCAGGATACTGCCTTTGCCGTCGGTTACGATTCCGTTGCCATTGGACACCGCTTTGCCGTCCGCGTCGAACAGCTGCGCTTGAACCGCAAGAGAACCGGTCGCCTCCAGCACGATCTCCGCTGTCGCATGGTCCAGACCGGCAGAGAGCTGCTGTCGCACCTCCGCATCGCGGATATGCGCGCGGTCTCTCGCCAGCAAATATACGTCGCGAAAAATGCCGGAGTATCTCCATTGGTCCTGATCCTCCAGATAGGAACCGTCGCACCACTTGAGCACAAGAACCGCCATGCGGTTTTGACCGGCGCGAAGATAGGGCGACAGGTCAAACTCCGCAGGAATGCGGCTGCCTTGGCTGTAGCCGACGAAGGTACCGTTCACCCACAGATAAAAGCAGGCGTTGACGCCTTCGAATACGACGTACTTGGACTTGCCCTCCCACGCGTCCGCGATGTTAAAATCCCGAATATACAAGCCCGCCGGGTTCTGGTCCGGCACGTATGGCGGATCGACCGGAAACGGATAGTTTACATTCGTATAATGCATTTGATCGTAGCCGTTCGTCTGCCAGCATGAAGGTACGATGAGATCGTCCCAAGCGCTGGCTTCATAGCCTTCTTCGTAGAACGGCTCCCTCACCAGGCTAACGCTGTCGCGATATTGGAACTTCCAGGAGCCATTCAGCGTCTGATAGAACGGAGAAGCGTCCCGCTTGCCTTTTTTCGCCTGCGCTGCGCTCGCAAACGGAATATAATGCGCCCGAGCGCCTACGCGATTGATTTGAATAATGCCGGGATTTTGCCAAATCGGTTCGATCGGAATCATGGGGACCTTCACTCCATTTGTCGTAATTGGTGCGGGTGCCGGAAGCGGTCAAGCGCGCATTGCAGTCAAGCGTAATTAGACCGTCAATTTATCCAACCCACCGTCGAAGACCCGCTTCAGGATCGAGTGTCGGGAAATACTCAAAACCTACCCCTCCTTCAAAACCCGTTTCCCGAATAGCAGCAAAAATCGCTTCGAAATTCAATTCGCCGTTGTCCAATTCATGGCGTCCTGGATTGCCCGCAGCGTGGAAATGTCCGATCAGCTCTATATTTTCTTGTATGGTGGAAATAATATGCCCTTCCGTGACCTGCTGATGGTAAATATCGTATAATACCTTCACTCTGTCGCTGCCCGCCGCGCTAACTGCATCGAATGCTTCGGAGGAGGATGCCAAAAAGTATCCTTGGTGATCGACCGCAGTATTCAAGGGCTCCACAAGAAGCGTTATATTTTCGGCCTCCAGCAGCTTGGCCGCAGCCTTTAATCCATCGATTAAGGACTGCTGCTGGGATGCTCTCGATCCCCCGATCCGTTCATTTCCCACTTGCGTAATAAGCTTGCTGCAGTTCAACCTTTTGGCCACGTTGATTGATTCGGCCAGACCGGATAGATAAAAATCCCGCATCGCCGGGTCGACCAGACTGATGAACTTCGTACAGAAGCACGCAATCTTCATCTCCGTTTCCTCTACGACACGTTTAACCAAATCCAAATCTTTGTCCCACCACGTCCAGAACTCAATGGTATCCATACCGAGCCTCTTAACAGAACGAACGCTATCCTCGAAGGGATAGCCTTGATAAACCGCATCCACGCAAACCGAAAACTTCATCATTCTGCTCCTTCTACGCGGTCATAAGTAATAGCCACCTGGATAATCTCCGACGGGTCCTGGTCGATTTGTTCGTAAGCCGATTGAATATCCTCCAGATCGTAGCGATGCGTGACCAGGTTCTCCAGCTTCAATTTCTCCAGCAATTGCAAGCAATGTCGAACCTTCCTTTCGTCCGAGTACATATGCCGGATGGAAGGATTGATTCCTCCCGTCTGCGAGCTCCGGATCGTAACCCGGTTGTGATGGAATTCCTCGGACAGATCCAGCGCCGTACACGCGCCTTGGTACCAACCGAGCGCCGTGATCGTAGTGTCCGGCGCGGCGATCCGGATCGCTTCCTTCAGCGATTTCTGATTTCCTGTCGCTTCGATCACAAGATCCGCGCCTTTGCCGTTGGTCAGCTTGCGCACTTCCTTGGCGATGTCGGCGGTTGTTTGCGGATTGAAGACGTAATCCGCTCCGTTCGCTTTAGCGGTTTTCAGCCGCCTCTCGAACAGATCGACGCCGATGACCTGGAACGCCCCTGACAGCTTCGCCATCTGCGCCAGCATTTGGCCCAGAACGCCCAATCCCATTACGACGACGGTATCGCCAAGCTTGATCGAGGAATCCAGGATACCGTTATAAGTCGTCATCAAATTCGTGAAGAAGATCGCTTGCTCCGGTTTAATCTGATCCGGCAGCTTCACCACTTCATCCGCCGGCTTGATAATGTGCGATTGATGGGGCGCGTGGGCATAGATGATGTCGCCGACTTGGATCGACGTCACTTCTTGTCCAACTTCGATGACTCGACCGACATTCGAATAGCCCATATACCAGACGCCCGGATCGCAGCTGCGGATAGGATATTGCCATGTCTCTTCCTCGCCTGCGTCTTCAAAGAGACGAAACTCCGGGTCTTGCTTGCGCCTGAAAAATGGGGCGATGCCGCGATATACGTTCATTTCAGATCCATGACTGACCGCCGACAAAATGCTTTGCGCGCGCACTTCATTCGGCTTCAGAAGAGCACTGTCTACGTCTTCCACAATCAATGTCCGCGGAGCCATATACTTTGTAATTTTCATTGAATTTCCTCCTGATAGTCGGATACAGATCAAAATCAGCCTTTGACACCGCTAAAGCTGATGCCCTTCTCGATCGCTCCCTGGGTGCTTACAAAAACGATCATCAACGGAATCATGGAGATGACGCCGCTGGCGCTAATCCAGTTGGGCCGCGGATTTTTGCTGTTTTGCAGATCGTTCAGCGCGACCGTAAACGTCCAGTAATGCTGATCCTTGGTGACAACGTAAGGCCACAGAAAATCGTTCCAGACCGGAATGAAGGTTAGAACGGCTACAATCGTGAATACAGGAATCGACATCGGAATGACGATTCGGACGAACGTCCAGAACTCGTTGGCCCCGTCGACCCGAGCCGCCTGCAACAGCTCCTTCGGAAGCTGGTCGAAAAAGCCTTTGAACAAATACATGACAAAGCCCCAGGCAAAGTGCGGCAGCATGATCGCCCATAGGCTGTCGATCAGATTCAGCTTCTGCATGAGCAAATATTGCGGAATCAGAATAGATACCCCAGGGATCATAATCGTGGCCAGGAAGTACATCAGAAGCGAAAAGCGAATTTTTTTGCTCGCCACAAGCTGCGACATCGCGTAGCTTCCCATTCCGCCCAAGACAAGCTGCCAGGCGATTACGCCGACGCAAACAATGAAGCTGTTAATAAAATATTGATAAAATCCGAAGTGGCCGGCCGACTGAGTAGCCAGAAAATTAAGGCTCCGGTAGCTGTCGAAAAGACGCCGCCAATTGTGCGATTGCTGCAGTTCGACGATTTTTCCGTCCAGTATCTTTTTCTCGCCAAAGAAAGCCGTCAGTTGTTGACTTAGCGGTTCGTTCGAGATTTTCGCGCCGCCGATCGCAATCGTATCTCCCTGCCCGTACCACGTAAATTTCGACAGCTTGCGTTCTTCGATTTGCGGAAGCCTGTGGCTCATAATGCTGTCGTTGAACACCTGAGTAGGAACGATGAACGGCTGTCCGACATAAAACTGGGCGGCGGTCGTCTTGGCCCGGTACAATTCATGCCCATCCTTTACACCCGTTACCGTGATCTCTCCGATATTTTCCCGCATATTGGCCATCCATGGAAACCAGGTCGCCTTCATCGCGTCCTTCTCATAGAACTTTGCATCATTATTGTTCATACCCGAATAGTCGAGCGTAATGGAGATGGAATGGGGCACTTTGGGAACAAACTTGGGCGTAAAGGAGTCGATGGATTCATTATCCATGATTGACGTAATAAACAGCCACACCAAAGGCAGAAGCCCCAAAATAAGAAATACAATTGTAACGACATAAGAAGTGACTGACAGTTTGCGTTGGCCTTGTTCGACAATCCGGTTTCTCTCCATCCTGTTCAGTCCTCCTCTCTCTGCAGCCGAAATTGTATGACCGTAAGTATGGCGATGACAATAAACATAAAGAAGGACAGAGCCGCCGATATGCCAAACCTCGATTGCACAAAGGCCGTCTTCTGAATCATCAGCGCGACTACGAGAGAAGCGTCAGCCGGCCCCCCTTGCGTCATAACAAAGATATTATCAAACGATAGCAGAACGCCGGACATAAATCCGATGAACTGAATCAGAATGACGAACGAAATGTTCGGCAATATAATCATTCCGATTCGGCGCCAAGGTCCGCAGCCGTCAATCTTCGCAGCTTCAAATATTTCCGATGAAATCGATTGGATCGCCGCATAATAGAGCAGCACCCCGACCCCTCCGCTGGCAAAAAAACCAGGCAGTACGATGGCCAGCTTGGTCATGTGCAAATCGTTAAGCCAGCCGTATGGACCAAGTCCGATTTTCCCGAGTAAATAGTTAAACAAGCCGCGGTCAGGATTGTACATCCATTTCCAGAGCAATACGCCGGCCACTACCGGCAATACGCTCGGAATCTGATACAAAACGCGATAAAAGCCGTTGAAGCGACGAATATTGCTCAAAAAAACAGCTTGCACGATGGGTACCCAGAATACAAGGGCCAAGGAAAGGATGAAAAATATGAACGTATTTTTCATGGCCAGCCAGAACGTATGCGAGCTCAAAAACTCTTCATAGTTTCCGAAGCCTATAAATTTGCCCGGCGGATTAATGATATCGTAATTGAACAAGCTGATATAAATCGCATCGAAAATGGGATAATACTTGAATACGAAAAAAACAATGATCGATGGCAGCAAGAATAGGATGGGCGTCCAGCGTATTTTTTTCCTTATGCGCGAGCGCTTCTGATTTGTCTCGGGCAGCTGCAGCTTCAGTTGGTTCTCCATTTTCACACCGCCTTATGCATAAATGTCGGGATTTCCGAAATGGAAATCCCGACGTCTTCTTTACGGAAAACTTATTGAGCTGATCCGGACAGGACGTCTTGATTATATTTGTCGATGACTTCTTTTTGCGCAAGCACCTGTGCCTTCTGAAGCTCTGAAGCCGGATCCGCATTGGGGTCCAGCAATATCTTTTGAATCGGCTTGACGAGATACGAGCTCAGGCTGCTTTTCAGATAGTACTCAAGATGAGGATCTGCAGCCGCTTTTTGAACCGCTGCCACAAAGTCGGCCGGCACATCCTTGATGTATTTGGTTACATCGAGATCTTTGACAACCGTAAGCGGATTGAGGCCGAGACCGTTATCCTGATAGAACTGGGCGAAATATTCTTGCTGCTCTTTCGACATGAAGAACATCGCGTAGATGAAGGCCGCTTTTTGTTTTTCAGGCGACGACTTCGCATTGACCATATAGAAGGCTCCGCCGACTTGCGAGGGGGCTTTTCCGGAAGGACCGACAGGGAACGGAGCGAAGCCGATATCGTTCGGATCCATGCCTTTGCCGGTAAAATCCGAAATGCTCGAACCGCCCAAAATCATAGCGGAATGGCCGGTGTAGAAGTCCTTTTGATTTTCCGGGTAGTCCTGAACAACGTTCTTCTGCGTTACTTTATATTTCCACTTCAGGTCTTTGTAGTATTGAAGCGCTTTAACCGACGCTTCAGACGTGAATTGCAGCTTCACCGTTCCATCCGGCTGAAGCTCTGTCAGGTCTCCGCCCGCTTGCCACACATAATACTCGAAGTGCCAGTCGGCCCAGTCCATGCCGAGAATATCGAAGCCGACGGTTCCCGGATTTTTCTCTTGCAGCGTCTGCGCGGTTGTCGCGAATTCTTCCCATGTTGCAGGAGGATGGTCGATGCCGGCGTTTTTAAACAGCTTCTTGTTATAGAGAAGGCCGGTCGAATACATGTAATCCGGAATACCGTAAATTTTGCCGTTCTTGGTAGCCAGATCGAAGGAGCCGTCGATAAATCTGTCCTTTTCAGGCGAACTGTTGATCAGATCCGTTATGTCGGCGGCAATTCCCTTTTGAATATAGACCTGCATATCCGGGAATGCAGGCTCGGAGATGTCAGGACCTTCGCCGCCGGCTACCGCCGTCAGAAACTTCTCGCGTCCGTTCGATTGGCTGTTATCGATGTGCGTCACTTTAATGTTCGGGTGAAGCTTCTCGAATGCCTCGAATTGAGCGTCCTTCAGCGCCTTGATCGGAGAATCCGCAGGCTGCAAATCCCAAGCCGTGATCTCGACGACCGGATCTTCCGACGGGCTAGCCGACTCGCTGCTTGGCGCACTTTGGGATGAGCTTGTCGAAGACTCGCTCGGCGTTGCCGAAGCATCCGATTTTTTGGTGTCCCCTGAGTTGCAAGCAGTCAGAGCGACCAGCGATGCGGCAACCACAATTGCAGTAACTGATTTGTAAAAACCCCCACGTTCTTCCATGTGATACCTCCTGAATAATTGAATAAGTTTTTGTTACAATTCAATCTTAAAAGAATCAAGAATAATTGATAATGGAAAATACGCACTTGTACAATATGAATATCTTTACCTTTGCGTCGTCTATTGGTTTTGATAGCTTTCTGCAGCTTCAGTCCAAAGTAAAAACGACTTCGATGTCCCAAAAGGACTGAAGTCGTTTCGACAGGCGCAACAAATACGACGAAAAGCCGACGAAAACAGATCATGCCTCATCCTGTCCGGATGATGAGGATGCTTTGCTGCGGTACTGATTCGGAGTCATTCCGGTTGATTTGCGAAAGACGCTGCTGAAATAGGCGGCATCCTGAAAACCGACCAATTCGGCTACTTGCTGGATTTGCAAATTTGGCTCATGCAAAAGCTGCTCGGATTTGCGAATCCGTGCCGCCGTCAAGTAGTTGACGAAGCTTTCGCCAAACCGCTCTTTAAACCGTCTGGAAAAGTAGCTCGGATGGAAAAAAAATCGTTCGGCGATCGTCTGGAGGCTGATCTGCTCGTTCAGATTGGCATCGATATATCGCTTGACTTCGTCAATAACGGTGTACTCCGACGAATGACGCAGCTTGAACAAGTGTCCAATAATATTTTGAAGCATTTCCTTGAGCTGTTCCGGGATGTCCCGCCAATCGTTCAGCTCATGCAACCACTTCAGCAAATCGTCCAGCTCTCCAATTACCCATTCCGGAATACTCGTCTGCGTAAGCAAATATTTGCGCAGCAGCAGGTGGAATTCGAGGCAAAAGCTTTCCAGATGGGTAAACGAAACCTGTTCGCCAGCGGCAATCGCCTCTACCTTCCGGTCGATCCATTTGTTCAGCACTCCTGAGTTGCATTCGCTCAAGCAGCGGAGCAGCAGCGCTTCGTCTTCCTCCGTGATGACGGAATGAAGCTCGGCTTTGCCGTGCTCGGATGCAGCCATGTAAATCCGGTTCCAGCCATAAAGGATTCTATTGCGCAGCGCTTGCCTGGCTTGCTGGTACGATTGTTGAATCCCATCCATCCGATGAACAGCGGCCCCGCATCCGATCGACACCTTAAGCTTCAGATGACGAACGATTCCATCCATGATTTCGTTAAGCTCCTGATTGAGAACTTCGCTTTTAACAGGAATCTGGCTTCCAAACACGTACACCAACTCGTTCTCGTGCATGACGTGTCTGAACAGAACCCCTTCTTGGTCCGTCGATTCCAGCGCTGTCGAAATTATATTTTTGACGGCAAACCAGAGAAGTTTTTCGTCTTCCTGACGAAAGGATAAATGCGGCAGCTTCAAAGGCGCCAACTCGAAAACTACGGCGATAAAATGACTACAATTTAATTTCATGACTGATAATTTTTCGTCCCGTGCGGCCGCGCTTTCTGTTCCTTCCGCGCCGTATTGGATGAATTTGCTGAGCATTTGTTGACGAAGTGTCTCTTGGTTATTATTTTGCAAATGCTTGAGCTGCTCTCCGAGCGAGGACTGTTGGCGTCTTTTTTCAATTTTGTCGATGATGCGCGCCAAACTTTCCTTCAGTTCCTCCCTCTCCACCGGCTTGAGCAAATAATCCGTGACGCCGTAACGAATCGCTTTCTGGGCATGTTCGAACTCCCCGTAGCCGCTGATGACGATAAACTGAAGTCCAGGATTCGTCAACAAGGCTTCACTTATGAAGACCAACCCGTCCATTACGGGCATTCTGATGTCGGTAATGACGATATCCGGTTTCGCTTCGTCCAATTTATGAAGCGCCGCAGCCCCGTCCCCGGCTTCTGCGACGATTGTCAAAGGAAGTCCTGACATTTGAACTTTTTTTATGATTCCTTGCCGCATCAATTGCTCGTCATCCACGATCATCAGCTTCATCAGGCGATTCCTCCACGCATATTTTTTTCACGCGAATCGTAATTGTTGTTCCCTGCTCCTCGTCGCTTTGAATCGTTATACCGTAATCGCTTCCGAACACCAGTTTGATCCGATACTGAACGTTAAACAAACCAATCGACGAAGCCGTGTTATTGACGTAATTCTGCTGATGGCATTGCCACAGCATTTCCTGAAGCGCCTTAAGTCTGTGGGGTTCGATGACTGGCCCATTGTTCCATACCGTAATGACTGCATCGGTATCCGATACACTTGATGCCCGAATGCGAATTTCGCCGCCGGAGGCCATATGGTCGATCGCATGCACAAAACTGTTCTCCACCATGGGTTGCAAGAGCAGCTTTGGAATAAGAATGGCGTGCAACCCTTCCTCTACGGCGACCGAATATCGCAACCGATCCGTGAACCGGATCTGCTGGATGTACAAATAGATTTCCAGTTGACGAATTTCTGCTTGCAGTGTGGACATATGGCCGGCGCTTATATTGTAGCGGAACATCTTGGCCAACGAGGAGCTGATCAGACTGATCCGGTCATCTTCGTGCAAAGCGGCGAGGCTATCGATCATACCGAGCGCGTTGTATAGAAAATGAGGGTTGATTTGGGATTGCAGCGATTTGATTTCCGCATCTTTTTTGACCAAATCCGCCTCGTAAACTTTGACGATAAGCATGTTGATTTCATGGGCCATCTGATTGAATCGACGGATGAAAAAACCGATCTCATCCTTCGAGCGAACGGGAACGGCAATTTGATAATCCCCATTTTCGATCGAGACGATGCCCTTTTTGAGCAGCTTGAGCGGCGTAATGATTTTGGAGGCGAGCAGACTGGCAATCATCATCGCCCCCAACAGACAGGCGACGCCGATCAGGATCGTTCGTTTTGCAAGATCATTTACTTGTCTAAGCAGTGTTCGCAGAGGAACTTTTCCGACAAGCACCCATGACGTTTTGTCCAATTTGTGGGACACAAACAACGTCTGAACGCCCTGATCATCTCCGAAACGATATCTGGACGACACGTTGTAGCCAAGTTTATAAAGATCTGTCATTCCTTCTAATCGGGTTCCTATTCTTTGCTCGTCGGACGAAAGCATAATTGTACCGTCCTCGGAATCGACCAGCGCGTATTGTCCCTGCTCTTCGCTGCCGATATCACTCAGCCATCGTTTTAAATAATTGGGGGACAGCTCGATACATAGAATTCCGACAATGGGAAAATTCGAGTTTAAGCTTATGAGCTTGATCGCTTGAGTAAAAACAAGCGTATTGGTGTACTGCTTGGATTTAGAATCGTAGTTCTGAACAGGAACCCAAGCGCCTTTACCGTCGTTGGCAATTGCTACGGCTTTTAATCGATTGAAATCAAGATTGTCTATTTTAATAAGGTTGCCATTGCTCAAACTATTTCCGTCCAGTTGGCTGATCATAATAAAATCAGCGGCGGGATTATCGAGAATGAACTGACTGAATTTTCCGGAATACATGCTGTATGTTTCGGGATCGGAGCCCAAGCTTCTGGTGAACTTCTGAAAATCCACGTCACCAAAATATTCCCAGGAAAAGTTTTTAATATTTGACATATAGGATTCCAGCGTTGACGCGGATTGATTGCTGAGCTGTTCCATATTCCCTATGGCTCTTTGTTTTATGTCCGCGGAGGTATTGACGTAATAATCGAAACCGAGCGCCATTACCGTAATCGTTATCGTGATGAAAAAGCAAAACCATATTTTGCGATACAGCGATTTGACAATGAAGTCGTAAGGAATCAATAAATAGCGAACTATCGTCTGGAACATGCTTTTCGTCCGCATGCGCTGTTTACCTCACCTCTCGCAGTATGATCCTCCGTATATTCATAATAATATATCAATTAATAGGGGATTAGCATTTGTAACTCTGAATTATAGTATAGGTGGCCTATTCCATCTATTTTATGAAATTCTTTACCTGGTTTGTATCAATATTATGAGAAGTCGCAATACAGAGAAACAACCCTCCCGCGACTCGGCACGGGGAGGGTTGCACAAGTATTGCCGATTCCAGACTTGCTGACAGACTAATCGTTACTGCGCAGTTTAATAGTCCACGTTCAATTCTGCGATACAAGCATTGACCGCGGCCGATGTCAGCGCCTCGAGCCGGACATAACTGGCGCTCGTCGCGGCGAACGTCGCGCTCTTCTCGGTCTCGTCGTTCGCCCAGGTGCCGTTGCTTACGACCTTGGTGAAGTTGACGCCGTCGGAGCTGACGTAGACGTTGTAGGTCAGAATTCGTCCGTTCGCGTTCCCCGACCTCGGCAAGTATCTTACCTGATTGACGTTGTAGGTGCCGCCCAGATCAAGCGTAACATACTGCGGCAGCGGCAACATCGTCGAGTATTGGCTGTCCCAGAACGTGTCGCTGTCGCCGTCGATGACGTAGGATGCCGGTTTGTAAGCATCCGTTGACTCAAAGCTGCTTGCCGTTGCCGTCATTTGCGATTGCTGCACAGTGCCGTGGATCGTATAAGCAGCCGTCGCGACCGCCGAGTCGGTCATGCCCGACTTGATCGCGATCGCCTTGATCGTCTGCGTCGACGCGACGTTGATCGCTCCCGTGTACAGTGTCGAAGCGCTCGTCGGCGTGCTGCCATCTGTCGTGTAGCGAATCGAAGCGCCGGATGTCGCCGTGCTGATCGTCACCGACTGAACGGATGTGTATGTGCCGGCCGCTGGGCTAAACGTCGGCGTCGCCACCTGCTGTTGTCCGCCGCCGCTACCGACATAGTCCACGTTCAGTTCCGCAATACAAGCATTGATTGCAGCCGACGTCAATGCCTCGAGCCGGATGTAGCTGGCGCTCGTCGCGGCGAACGTCGCACTCTTCTCGGTCTCGTCATTCGCCCAGGTACCGTTATTCACGACCTTGGTGAAGTTAACGCCGTCGGAGCTGACGTAGACGTTGTAGGTCAAGATCCGTCCGTTCGCGTTCCCCGACCTCGGCAAGTATCTTACCTGATTGACGTTGTAGGTGCCGCCCAGATTCAGCGTGATCGATTGCGGCAGCGGCAGTTCAGGCCAATATTGGCTGTCCCAGATCGTGTTGCTGTCTCCGTCGATAGCGTTAGCTGCCTCCGCGTAGACGCCCGGCTGGGCGCTGCTCGCCGTCGCCGACATTTGCGCTTGCGGCACAGTGCCTCCAGTTGAGGCGCTGTTGATCGTGTATGCAGCCGTCGCGACAGCCGAGTCGGTCATGCCCGACTTGAGCGCGATCGCCTTGATCGTCTGCGTCGATGCGACATTGATCGCGCCTGTGTACAGCGTCGAAGCGCTTGTCGGTGTGCTTCCGTCCGTCGTGTAGCGGATCGAAGCGCCGGATGTCGCCGTGCTGATCGTCACCGACTGTGCGGACGTGTACGTTCCCGCAGCAGGGCTGAAGGTCGGCGTCACTACCTGCTGTTGTTCGTTGATCGTATACGCAGCCGTCGCGACAGCCGAGTCGGTCATGCCCGACTTGAGCGCGATCGCCTTGATCGTCTGCGTCGACGCTACGTTAATCGCGCCTGTGTACAGTGTCGAGGCGCTTGTCGGCGTGCTACCGTCCGTCGTGTAGCGGATCGTAGCGCCGGATGTCGTCGTGCTGATCGTCACCGACTGTGCGGACGTGTACGTTCCCGCAGCAGGGCTGAAGGTCGGCGTCACTACCTGCTGTTGCCCGCCGCCGCTTCCTGCATAGTCCACGTTCAATTCTGCGATACAAGCATTGACCGCGGCCGACGTCAGCGCCTCGAGCCGGACATAACTGGCGCTCGTCGCGGCGAACGTCGCGCTCTTCTCGGTCTCGTCGTTCGCCCAGGTGCCGTTGCTCACGACCTTGGTGAAGTTGACGCCGTCGGAGCTGACGTAGACGTTGTAGGTCAGAATTCGTCCGTTCGCGTTCCCCGACCTCGGCAAGTATCTTACCTGATTGACGTTGTAGGTGCCGCCCAGATCAAGCGTAACATACTGCGGCAGCGGCAACATCGTCGAGTATTGGCTGTCCCAGAACGTGTCGCTGTCGCCGTCGATGACGTAAGACGCCGGTTTGTAGGCATCCGTCGATTCGAAGCTGCTCGCCGTCGCCGTCATTTGCGATTGCTGCACGGTACCTCCGGTTGTCACGCTGTTGATCGTATACGCAGCCGTCGCGACCGCCGAGTCGGTCATGCCCGACTTCAGCGCGATTGCTTTAATGGTCTGCGTCGACGCGACGTTGATCGCTCCCGTGTACAGCGTCGACGAGCTTGTCGGCGTGCTGCCGTCCGTCGTGTAGCGGATCGCAGCGCCGGACGTTGCCGTGCCGATCGTTACCGACTGCGCGGACGTGTACGTTCCCGCAGCAGGGCTGAACGTCGGCGTTGCTACTTGCTGTTGTCCGCCGATCGTATACGCAGCCGTCGCGACAGCCGAGTCGGTCATGCCCGACTTCAGCGCGATTGCTTTAATGGTCTGCGTCGACGCGACGTTGATCGCGCCTGTGTACAGCGTCGACGAGCTTGTCGGCGTGCTGCCGTCCGTCGTGTAGCGGATCGCAGCGCCGGACGTTGCCGTGCTGATCGTTACCGACTGCGCGGACGTGTACGTTCCCGCAGCAGGGCTGAACGTCGGCGTCGCCACGATCTGAGCCGTCAACTCGAGCTTGACGGTTACCGACTTAACGTTCTCCACATTGCCAGCTTTATCTGTCGAACGATACTGGAAGGTGTACTCGCCGTTCTGATTAATCGTGACAGGTGTGGAATACGTCGCCCATGTTGAACCGCCGTTCAGGCTGTATTCCGTCTTCTTCACCCCTGACGCATCGTCCGTCGCAGTCAAAGTGATCGTTACCGGATGTACGTACCCTCCGTTCTGACCGTCCGGCTGTTCCGGGGATAGATGAGCCGTCGTCACAGGCGCCACGGCATCAGGCGAAGACGGGAGCGACGTAAGATCCGTCAGAATCAGATCGCCGAACTGATACGGATTTTTGCCTGTGGCAATCCCATACATGTAGCTCAGCCAGCCGGTGCGGCCAAAGCCGTTGTTATTGTTCACCAGCAGCGTGAAGCCCAGGTCGGTACCGTCAGCAGACGGATTCGTGATCCCGAAGTTGCTCCAAGGGAAGGCCATCAGGTAGTACGTCGTCTTCGTGTCCGCATCCCGGTAGAAATTGTACTTGATGTTCGGGTTCATTCCGCCGGTTTCGTTGCCCAGAGCCGAACCGGTCGGCAGCAAGCCTCCCGTGTAGCGCAGGTGTTCCTTACCGGAGCTGAAACCGCCGGCTCTGGTCGGGTCGAAGGAGAGCTGGATGCTGTCGAAGCCCCACGCATCAAGACCGCTATTGGCCGTGTTGACATGAGCGCTGTCCTTGACTGCCGCGGCGATGTACAGGTAGTTGCTATCCCACTTGACATACTGATTCAGCGAGAAATTGTCCTCACCGGGATAAGCGGCGCCTGCATTGGTATACTGCTCCTCTCCCAGATGAACCTTCGACGCGTTGTCCCACTGGCTGGCGTCGAAAGGCTGGCTGACATTAATAGCTCCGTCGGTCTTCGGAATCGTCAGCCCGCTCATTGGCCGATCGACGTCCTTGATATAGCCGTCTTCGCGGGTGATCTCGAAGACCAGGCTCGTCAGCGTCATCGTGCTGATCGGCACGTTCGGGATGACTACTTTTTGGGTAGCGCCCGGCAACAGTTGGCCAAAGGAGGCCGTGCCAATGACCGTGCCGCCGCTATCCTTGACCGTCACTTGACCGGGAGCGAACGTAGCGCTCGCTTTCTTGTTGGTGAAGGATACATCGGCATCCCAACTCAGAGTTGCGGCATTGTACACCGGATAGATGGACACGCCGAAGCTGTCATCGGTATTTTTTACCGGAACGACGAGCGGGGCCTGATTCTGCACCGGATGACCCGCGCCGTCCGCAGGCTGAATGCTGACACTGTCGGAGGTGCGCACGTAGCTGTCGGGCACATGCAGCACGAGGGTATCCGTGGAAGCGCCTGCGGCGAAGGTGCCGCCGGAGACGACCGTCCAGCCGTCCGGCATGCTGACCTGATACTGACCGGCCATGTTCACTGCCGCGTTATTGTCGCGGTCGATCTTGATCGACACATTTTGGCCTGGAGCTACTGATGCGGTGCCCAGATTGTCATAGTTCAGATTAAACAGCGGATCGGTCTGAATCGGACCTTCCAGCACGCGCACATAGTCCACATACATATCCGACTTGTTGCCGTAACGCTCGAAGCCATACCCTTCCGGATAAGCGCCGGAATTGGTGATCGCGTTGTTAATCATGAAGAAATTGCCGTCCCGATAGGACAGTGGCAAGGTTTTCTCCCGACCCACTTGCTCGCCGTCGAAGTAATAGTAAGTGAAATCCTTGGCGATATAGACACCGTACGTATGGAAGCCCATCATGACGTTGCCTACGCCGGGAGCGGTGATCGCCTCGGTGTCGATGGTGCCCAAGGTGCCGCCCAGACCGGTCTCGTAGTTCCACTGATGCGTATTCACCTGGTAACCGACGGAAGGCAGCCAAGTTTCATTGATATCCAACTCGTCGGCGCCGGCATGACCGGCATGGTTATTGAAGTTGGACATTGTCCAGAATGCAGGCCACTGAGACGGGTTGGCCGGGAAGAACATCCGAACTTCAAAATACTGATCGCGATTGCCGTTTGTCCAGAAACCGCTGCCATCGTCATGGGCGCTGGAGAGGAATCCCGTAGAGAAATTCCGCTCGTAGTAGTCCACCGATTTCGGCAGTTTCTGATCGTACTTCGTGGTCGTAATCCTTAAATAGCTCTCCGCCTGGCTGAATGGATTATAGGCCGAGTTCGGGTTGGCGAACAGCGCTTCGCCATAATCCTGGTAGTCCGGCTTGTGAGCAGCGTAGGTCGTGCCGCTGCCGGTGTAGCTGATAGAAGGCATGGTGTTGAAGTCGTCCGCAAAGACGGTATGCAAGCCTTTGCCCTGAGCCACAGCGGGCAGAATGCTGTCGGCAGGCAGACCGACGTTCCAATCCTGACCGCCGCTGTTCCAGAAGTTGAAGTAGCCATCGGCCGTCTTGCCGGCTGGCGTGGAGGCTACGACTCTGACGCTGACCGGACCATGCGGCATCTGATCGGCGTTGATGGTGACGGAGCCGATCCCGTTCTGATTCAGGCTGACCGGCCCCACCTCTACGAGATAGCCGTGGGTATCGGGGTGAGCAGCGTCCGGCGCATGGATCACTTGCGCTTTAGCCGATGTGTAGCCGCCCAGCGCTACAAACTGCAGCGTCGTATTGCCGCTGATAGTCGAGCGGTACAACGACGGATCCGTCAAGGAGACGATGTTGCTCGGCGGCAACAGTGGCGTATTGACCGCGATCGTCATGACCGGATAGTTAAGACCGTTCGATACTGGCGTGACCTTAATGACGCCCTTGGTGCTGCTATAGTCCGCAGGCACCGTTACTGTAATGTGATCTTCAGAGCTATCAGCCGCGAAGTTCACATTGGCGAGGGCAGCGAAGCCATCAGGCAAGGTGACTTTATAGTAGCCGGACAGTTCCTGAGCCGAGTCATTGCGTGTGATCGGAATGGCCAAATCCTGCCCCTGCGTACCGTTGACAGAAGCTGGCGCGGTGAACTGAGCCGTCACAGGAACATACATATAAGCGAACTCATCCAGTTTCAAATAGCTGCGGTCCTCTCCGGCAGGCAATTGCGACGGGCTGAGCGCGAAATATTTGACTGTGACAATATGCGGTCCGGCTTGCAGACCGGCCTGTCGGAACAGCAAGGTGTGCTCGGCGCCTGGCCAGGATGCGTTAGGACTGTTGACATTGACGGTGGAGGCCAGCGTGCCGTCAACGAAAAACTGGACCGTGCCGGACGTGTTCATCTTGCTGCCGTAAATCGATACTTCCGTTCCCGTGAATTTGAAGTCCAGCGAAGCGTCGCCGGCCGTGTACATCCAGGTGCCGTCTCGCCACCAACCGCCGTTCAGGTTCGTGAAGTAGGTGCCCGTTTGCACTTGAGACCAATGACCTTGGCCGTTGCCCGGATAGGTATCGGCATTGACCTTGGTCAACGTGCCTTGAACGGTGGACGCCGTCTCGTTAAAATCGACCCCGGCGATCTTCAAGACGCCTGTCCCGGTCGCTTCTACACGCAGCGTATGCTCCGATGTCGTCAGACCGCTGGCGCTGAACACACGCAGGTTAGGCGTATTTCCTTTGGAGTCATAGTTGCCCTGAGGCGCGCCGTCCAAATAGACGGTAAACGGAGCGCCCTCGCTCTGATAATCGACGGACAGCGCTACCGCGTCGCCGGTAAATTTGAAGTCCACGTGCTGGCCGGCCTGGGCGTTTGTATACATCCAGGCGAAATTATCCGACCACCAGCCGCCAGCGAAGGTGAAGTATGAGGGCTGCGTGCTCGTATCAAAGCCCGGATTGTTCGGCCAGTCATTGGCCCACGGACCGTTGTTCCCCCCGCTCGTATTCACATAAGGGTAGGTGGCGCTATTGATATGCTTCACCTGGTCCCCGGTAATGGCCGGCGCCTCTGCAGGATCAGGCGACTTCACCGTAACCTTGAGCGGCTTCGTCACGCCCGAACCCTGCGGAGGCGTGATCGTGATCGTATCCGTCACGCCCCGCCAGGACGAATCGGACGGGACCTGAATCTGAATGTCGTCCACGGGCCGCATAACCGGAGAAGAACTGGCGATAACCTGGTACCCATTCGGATAGCTGGGCAAGGAGATGCCATAGTCGCCGTAAGTGGAGCCGGAAGCGGCATTGCGATCCACCAGAATATGAATGATATCGCCCGGCTTGATCGGACCGTCCGGAGATACCTGGTAATAATTATTTTCCAAGGTATACTTCGGAACCGAGTTGTCTTCGTGGTACCAATACTTGAAATTGCTCAGTCGGGTGTAGCGGCCGGTGGACGCGCCCCCCGCTTCTTGGATAGTTACCACGTGATCCTGATCCTGCCCCGTCGGGTCCGACCAGGTATAGGCAACGGCGTTGGCCGTGGCAGCGGCGTGGGTGTCATAGGTTTGCGTGTTTGCGCCGTCTACCGAAACGGTGACCGGCCAGCCCTCGGGGCCGTTCGTGACGTCCAGCTCGAAGCTGTTGCCGTGGAAGTTGAACTTCACCGTGCCGGCATTGGTCGCATCGTCATACATCCAGGACCAACCGTCGTTCCACCAATTGCCCTTGACGAAGGTGAAATAGTTCTTCTCGTTGGCGGACGCATCATAGCTGTTCCAACTGCCTGCACCGGCGCCGCCGGTGGCGCGGAAAGGATAGGTGGCGCGGTTGACATCAACCAGGGTGCCCCGATCGCTCTCAGTGATCAGCTTGATCGTAATAGCCGGCTGATAGACCGTATGATTGTCGCCATAGGTCACGCCAATCACGACCTGGCTGTCAGTCGGGATACTATCGGGAGCCAGGAAGGTCAATTGATCCTGCGCGCTTCCTGCCTGGAACGGGATGTTCACAGTTGTGCCGGTTACCGCAGCCAACTCGTTGGTGGCCCGATCCAGCACCTTCCAGCCATTGTTAGGGAAGGTTACGTTGTAAGTGCCGGCAACAGCCTGCGCGGCAGCGTTGCGATTGATGTTCGCCTTGACATAGTCGCCGGGGAAGGCGCTGACCGATGTGAGAGGCGTCTCGAACCGCGGCGTGTTGTCGGTATCCTCATAGACGCGCACCCAATCGATATAATCGTAGGCGGAATTGCCGTAGCGGGTGAAGCCCATCGGCTGTTGATCCGAACCGAAGGTGTCCGCGCCTTCTTGCGGAATACCGAAATGGTCGGACAAGCCGCCGTTAAAAATGAAGTAGCTGCCTTTTTCCCAGCTCACTTCTGTTGTAGGCGTAGTGAACACAGGAATGTTGTCAAAATAGTACGTCGTCGTCTGCTCCGTGACCAGCAAGCCGAAGGTGTGGAAGCCCATGGCAATGTTGATGTTGGACCAGGCGGGCGTGTCGATGTTATTCCATGTGCCCGCGTTCTTGCCGGTACTGTAGTTCCACTGATGAGTAGTGGTTTGATAGCCGTCAGGCGTACCCAGGTAGCTTTCGTTGATATCAAGCTCATCGGTTGGCGTGCCGAAAACCGGGGACAGCGAGCCGTCGGAGCCCACCGCACCGTTGGAGGTCAGCAGCCAAAAAGCAGGCCAGTGAGCCGGGTTAGGACCGACGAACATACGAGCCTCGAAATACTGGTTGTGACCGCCGGAGGTGTGGAAGCCCGAACCATCCTGCCCCAAGCTGGACAGATAGCCTGTCGTGGACTTCTGGCCCCAATAATTGGATGCGCCAGGGACGTTGCCCTCCGGCCAGTACGTGGTGGTGAGCTTCATATACTCATTATCGACCAGAGAAAATGGATCGTACTTGCTGCCGTCATGGTCGGCAAAATAGGACCAGCCAAACATTCCGCCTCTGGCCTCATCTACCTTGCGGGTCGCATAGGAGTGAGCCGCGTCGGCAGCGATGGCGGTGTTTTGCGCGCTGGAACCCCTACCGTTGCCGGCAACGGACAGGGCGGGCATGGATTTGAAATCATCCGCATAGGTGATGCTCATGCCCTGGGTCACGGGGTTGACCGGAGCTTCATTGAGCCCTGTCTTCCACGCCACGCCTACCGTGTTATAGTACTGGGCGTAGGCTGTGTCTACAAGGTTGTTTTGTGCGTTGTAGACATCGATGCGAATGGCGATTGGGCCCTTGGGGAACTGGCTGGCCGGGAATACGAAGCTGCCGGCGCCGTTCGCCAAGGTCACGTCCGCCACCAGATCCTTGGTGCCATTCGTATTGATCTGGCTAGGATCCGAAGGCTGCTTCTGGCTCCAGACTTTGGCCGTCGCGCCCGTCGCGTTGGTGAAAGTAACGGTCACATTATCAGTGGTCAGATTACTCCTCAACGCCGGAGACAGAACATCGGTGCGGTTAGCCGGTACCGCTGCATGAGCGGTCTGCATGTTGAAGTTCAAGCTTGCAAAGCTCGCAAATACCATAATAAACACCAATAAAATGGTTGTAGAGCGATGTATTCGCCTAAGTTTACGTATCACTGTCACTCTGTTATGCCTCCCGATTATGTTTTGGATATCATTCCAATCTTCAGTTTGCTTCTCCACGATCGTCATCTCCGGAAGAAGCCGTCCCAAGCCGGGCGACAGTTCTGCCGCCGCGCCCTCTTAATCTCTGGATATGATTCCGATAAAATCTACCTAATTCCCTCCTCTTGTTAGCGATGATTTGCTCCACGCCTTGTCCTGTCCAGTTTCTCTCTACTGTAGGCCCTTCGATGGTTCAGATGAAGGTCGAACTGCCTGGATGTGTCCGTCCATCGGATAAAACGCTTTCATTCCAATCTGCACATCGCCTCCTTTGTGTGCTCTATTATAGCTGCAGCCCAAATTACCACCTATGAAAATTCGAGCTGCCTGTCTATCAATAATTTGATATTCGATCCCGGCGCCTCGATCAGCCACGACCAACTGCCGAAGAACTCAACGCGGTCTTACAGGACAGAGTCAGGCAATCAAAAACGACAACTGGTATCACTGCTGCAGTCAGAACAAAGAGGCTGCCTCAATAGGTTCTAAAACGAACTGTGAGAGACAGCCTCTATTGTTAAATGGAACTTTGTTTAACGCTTACCGCACATCAGTTATGATGCCAGTTTGGTAGCACCGTCGTGTCGACATTGCGGGTTACGGAATCAATTCGAACAAGCGCCAGATGATGACCGCAGACTGGGCCCTAGTCGCCAAACTTCGTGGCGCGAAATTGCCGTCGCCCATCCCGGTAATGATGCCTGCACTCTGAATCGCTTGAACCGCATCTGCCGCATATGCCGATATTTGCGCATAGTCGCCAAACGTTGCGCTCGCGCTACTGCCAAGATCGGCTTGAACCGCTTGCGCCGCTCTGTAGATGAGAACCGCCATCTCCTGTCTTGTAATCGGCGAGTCCCCCTTAAAGCTGCCGTCAGTAAGGCCGGTTACAATACCCATTCTTGCTGCCGATGCCACAGCGTTGTAGTACCAAACGCCTGTTTTGACGTCGCTGAACGTACTGACGGCGCTATCGTCGACAAGATCGAGCATGTTCATCAGCATCGTTGTGAATTCGGCTCTCGTTACCTGAGTGTTCGGCGCGAATTTCTCTCCGCCAATGCCCGTCACCATCGATCTTGCTGCGAGTCCCTCAATATCGGATTTCGCCCATGGCACCGACGCCAGGTCGGCAAACGTTACGTTATTGCTGGCGGCGGCATATTTGCTGAAATGCGATGCTTTAAACGTAACCGTACCCGTCGCGGTATCGTACTTCGCATTTTGTACAATGTTCAGTTTGCCGTCATCGCCGATGTAATAAATCACGACCTGATTCGGGGTTTCCCCTGGCTTTAACGTATAGTTCAGTTTGACCGTCACAGCTTGCCCTTCGAATTTGGTAATCTTGTTCCCGTCAACGCTAAGATTGAAATCGTAAACGGGATTGTCGCCGATGGCCGCCTTCACATTATCCGAAAGCAACGACGCATCGACAAGACGAACCGATAATTTAACCTTACCGGACGAATCCGAAATTTCCTTCAGCTTATCCGGCGACAGTGTAACTACAACCAGGCCTGCATCGATTTCCAGCTGACCTTTGCCCGCCGCTTTCAACGAGGATGCCGGAAGGTTCAAATCAAATCCTTGAGCCGAAGGATCGATGTCCAGCTTGATCTTCACAGTCGAATTGCCTGCACTTGACAATGCGGCATTCAAATTGTCCGCATTGACATCCGCATGGGCGATCTTATCGCCGTCCAGCGTTAAACTGACTTTTAGCGTTCCCGAATTCGGGGACGGAGTTGTCGTTACAGGCGCCGTGGAAGCGGACGAGGAAGATCCTCCGCCGATCGTATACGCCGCCGTCGCGACGGCCGAGTCGGTCATACCCGACTTGATCGCGATCGCCTTGATCGTCTGCGTCGACGCGACGTTGATCGCGCCTGTGTACAGCGTCGAGGCGCTTGTCGGCGTGCTGCCGTCCGTCGTGTAGCGGATCGCAGCGCCCGACGTCGCCGTGCCGATCGTCACCGACTGCGCGGACGTGTACGTTCCCGCAGCGGGGCTGAAGGTCGGCGTCGCCGCCCGCTGGTCTCCGCTGTTGATCGTATACGCCGCCGTCGCGACGGCCGAGTCGGTCATGCCCGACTTGATCGCGATCGCCTTGATCGTCTGCGTCGACGTGACGTTGATCGCTCCCGTGTACAGCGTCGAGGCGCTTGTCGGCGTGCTGCCGTCTGTCGTGTAGCGGATCGCAGCGCCCGACGTCGCCGTGCCGATCGTTACCGACTGTGCGGATGTGTACGTTCCCGCAGCGGGGCTGAAGGTCGGCGTCGCCGCCAGCTGGTCTCCGCTGTTGATCGTATACGCTGCCGTCGCGACGGCCGAGTCGGTCATGCCCGACTTGATCGCGATCGCCTTGATCGTCTGTGTCGACGCGACGTTGATCGCTCCCGTGTACAGCGTCGAGGCGCTTGTCGGCGTGCTGCCGTCCGTCGTGTAGCGGATCGCAGCGCCCGACGTCGCCGTGCCGATCGTCACCGACTGTGCGGATGTGTACGTTCCCGCAGCGGGGCTGAAGGTCGGCGTCGCGACAGTCTGTACCGCCAATTCAAGCTTGACGGTTACCGACTTAATGTTCTCCACATTGCCCGCATTATCTGTCGAACGATACTGAATCGTGTATTCGCCGTTCTGATTGATTGTGACAGGAGCGGAATACGTCACCCATGTGGAACCGCCGTCCAGGCTGTATTCCGTCTTCTTCACCCCTGACGCGTCGTCCGTCGCAGTCAACGTGATCGTTACCGGATGGGCGTACCCTCCGTTCTGACCGTCCGGCTGTTCCGGAGACAGTTGCGCCGTCGTCACAGGCGCCGTGGAGTCGGGCGAGGACGAGAGCGACGTCAGATTCGTCAGGATCAGATCGCCGAACTGATACGGGTTCTTGCCTGTCGCGATCCCGTACATGTAGCTCAGCCAGCCGGTGCGGCCAAAGCCGTCGTTGTTGTTCACCAGCAGCGTGAAGCCCAGGTCGGTGCCGTCAGCGGACGGATTCGTGATGCCGAAGTTGCTCCAAGGGAAGGCCATCAGATAATACGTCGTCTGGGTTGCCGCATCCCGGTAGAAATTGTACTTGATGTTCGGGTTCATCCCGCCGGTTTCATTGCCCAGCGCCGCGCCGGTTGTCAGCAAACCGCCCGTGTAGCGCTGGTGTTCCTTACCGGAGCTAAATCCGCCTGCCCGGGTCGGATCGAAGGAGAGCTGGATGCTGTCGAAGCCCCACGCATCAAGACCGCTCGTAGCCGTGTTGACATGGGCGCTGTCCTTGACCGCCGCGGCGATGTACAGGTAGCTGTTATCCCACTTGACATACTGGTTCAGCGAGAATTTGTCCTCTCCGGGATAAGCGGTGCCATTATTGGTGTACTGCGCCTCGCCCAGATGAACCTTCGACGCGCTGTTCCACTGGCTGGCGTCAAATGGCTGGCTAACGTCAATCGCGCCGCTCGTCTTTGGAACCGTCAGATTGCTCATTGGCCGGTCGACGTCCTTGATATAGCCGTCTTCGCGGGTGATCTCGAAGACCAGGCTCGTCAGCGTCATCGTGTTGATCGGCACGTTCGGGATGACTACTTTTTGGGTAGCGCCCGGCAGCAACTGACCAAAGGAAGCCGTGCCGATGACCGTGCCACCGCTATCCTTGACCGTCACTTGACCAGGAGCGAAGGTCGCGCCCGCTTTTTTGTTGGTGAATGATACCACGGCATCCCAACCCGAGGTTGCGGCATTGTACGCCGGATAGATGGACACGCCGAAGCTGTCGTCGGTATTCTTCACAGGAACGATCAACGGTTCCTGATTCGGCACCGATTGGCCGGCGCTGTCCGCAGGCTGAATGCTGACGCTGTCGGAAGTGCGCACATAGCTGTCAGGCACATGCAGCACGAGGGTATCCGTGGAAGCGCCTGCGGCGAAGGTGCCGCCGGAGACGACCGTCCAACCGTCCGGCAGGCTCACTTGATACTGACCGGCCATGCTCGTTGCCGCGCTATTGGCGCGGTCGATCTTGATCGACACATTTTGTCCCGGAGCTACCGATACGGCGCCCAGATTGTCATAGTCCAGATAAAACAGCGGATCGGCAGGCGGCGGGCCTTCCAACACGCGCACATAATCCACATACATCTCCGACTGGTTGCCGTAACGCTCGAAGCCATACCCTTCCGGATATGCGCTCGAATTGGTGATTGCGTTGTTAATCATGAAGAAGTTGCCGTCCCGATAGGACAGTGGCAAGGTTTTCTCCCGACCCACTTGCTCGCCGTCGAAGTAATAGTAAGTGAAATCCTTGGCGATATAGACACCGTACGTATGGAAGCCCATCATGACGTTGCCTACGCCGGGAGCGGTGATCGCCTCGGTGTCGATGGTGCCCAAGGTGCCGCCCAGACCGGTCTCGTAACTCCACTGATGCGTATTGACCTGATAACCGACGGAAGGCAGCCACGTTTCATTGATATCCAGTTCGTCGGTACCGACATGACCGGCATGGTTATTGAAGTTGGACAGCGTCCAGAATGCCGGCCACTGCGACGGGTTGGCCGGCAAGAACATCCGCACTTCAAAATACTGGTCGCGGTTGCCGTGCGTCCAGAAGCCGGTGCCGTCGTCATGCGCGCTGGAGAGGAATCCCGTCGAGAAGTTCCGCTCGTAGTAATCCACCGACTTGGGCAGCTTCTGGTCATACTTGGTGGTTGTAATTCTCAAATAGTCCTCTGCCTGGCTGAATGGATTATAGGTCGAGTTCGGGTTGGCGAACAGCGCTTCGCCATAATCCTGATAGTCCGGCTTGTGCGCGGCATAGGTCGCGCCGCTGCCGGTGTAGCTGATGGAAGGCATCGTATTGAAGTCGTCCGCGAAGACGGTGCTTAAGCCCTTGCCCTGAGCTGCAGCAGGCAGAACGTTGTCGGCAGGCAGACCGACGTTCCAATCCTGACCGCCGCTGTTCCAGAAGTTGAAGTAGCCATCGGCCGTCTTGCCGGCTGGCGTGGAGGCTACGACTCTGACGCTGACCGGACCATGCGGCATCTGATCGGCGTTGATGGTGACGGAGCCGATCCCGTTCTGATTCAGGCTGACCGGCCCCACCTCTACGAGATAGCCGTGGGTATCGGGGTGAGCAGCGTCCGGCGCATGGATCACTTGCGCTTTAGCCGATGTGTAGCCGCCCAGCGCTACAAACTGCAGCGTCGTATTGCCGCTGATAGTCGAGCGGTACAACGACGGATCCGTCAAGGAGACGATGTTGCTCGGCGGCAACAGTGGCGTATTGACCGCGATCGTCATGACCGGATAGTTAAGACCGTTCGATACTGGCGTGACCTTAATGACGCCCTTGGTGCTGCTATAGTCCGCAGGCACCGGCACCGTGATATTGTCTTGGGCGCTGCCGGCCGCGAAGCTCACATTGGCGATGGCGGCAAAGCCGTCGGGCAAGGCGACTTTATAGGAGCCGGACAGTTCTTGGGCCGAGTCATTGCGGGTAATCGGAATGACCAGCTCCTGCCCCTGCGTGCCGTTGACCGAGGCCGGCGCGGTGAACTGGGCCGTTACGGGCACATACCTATAATCGAACTCGTCCAGCTTCAAATAGCTGCGGGTCTCGCCGGCAGGCATCTGCGACGAATCGAGCGCGAAATATTTGACCGTAACAATATGCGGTCCGGCCTGCAGGCCGGCTTTACGGAATAGCAAGGTGTGTTCCGCTCCCGGCCAAGGAGCGCTCGGATCGTTGACGCTGACGGTGGAGGCCAGAACGCCGTCCACGAAGAACTGGGCCGTGCCGGACGTGTTCATCTTGCTGCCGTAAATCGATACTTCCGTTCCCGTGAAGTTGAAGTCCAGCGAAGCGTCGCCGGCCGTGTACATCCAGGTGCCGTCTCGCCACCAACCGCCGTTCAGGTTCGTGAAGTAGGTGCCCGTTTGCACTTGAGACCAATGACCTTGGCCGTTGCCCGGATAGGTATCGGCATTGACCTTGGTCAGCGTGCCTTGAACGGTGGACGCCGTCTCGTTAAAATCGACCCCGGCGATCTTCAAGACGCCTGTCCCGGTCGCTTCTACACGCAGCGTATGCTCCGATGTCGTCAGACCGCTGGCGCTGAACACACGCAGGTTAGGCGTATTTCCTTTGGAGTCATAGTTGCCTTGAGGCGCGCCGTCCAAATAGACGGTAAACGGAGCTCCCTCGCTCTGATAATCGACGGACAGCGCTACCGCGTCGCCGGTAAATTTGAAGTCCACGTGCTGGCCGGCCTGGGCGTTTGTATACATCCAGGCGAAATTATCCGACCACCAGCCGCCAGCGAAGGTGAAGTATGAGGGCTGCGTGCTCGTATCAAAGCCCGGATTGTTCGGCCAATCATTGGCCCACGGACCGTTGTTCCCCCCGCTCGTATTCACATAAGGGTAGGTGGCGCTATTGATATGCTTCACCTGGTCCCCGGTAATGGCCGGCGCCTCTGCAGGATCAGGCGACTTCACCGTAACCTTGAGCGGCTTTGTCACGCCCGAACCCTGCGGAGGCGTGATCGTGATCGTATCCGTCACGCCCCGCCAGGACGAATCGGACGGGACCTGAATCTGAATGTCGTCCACAGGCCGCATAACTGGAGAATATTGGGCGATAATTTTGTAGCCGTTATTGTCATATTCGGGATGACTGGGCAAGGAGATGCCATAGTCGCCGTAAGTGGAGCCGGAAGCGGCATTGCGATCCACCAGAATATGAATGATATCGCCCGGCTTGATCGGACCGTCCGGAGATACCTGGTAATAATTATTTTCCAAGGTATACTTCGCAACCGAGTTGTCTTCGTGGTACCAATACTTGAAATTGCTCAGTCGGGTGTAGCGGCCGGTGGACGCGCCCCCCGCTTCTTGGATAGTTACCACGTGATCCTGATCCTGCCCCGTCGGGTCCGACCAGGTATAGGCAACGGCGTTGGCCGTGGCAGCGGCGTGGGTGTCATAGGTTTGCGTGTTTGCGCCGTCTACCGAAACGGTGACCGGCCAGCCCTCGGGGCCGTTCGTGACGTCCAGCTCGAAGCTGTTGCCGTGGAAGTTGAACTTCACCGTGCCGGCATTGGTCGCGTCGTCATACATCCAGGACCAACCGTCGTTCCACCAATTGCCCTTGACGAAGGTGAAATAGTTCTTCTCGTTGACGGACGCATCATAGCTGTTCCAACTGCCTGCACCGGCGCCGCCGGTGGCGCGGAAAGGAT
This sequence comes from Cohnella sp. 56, assembly GCF_037963805.1. NCBI lineage: Bacteria > Bacillati > Bacillota > Bacilli > Caryophanales > Paenibacillaceae > Cohnella > Cohnella sp. 56. The sequence goes on along the minus strand of NZ_JAZDQE010000005.1, from coordinate 333,172 downwards.
AGGTGGCGCGGTTGACATCAACCAGGGTGCCCCGATCGCTCTCAGTGATCAGCTTGATCGTAATAGCCGGCTGATACACCGTATGATTGTCGCCATAGGTCACGCCAATCACGACCTGGCTGTCAGTCGGGATACTATCGGGAGCCAGGAAGGTCAATTGATCCTGCGCGCTTCCTGCCTCGAACGAGATGTCCGCCGTGGTGCCGGTTACCGCCACCAACTCGTTGGTGGACCGATCCAGCACCTTCCAGCCATTGTTAGGGAAGGTTACGTTGTAAGTGCCGGCAACAGCCTGCGCGGCAGCGTTGCGATTGATGTTCGCCTTGACATAGTCGCCGGGGAAGGCGCTGACCGATGTGAGAGGCGTCTCGAACCGCGGCGTGTTGTCGGTATCCTCATAGACGCGCACCCAATCGATATAATCGTCGGCGGAATTCCCATAACGGGTGAAGCCCATCGGCTGGTGATCCGGGCCGAAGGTGTCCGCGCCGTCCTGCGGAATGCCGAAGTGGTCGGACAAGCCGCCGTTCAGAATGAAGTAGTTGCCCTTTTCCCAGCTCACTTCGGTTGTAGGCGTACTGAACACAGGAATGTTGTCGATATAGTATGTGGTCGTCTGCTCTCTGATCATCACGCCGAAGGTGTGGAAACCCATGGCGATGTTGATGTTGGACCAGTCAGGTTTATCGATGTCGTTCCATTGGCCGGCGCCTTTGCCGGTACTGTAGTTCCACTGATGAGAGGTCGTCTGATAGCCGCCAGGCGTACCCAGGTAGCTTTCGTTGATATCAAGCTCATCGGTGGGTGTGCCGAAAACCGGGGCCAGCGAGCCGTTGGAGCTCACCGCGCCGTTGGAGGTCAGCAGCCAGAAAGCAGGCCAGTGAGCCGGGTTGGGACCGACGAACATGCGAGCCTCGAAATACTGGTTGTGGCCGCCGCTCGAATGGAAGCCCGAACCGTCTTGCCCCAGGCTGGACAGGTAGCCGGTGGTGGACTTCTGCCCCCAATAATTGGATGCGCCAGGGACGTTGCCCTCCGGCCAGTACGTGGTGGTCAGCTTCATATACTCGTTATCGGCGATCGCAAACGGATCGTACTTGCTGCCGTCATGGTCGGCAAAATAAGACCAGCCAAACATGCCGCCTCTGGTCTCATCCACCTTGCGGGTGGCATAGGCGTGCGCCGCATCGGCAGCGATGGCGGTGTTGTGCGCGCTGGAGCCCATGCCGTTGCCGGCAACGGACAGACCGGGCATCGTTTTGAAATCGTCCGCAAAGGTGACGTTCATGCCCTGCGTCGCGGGGTTGGCCGGCGCTTCATCAAGCCCGGTCTTCCACGCCACGCCAACCTTGTTGTAATACTGGGCATAGGCAGTGTCTACAAGCTTGCTTTGTGTGTCGTAGACATCGATGCGAATGGCGATAGGCCCTTTGGGGTACTGGTTGGCCGGAAATACGAAGCTGCCGGCGCCGTTCGCCAAGGTTACGTTCGCCACCAGGTCCTTGGTGCCGTTCGTATTGATCTGGCTCGGATCGGAAGGCTGCTTCTGGCTCCAGACTTTGGCCGTCGCTCCCGACGCATTGGTGAAAGTAACGGTCACATCATTGGTTGTCAGGTCGCTCCGCAAGGCCGGAGATTGAACATCGGTGCGGTTGGCCGGCGCGGAACCTGATGGATTGGAGCCGTCATCTCCCGGAGACGTGTTGCCGTTGCTCGCAGTCACTGTAATACCGGCTATAGGAAGATAGGAAAAATCGCCGGTCAGACCGAACAAACGTTCTTCAGTAGGAATCGGGTTTATCGTGAAGGTCTGCGTTTTCCATTTCCCGTCATGAGCAAGCTGGAACTTGGCTGCATCCTGATCGGCTTGCGGCCAATTCCAAGGCCAGTCATAGCTTTGCTTCTTGTACTCCAGGCTAACCGGATGATTGTTCGGATTATCCTGTGCGTCAAAGTACTTTATGGAGACATTCAGATCCATACCTGCGGTATAGCCTTGCGGGGATGACTTAAAGCCGAAATTGATGGCATGATTGCCGTGTATGGAGCCGTACACGAGAGCGCCATGTTTCTCCCCTGTAATGTTGTCTGTAAACACGCCCAAGGTATTCTTCCAATTATGATATAACACACGACCGTCGCCGGCTTCTGCGAAGTCTTCATTAGTGTCGTGGTTGTAATACCTGTCAGTAGGGTTCAACAATTGGACATATTCAGGTTGCCAGGAATATCCCGCCCACATATTCACGGCTGCAGGTTTAATATACGGGTCATTCGGGTTGCTGGTATTATAGGGTTCTACTTGCGATAGAGGACCACTGACTGCCTCGCCGTGCTCATAATCGAAGTTCAAGCTGCCCAAGACCGTGATGCCGTCTGAGCTGCCGTCTGCATGAGCCGTTTGAATACGGACATTCAAGCCCGCGAAGCTCGCAAACACCATCGCGAATGCCAAGAAAATGGTTGTAGAACGATGAATTCGCTTAAGTCCTCGTGTCAATACCACGTTGTTATACCTCCCCGTTTCGATTTGGAAATCATTCTGATCTTTAATTCACTTCGCTAATTAGCAATGATTTGCTCCACATCTTGTCCTGTCCAACTTCTCTCTACTGCGGACCCTCTGATGACTCAGATTGAGGTCAGACTGCCTGGATGTGCCCGTTCAACAGGTAAAACGCTTTCATCCCGATTTGCAATATCGCCCCCTTTGCGAGTCTCATTATAGCTACATCCCAAATTAACGCCTATAAAAATTAGAATTATCTGTCTATCAAAAATTTGATATTCGAACAGACTCAACTTGCTTTTCGTAAATTCCTGAAGAATCGCCAGAAAAGGATTTTCCACAATCCTCTACGAGATAAAGATAAACGTATTCTTTCCTCTGGCACGATTTTGCGTAATCCGATGGGCAAATCGGACCCTTCTCTCAAAAAAATTGTGAAGATAAATAGCGGCAGCATCAAGCTCTTTAATAGAGCCTGGTGCTGCCGCTATTTATTGTTTACCTGCATCCATTCCATACGCTTGAAAGATTCCTTAATAGAAGATATATTCTTATATTTTAGGAAATTGAATCAGAGCAAAGTCTTTATTTTAGGATCAGGCTCATGCCGAGCCTATCCCGACGTGCTTTGCGGGAATACATGGCCCTTGGCAAACCACGCCACGTTGTTGAAGCTGACGCTTACTATCTTCTTTTTTCAGACCATGCCCGATGTCGTAACGGTCGAACAAATGGTGTAAGCCTGAAAGAAATTCAGGAATGGTTCGGGCACAGCCATTACTCCACGACGGCGAACATTTATGCTCACCTGGATTATAGCTCCAAGGTTTCGTCGGCACAGGTCATGAGCAATACGTTGCAGATCCCAAGCAAACAAAAAAGCTCCTGAACCGTCCTAAGGACCGATTCAAGAGCTATTCATTGTAAGAGTGGTGCGGTCGAGAGGACTCGAACCTCCACGGTATTGCTACCACTGGAACCTGAAACTTGCGTGCTAAAGGGAACCGAGCGGAAACTATATCCCTGTACGAGAATCATTTTACCGGGAAACTCCTATGAAATCAAGGGGTTTCGGCGTTTCGCATCGCCCTTCCTTAGTGCCACAAGGCGTCTCGGGAAATCATCAAAAAGTAACCAAAATTGCACGTTTGAGAGAACTCGGTGAATATTCCGCAGTGAATTGAGCCATCGTTCCGGTGAGTGAGAGCCACGTCTCCGGCATTTTTGAGCCACCTGTCCGGATGCTGTGAGCCACCCCCGAAAGCCTCCTGCTAGAATGATTCGTATGCGTTGTTGCATGACAACGCAAATTATTCTCGAGGAGGTCACTATGACCAAATATCGTGAAATCCTGCGGCTGCATAGCCAAGGAATCAGCCAACGTAACATCGCCCTCAGTTGCGCCTGCTCGCGCAACACCGTAGCCAAAATCACTCAACGAGCAGATGAATTAGGCATCGCCTGGCCGTTAGAAAAAGATCTAACGGATGGCGAACTTCGACAACGCCTCTTTGCTGAATCGACTCCAGTCTCGCGGCGGAAACAGCCGGATTACGACTACATCCACAAAGAGATGGCCAAGAGCGGCGTCACGTTAAGCTTGCTTTGGAACGAGTACTGTGAGCAGTGTCGACTAAATCAAGAACTCCCACTTATGTATTCGCAATTCTGCTACCATTACCAGCAATACACGCTGAAATCCAATGCCACAATGCGAATCCAGCGAAAGCCTGGCGAGCAGATCGAGGTGGATTGGGCGGGTCAAACGGCTTCCATCATTGACCGCGACACCGGCGAAATCGTCACCATGTATGTTTTTGTCGGCGTACTCTCCTATAGCCAGTACGCCTACGTAGAGGCCTTCCCCTCGCAAGATCAGGAAAGCTGGATTACCGCCCATAACCACATGTATCGAGCCTTTGGCGGCTCCACGCGTGTGCTCATTCCAGACAACCTGAAGACGGGAGTCGACAAAGCGACGGGGCACGAGCCTGTCATAAACAAGATCTATCACGAGATGGCTGAGCACTACGATACCGCCGTCATCCCGGCTCGCGTGCGTAAACCCAAAGATAAGCCGAATGTAGAAGGATCAGTCGGCGTCGTCTCCACCTGGATTCTGGCTGCGCTACGAAAGCAGCAATGCTTTAGCGCCGCTGAGTTAAATCGAGCGATTCATGAAAAACTTGAAGTCTTGAATGCTAAGCCGTTCCAGAAAAAAGAAGGGAGCAGGCTCAGCGTGTTTACAACAGAAGAAAAACCGTTTCTGCATGCCTTGCCTGCTACCCCCTATGAGATGGCGGTTTGGAAGACCGCCACGGTCCAGTTCAATTATCATATAAGCATAGAGAAAATGCACTACTCCATTCCCTACGAGTACATCAAGCATCGCGTCGATGTTCGAATGACACGAGCTGCTGTCGAGGTGTTCTACCAGAATCATCGGATCTGCTCGCATCCTCGGCTATACGGAAAACCCGGGCAGTACAGTACGGTAGAAGCTCATATGCCGGAAAATCATAAACAATTTATCCAATGGAATGCTCAGCGATTCATCTCCTGGGCAGGGCAAATTGGCCCCTATACAAGCGCTGCTGTACAAGCCATCCTCAGTAGCCATAAAGTGGAGCAGCAGGGTTATAGGAGTTGTATGGGGCTTCTAAAACTGGCCGACAAACACGGCGTTAGCCGACTTGAAGCTGCGTGCGCCAGGGCGCTATCGTATACGCCAAGACCTAGTTTTCAAAGCATCAAGACGATTTTGACGACCGGACAGGATCGCCTCGAGGTGCCAACGCTAGTCGAGAGCCAGACGGCCGCTTCCTCCGAAACCCACAGCTTTATCCGCGGCGCGGATTACTACGGGAGGGGCTAAGTCGTGGTGAATGAACCAACTGTCCGTAAGCTACAAGAAATGCGCCTCGCCACCATGGCGGAGTCCTTCCAAAAGCAATTGCTGGACACCAGCTATCAGGAGCTTTCATTTGAAGAGCGTTTCGGCATGCTGGTGGATCTGGAGTGGTCGCGGCGTAAAAATAATCGTCTGACTTCTTTGATCCGCAAGGCAGACTTTCAGCAATCGGATGCTTGTATCGAGAACATCGAATATCACGCTGACCGCAAGCTGGATCGTACGCAGATCCTCCGTTTGGCAAGCGGCGCCTACATTCACGACAAGCTCAATATGATCATCATGGGCGCTTCAGGTGCAGGGAAGACCTATCTGGCCTGTGCTTTCGGGATCTCCGCCTGCCGCAACTTCCTCCCCGTGAAATACATTCGCTTGCCGGAATTACTCAATGATTTGGCGGTAGCACGCGGGGAAGGCATCTTTGGACGGATGATGAAAGCGTACAAAAAAGTACCGCTGCTTATCCTGGATGAGTGGTTACTCGTATCGCTTAAGGAAAGTGAAGCACGGGACTTACTAGAAATCGTAGAGGCACGTCATCAAACCGGTTCCACCATCTTCTGTTCCCAGTTCGCTCCGGGCGGCTGGCACAGTAAGATTGGCGAAAACACATTGGCGGATGCTATTCTCGACCGTATCGTGCACTCTTCTTACACCATAACGATTGAAGGCACGGACTCCATGCGTAAACGCAAAGGCCTCATCCAATAATCGTTCGGGAGCCGCCGCCACCATACGGGGTGGCTCCCTTTTCCGGAGAGGTGGCTCAATTTTTCTGGAGCACTGGCTCACTCATTACCGGAATGATGGCTCTATTTCATCGTAATATTCACTCGGAGAGAACGACACTTAAATCAGCCCTGCTCCACTACCATCGACAAATTTTAGCGGAGCAAATTTTTGTGAAAATTTAAAAGGACCTGCCCCATAAAGTAAGTTTGGCCCACTTTGCGAGAATTTTTCACGATTTGACACTGTAAAGATCTAGATTTCACTAACGTTAAGATTTTGATTATATCTGTTATGTATCCTACAATCCAAAACAAATCGCATTAATAATCCCGAGTATCTTCTCTCCCCAACAAAAATTTTTCAACATCGAAATCTTGAATCTGTTCAATAATTTTGGGATTTTGTATTCTCATTGACAACCAGCGCTCTCTCCAAAATGCAGTAATTTTTTCTGTCATGAGATGAGGATCTCTTTGATTTAAGTAATAGCTTGGTGTATCCTCTTCCCCTCGCAAGTATTCATAGGCGTTTTCAGCTAATTTTATCCCGTATACTATTCGCTTAAAATTATGATTTAACAAGTGATCAGATGGAAGTCCAAGTACATCCAATCCAGCTCGGATTAACCGCATTCGAGGACTTGTGCCTTCACCGAAAGTATTGTTTACGATACGTCTGCCGTACACCTTAGTGGTTAACTCTGAAAATGCATCCACGGTTTCGTCCGATATGTAAACAGTTCCAAAGCCCTTAGTTACACCTAGCGATTCAAAGCCGATTTTACAAATAGGAGTCTTTTCTCCAAGTGCATTCACTGGGATATGTAGTCGGTTATATTGACTACTCCCCGTTTCATATAGGCTGGTTGTTCCAAGAAAAACCAGATGTGATTGCTTTACTACAGGCTCTCCTTTCATAGCTGAAGCAATAACCGAAACCTGCCGTTTATATTTTTCTTCATACGCTTTTAATATTTGAGGACTCATCATTAACAATGAAGTAAGCTTCCCACCAAGCAAAAAATTGTATGGTGGAACTGCTCCACATACAATAATGTCCATCATATTAGCGCCAATTTTTTCTCTCTTATTGGACTGAAGTGCGGTAGAAATCACTGAACGTCCGCTAGAACTCATTACAAGTTGCTGTAGTGCAGCCAATGGTTCATCTATGTTTAGGTTATTAAAGAATGCTTGTGCCTTAAAAAGCTTTAAAAGTGTTTTAGCTCTTTTTTTTCGGTAAAATGGACTAAAACATACCTCCTTCCACATAGTAGCATCTGCGTTTGATGTAACTCTGGGCGGTGAATAAGATGTGCTTTTTTCCCTCTCTAAAAACCCCTCCAATAAATGCAAGTAATCCTTAACATTTAATAAATCAATGTTTTCATGAAGTAAATCTTGATATTCAATTTCAGATATCGAATTTATAATGGACTGGGTTAGGGAGTTGATCGTTTTTCGAGCTGCATTTTCACTCATAGTATCTACTCGTTCTCTCAAACCCTCTATTGTCCAACCTATTTCATTATCTCGACAAGTTATTTGTACGATACTGCTTCCCAAAGCCGCTATACCTATCACCGGATGATGCTCTTGCGCTAAATCTCTTACCAAAATAAACATGTTTCTTCCGGGAGTCGGCTTATGTGGTAATGTCCATGTCAATCGAAAATATCTCCAAATATCAAGCAGTCTTAACCCAGTCTTTTCATCTCTATCTAAACTGGACTGAATGATTTGAAGATAAGGTTGTACCGCATTAGCCCCATTTTCCTGAATTCGTCCAAGAAGCTCTTCTACGGGCGATATCAAATTTTTTATTGAGACAGTTCTCCCTTTATACTTCCGTTCTTTCTCCATCTTTGATATAAATTTATTCAATGACTCGCTCTCTAATTGTTTATTTCTTTCGTGTAAAAGCGCCCTTCTATACCATTGTTTTGTTTCAACATTTTCTGGTGTAACCGGATGTTGAATACTTGTAACCCCATTATTTATTGTTGGTTCCCAGCCTTGTAAAAACAAATCCCTAAATAACAATAATAAGCTACGATACCTCATCATATCTATTACTTCATTGTTCGGAACGGGAATATTGTCAGATATCCATGCAGCCCTTTCTCGACTAACCGGAATATTCTGTGCAATCTCCAGTATATTATTTAATCGATTTAAGTATTCCTGCGATAATAATGGATGAACTGCAGGCTTCCCATCTATCATATTTCTATTCACCCTGGTTTTCATAATGAAAATGGCACCTCCCACCTTTCGGAGGTGCCCAATTATTTTGATAATCAAACTTTTGTTCAAAATTTTTCTTTAAACTGTTTGTAAACTAAAGACAAATTACGGCTTATTAAAAATTCATTAGCCAGAAACAATTCCTCTTCTGAAACTTGTTTAGCTAGGGGATGGAGCTTCACGGCATCTGTTTCATCAATTAAACTCGGGAACGTCCCGATTATGATATGGCGTCCGTTCCTACTAACTACCCAAGGTACCCGTACACCATTATAACTCATATTGGCTTCACAAGTGTAACTTTCCAATTCCAACAGCCGGATAAGTGGTTCGAGAGATTCACTTTGATTCTCTATATTTGAAATGTCCGGTATTCCCGAGCCTACCATATAACGTAATAATTGAGCTCCTAAATGACGATCCAAATGTGAGTGCCAATACCGATTTTGATAATGGCGAATACAATCCGTGCAAGAACGATCACATCCTTGCGTGCAATTTTCCAACAACTCAAGTGCCTTGTTCAAAACAACGCTCAGGTTCTGACCTGTCTGCTCTGCATACCCAGCACCACCTGCCAGTGAATCAAACATATAAATATCCGTCCTCAGCGTTTCGCTGGGGTCAAGCTTTACAAGTCTGTAGCCAGACTTAAACTCAGCAGGATCAATATCTAATTCTCGACTTGCTGCCAATGAAAGAGCCTCTGATACAGTCCTTAGTGCATCATTTAATATATGATTTGAAATGTTTTGATTCACAGTTCGAACGAATGGTTCTTCAATGTTTAACCGTAAAAGTAATAAATCACTCTTAAAATGGTGTCCGAGAAATACCCTTTTAAACGTACCTTGACATCTCGGTGGTACAGTCACCCCAAATACCGGCTCAACGTAATAGGGGCGATCATGTGATCCAGTGGGCGGTTTCTCTTCCGGATCTACAACCTTAGCGTCTCCACATTTCTCACATACATAAAAGCCTGCATTACTTTCATCATTACCTTTATTTATTGTGACAAGTCGTCGATCCTTTGCTTGAACCGTTAATAGTCTATTACTAATTTTCCTCCAACCTCCCAGATCATCTTCAGATAATGGGAGAGGAAATTGCGCTGTTGTTGCATAGGTTAATTCCTGTTCATCATCACCTTCTATAATAGGGGCTCCCTTTTCTGGAAGGAATACCTCTGGAATTAACAATTCTCCTCTATCAAGTTGACCTTGACATACAGGACATTCATCGCCTTCTGTTTTAAGCGTTTCATCTATATCCCGAACGAAAGTACAGCGCCTACAAGATACATATTTACGGAGATTATGCTGAAAGAGCTTCGCTGCACGGTCAGCTTCAGTCACTTTAGCAGCATTCGCAGTAATTCCTCCTGAACGATAAGTTTTTTTGTCAATGACTACAAGTCGGCCTGGAGCATATTCACTCAGGGCTTGATCAATTGACTGTTGCGGTAACTCTTTAGTAACCACCTTGTAACTATTATTTCCTTTTTCTCGCTTCTCTTCAATCGGGAAACTACATAGACTTGTAGGGAAAGCATAGCTAGGTAAAAAACCTTCATCAAATAAAAACGTTAGCAATTCGTCTCTGCTTGAACTAAGGTCAACCTCCCCTTCATCGTCGTCGGTCTCTTCATCAACTTCATTTTCTTTAGATGATGTATTAAGAATAACTGAATTAAGCTTTTCTATTAGTTCATCTATAAAACCGAGTACACACGCGATTTTGTCGGTAGCAATATCTTCTGGAAGCCACTCAATTATCCTTTTCACTAGAGGAGCAGATGGCTGATAGATCCCTTGCCTAATCCACTCGATGAATCTCGATTTTCTAAACTCACTATCGGTCTCCTCATCAAAAAACTCTGTAACTGATCCCAGAGCGGCCAATAGACTTTTGTTTTTATCAATTTTTAACTCGTCTCTATCAATCATCTCGTGAAAAAACGTTTGAAACAAAAACGCAAACACATGTCTTTTGGCAATTTTGATATTGTTAATCTTGATCATAGGAAGCCGTGGCGCACCAGACACAATTTTTACAGGGTTCTGAAAATAAAAACTATCATGAGGCGCACCTTCAGCGTATGTAATTACTGTAGACAGTGAAGAACCTCGGCGTCCAGCTCTACCCGCCCTTTGCTGATAGTTTTCACGTTGAGGCGGAACATTTCGCAAGCCAACGGCAACTAATGATCCAATATCAATTCCAACCTCCATCGTTGTGGTGCAACTCAAAATGTCAACAGAACTGTCTTCTAGTTCATCTTCCTGATCTAACTTTACATCCTGAAAACGAAGCTCATACATTTCGGTCGAAGCAAAAATTTCACCAGCGTCTTTGTGTGAGAGCTGCGCTGTATGTTCTTCAGCAGTTACGTACTTCGGACGATTTTCTTCTCTAACAGACATCACGACGGGCATTCGTAAGAACCCTTTTCGCGCCTGTATATATTCGTCGGTTTCGGGATTCAGGGTTACGATATCATGGCTTCCGCAATTTATGCAATACCCTCCTAATTTCACAGGCGAAAGAAATGTACAACTATTACATTTGTACCATTCCTCATCAGTGTTAATACTCAAAACCACGTCATTACTGTCAATAACATATGCATCTCCAATTTTGTGACAAAGCCTTTTTCGTAATATTTCTTGAATGTTCGTAATTTCGTCACTGGTACAATTGAAATGAGTCTCTAAAATGTACCGCTGATTATCTCCTATTTTCCCTGAGCTAGTCCAAGAACTTTGTGGATATCCTGCAGCTTTACGCCTTACCGAAGCAGATATAACACTCTCTAACTCGAATGCATAATCGTCTAATATTTCTTCGATAAAATAATTAACCAGTGCTTCGATATTAGACGGAGTAATCTTGTCTGTAATCGCCATTATTTCTTTCTGCAACTTTTCATACGCTAAACTTGAAGGTTTAAGATAACCGACGGTGGCCGCTCGTAAAGAGTATTCTTTGTTACATAGTTGTCGTAAAATGGCTTTATAATAGCTTGACGATGGCCGTCCTCCCCATTGCTCTTCAATAGCAACTCTTAATGAATTCGCATACTCCTCTTTAAAGTCGCGAACATCATGCAGCAATGTTTTTCTATCATCTCCATCAAAAAATTGGAGATTAAACTCGGAAACAACAGAAACAAAAGCACTGTACAATGCATTATTTATTTTAGGATCTCTATTACAAATATCTTTGTATCGAACTGCAGCCAGAACAATCGCCTGCCTGAATGTATCCCATTCTACCTCTCTTGGAATGTCTCTTGCTAAACGAGCTGCTTTTTGTCGACCATCAGAAAATAATAATACCTTTCTACCGCCGTTTGGATACTCACTACTCTCTACACGCTGTGGCGGTTGGTTAAACAACTGAGCCTTTACGAGATTTGCAAAAGGGGCCTCACCTTTTGTTGCGAGATCCATGATTTTACTTCTATTTTTCTTCCACTTTTTTAGACATACTGGACAATGATGAAAAACCCGATCTCCACCGCCAGAACTGCTTAGCGGTTTGAACACTTTAAGAAATCCATCCTGTTTAGGCGGCTCCGAATTCAATAATTTACCAGTAGTGATGTCCAGGAAAACAGGAATACAATTTTGAACATCCCGCTCGTTTGGATTCCCATCAACTAGCAATTGGATTTTGTATAATCGATCCTGCACCTCATCATTCGTGCCTATCACATTTGTAGGTTCATGTAATAAAAAATCGCCCTCATCACCGTAAGTATATCCTTCTATAAAAGCTGTTCCACAGTCTCTGTGAGTCAATAACTTATACACCCTTGCTTTTTTCTCACAAGTACAATTGAGCATAGGCACTGTATGTAACCGACCAAGTATGGTGTCTTCAGCATCTTTATTTAAGCGGTTCTCACAATTCAGATTTGTGCACGCATAAAGTCCTGGAACTCCCCTGAAAAACAAATGCAGCCTAGTCGGCAAAAACACTCTACCATCCGATTCTCTTCTAGCCAAAGCGCCTAATGCTAACATTGCTTCCGTAGCTTTACGAGCTACACTATCTTCAGTACTTGGAAAAAGTGACTGGGACAATTGCCGCAGCGGAATAGCATTTCCGCTTAAGACCTTAATCATTTGTTCGGCCGATCCCCAACCAGTAAGTTGATTAAAAATATGGTTCGAAAACTTATCTAACTCCCCACCTTGAAAAGCTGGCCAATTCAGTCTTTTAGCCACTAAATTAAATGAATCAATTGCTGATTCAAGTTCAACCATTACATTTTGAATTACTGATAAATTCAAACTTGAAAGCGCCTCTGCTTCTTCCGCTGTCCCTTCGGCAGCTCCGAAGCGCGATTCAAGATCGCCAGTAATTAGTTCAAACTGTCTTTGAGTCTTAGCAGTCACCCCAGTTAGTTCGCTTGCAAAATTAATTATTGATCTTTTATCCTCCTCACTCTTCCCCAAACTTGCACTTGTTAATATACATTGAAGCCGATCTCGCTCAATTCCCAAACGAGCCATTAGTCGTCTTATGAGAAAAGCTACCTCTGCCCCGCCAGTTCCGCGATACATATGTGCCTCATCTAGAATTAAAATCAATTTATTGTTTACATCAGCTTCTAGCCAGGTTGTTGTCTGTTGAAAAATTTTTCGTTCGATAGGACGCATCAACATGTATTCCAGCATCGAATAGTTAGTAATCAATATGTCCGGGCAAGATTCTTGCATTTCGTGCCGGGTTAACAATTCCCTATCGTTAGGTTGTGTTTTAAGTCGTTGGCTCCAATTCCTTATGACTCTCGGTTTCCCTTGCCGTTTGCCTGTTTTATATATCTCTTGTTGCTCCTTCTCCTTGGCGTAGAACTTGATAAGATCTTTGCTAGGCCATTTCCCCTTTGCTTTCAATTCTTTAACCTTCTCCATATTTCCAGCATACTTCAAATAAAATTTTTCAAACATTGGTTTAATATGTGCCGTTGTCTTCCCAGCTTTAGGTTCTCCGGGATATGGAGTTTTCGAAGTATAAGAGCCAAACATGACATTTCTATTACGCCCTTGTTTCAAATAATCAGCAACTCGTTCATCACCAAATAATTTTCTAATTCGGCCAAGTTGATCATTAACCAAAGCATTCATTGGATAAAGTAAGATTGCACGGCACCCTGACATTGATGCCACATTTGTCCGTTCGGTTGCCTCTATTGCTAAAGAACCCAGGATTGGCATTAAAAAACTTTCTGTTTTCCCAGAACCCGTTCCTGTAGCAACAATAAGATCTTTCCCCTTTTTTAGAAAGAACTCCAACGCGTTTGCTTGGTGCGTATATGGTCTTGAAAAAACGCTTACACCAGGATGATCTAACTTAGAAACTTGTGTTAAAATATCCTTTGCTGGTTCAGGGATATCAAGAGACTCATATGATGACCCTAGCTCATAACTAGGTGTTGCTTCTATGTACGGTTCTTGGCTTATTTGTCCTAATTCGTTTAATAAATACGATCGTTCTTTGATTAAGCTGTTGTTTTTAATGTGATATGCCGACTCAAGGTATGACAGTAAAGTTTCATGAAGAACTTTTGAAACACGGAATGCTCCGTATGTATCATTCATAATTTAGTCACTCCTTCTGATCAGGAAATCTATAGCCGTACGATTTCATTAATTGTTCAATATGATTTTGAAATTGTTCCGGGACGTAATATTCAAAAGCATTTTTCTTAAAAGAAAAGATCAAAACATGATTTTCAATTGCCCTCGGAAGAGGAGGAGCGACTTTCAAATAAAACTTATTCCATTGTGCCTTTGGAGATGAACCATGATATACGAGTAGGCCAAGCATCAACCAACGAACAGTTTCTTTATCTGTGATTGTTCGTTCTTTTGCTAACCGCCCACGTTTGAATTCACCCAGAAAGTAACTGGTTGAGCCAGTTGTCTTGCAAAGCCAAGTCCCCGATTCTTCTTGTGCAAGAATCAAATTAGGGTTTATCCAAGAATAACGGTTACGATTTCCGAGTTGTCGAGAGCTATTGTATACTTCGAACTCCTCGAAATCTTGAACGCTTTGGCTACCCGATGAGGAAACAAGTTGAACTTGCTTGATTATCCATTCCTCTAAATTCTCAGGAATCCACCCCGTCCAATTAGAATAGTCCTGCCACCACGTACCATCTTCCTTTATAGAAACAGATATTTTTTGATTTTCAATTATCCTACCATATCCAGCAATTCTAACATCGGCTAAAAAATGCTGGATTTCTTCAGTTGCAAGCCCTCCGATAATTGCTGTATACTGACTTCCCAATAGTTTCACTAGTCGCAATGGAGCAGGAAAATAATATCCATTAGGCAACCGAATGGTATCACCAAGTTGTATCAGACAATTTCGAACGGGGCTTATAACGTCATTGACGTTTTGCGGGCTGTCAACATCATTATTTTGCTTTAACTCAGGCCATATTGAGTCAAGATATTTATTCAAAGCATTTTTAAGTCTGCGAAAATGAACTGGTTTTACGCGCTCTTCTTCACCATCTATAGCCAGTTCGTACAAGAGACTCCTCCAATACTCTGCTAAAAAAAGCTCCCTTTGAAACTCAACATTTTCAGGAACTATGACAATCTTATTTGAAAAGATCAGATCAATAATATCCTTTTGGTTTAACAATCGTGGGATGTTCAAGTTCATTACACTTCCGCTGTCATATTTTTTATGATTGCTTTACTTCGCTCATCTAGTTCGACTTCATCAAATAACTGTTCCACATGATCTGGTAATTGCAGCATCATCATTGGTATTAACCACCCAAAATTAACGGATGTAAAGTCGAAAGAGGGGTTCAATTGGATCATTGTTTTGTATGTGACAGCTAAGGTTTTACGCCATAGTACACTACCATGTTCAATTATTCCACTTGGTAATAAATCTTCTAGTTCAAGGTAGTCGTTTATTTCCATCTCATTTCTTGTTAATATATCTGGGTCAATAACTCCAGGGATGTACGGAGTTGTACTCCTATAGCTCCATCCGAGATAATCAGTATTAAATACAGGACCGATATCGAGAAGTTCCTTACTCAGCCCTAAAACTGAAGATCCTTCTAACAGAGTAGCCAAGAGAATTATCGGCACATATTCTTTTCGCAGTCCTAATATGCGTTCAGAAATAAACTTTTTCAAATTTGAACCATAGATTTCGAATGCAGAGCGATTAATACCATCAAAAATAATAACAAGAGGAAGACCACTTGCTCTGGTCTCATTAAGCCAAAATTCAATTCGTTCTTCAGAAACAAGCTCTCCTGTTTTACCGATCGGAACTTTTATTATTTTGATAGCATGACTACTTAAACTGGCGGCACAATATTCAGCAACCATCATGCTCATCGAACCACTGAACATAATAAATTGATTTGACAAGACTGCACAAAGTACTTCAAAAGAAACTGACTTCGCATCAGCTAATTTGATTCCTAGCCTGTTTAAGTTATTTTTCAAATGTGATACTATACTCTCTATAGTTGTGAGTTTGGTCGGCTCTTCTTCGAAAACGATGTTTCTTTCAATAAACGATTCTACGTTCTCTGTTGCCGTGGCATGTTGAATATCTCTCAATCCCCATGCTTTATTCGTTATACTTCCATTCGAATTAATTTCGTTTAGAGAAATTTCAAGTCGAGAATAATTTGAACTTAAATCATTGAAATATCGTTCGTGTTCGTTGGTTCTTTCAACTAAAGACTCTAAACGCTCCGTTAAATGTTCATTATTAGATACTAAACTGGGTAATAATTTCGAAAGTGCATCCATTTCATCGTTTAAAGTTGTTGTCCTACCTTTAACAGCTTTGAATTTATTGGAAATTCGAGTGATCTCATTTTGTACTAATGTGACCTCCTTGATCTCCTGCCGAATTTCATCAATACTGCTATTTAGCATCGATAGATTTCCTTGAGTTGTTTCGAAAAGCATCTTATACAATTCTTCTTGATTTTTAAAGTTTGTTCCCATCCGCTCTTCCAGAGCGTCTAATCTATTCTGTAGTTTTCTGTAATGTTGTGTGGGAGCCAAAGTAACCAGCCATAATGTTTCCATATCTATATAGAAAGGGCTAAACTTCAACCAGGATCTTATAAGTTCTTGAGTTATCTCGCCGGATACAATGCTTTTTAAAACACGTGAATTTTCTTCTGGATCCTTCATCATTTTTCCAATTACATGCTCAAGTTCCTCACCAGTTCGAAAACTCAACAATTTTCTGAATTGATCGTTTGAAGCTGTCCATGACAACCATATTTTTGCAAAAATGCCCCACTCCGCTTCGTTCCACCGATTCATTCTTCTAAAAAACAAATTTAGTCGATAATCCGTGTCCTTTCCTTCACGAAAGCCATTTTGTTTCGGCAGGCTTTTTATTGCATTTAATCGAATCGCCGATGGCATTTGATAAAAAAATTCTTTGAGTTCCTCATGCGAGTAACCTACGATCACTTTCCGTCTATCTTCCGGGTATTGAATGATCTTCATCATTTTAATCAGTCCCAACTTAAATCGTAATGTTTATCAGTTATTGCTCTTAAATATTCGTTTATACTCGCTCTAACATAAGGAAGCATCGAAATTGGAATTAATTGAACTCTCAAAAGTTTTTGTAAAAGCACTTGATCTTGATAATCCAAGTTATGAGTTTTAAATTCATATGCTTTTTTATAAATTTCCAATTGAACCAAGACTTCTTCATGTTTATTTTGTGACTGCAACACTGAGATGATCCACTTCATTTGTTTGCGCCATTTGGGACTCATAGAGAATCTTTTTTCATCAGTCAAATCAATGGGTGAAATGTCCAATTTTCCAAAACCACCTGCATCGATATGAACACACTGGCTGTCCTGTCTTAATAACTCATTTAGAAATGAAGCTTTTTCCTCAAAAAACTCCATACTATCTGACTTTACTATCCACTCAACTGATTGATTGCCGCTAACCTTTATTTTTAAATCTATGCCTTCCGGCAAGTCTATGTCAGTTAATCTAAGTTTGTTTAGTTGTATTTTTCTGAAGAAATTTTTAGCGTCTGCACTATGTAAGCTACACGATTCTTCATAACCAACTTTGTTAATTCCTCGAAATACAACACCCTTGATTTTCTGGATATTCTTTGTACTATCTATGCATATTAACCTCAAAGCTCTATCTACATCGTCATCTAGCCAAATATCAGTTTTCCCCAGGGGTAGTTTTCCGATTGATAGTAATATTGGATTTTCACCATCTCCTAGATGACGTATCCTTTTTTTCTCTTCCAAACTCCCTATGGAAATCTCTGACCATTTTTTTGAGCCCTCTTGACCTACGATAGCAATTACCACATCTGTAGTCGGGGATATTACATTTGCTTCTTGGTCGTTCAGACGTTCTGGAATTGGTGCCACTAATTTTATTTCTGGTAAGGAGTATACAGTGCTTCTATTTAAATATTTTTCAACCCACAGTTCCCCATGTTTATCATAAACATCTGGAAGTTTCAATAATACTCCCGACCAATTTCCTTGATCTTGCAGTCTTGAAAAAGCTAAGTTCACTGGAAAGTTCTGAAGAAGTCTCACCGTATTATTATTCCATATCAGAACATAGGACATCCCCCATTGTAACGGTTGATTATCTGTCACCCTCCGACCACTTAATCGAGAATAGTGAAATACCGTAGGGATTATATCGTCTAGTCCTCTCACAGACTGCCCAAGTTGTCTCTTCCATTCGGCATCAATTTGTCCATTAATCAATATCCTGTAATCATGCGATTGTAATCGGATACGAATTCGCTTTCCATTTGTTTGTATTGAATTGAGCGGTATTATTCTCTCACCTTCCCAAGCAAAAGGAATTTTAAGAGAGACGTTTCCATTATTCTGTCCTAATGTAAAGGGAATCTTTATATCTAGCGTCCAACGTTTCTCTATTACATTTATGTAAAGTTCTAAAAATCTTTTAATTGGAATGTCTTCTGGCTTACTTTCCTCAACCTGGCTTGCATAAATTACTGGGGGGGTGTACAACTCACAATTTATATTGGTCTGCCCCGAAACATGTGCAAAATGAGGAATCCGTTTCTTACCTTTCCTTAAAAAAGCGTCTTTCTTGCATCGAGGACAAAGATAACTTTTTCCTTTATTTGCATTTGGTGACGAGGCATGGACATGTTGTTTATTAGCGTCTAAAGCCCATTCCATCACATCACACCTCACTCCAAAAATAAGTCTTCGTACCTAAATAATTAATTCGACAGCAATTGGTGCATTCCTCCAAAATTAGAAAAATCACTCCTTACAATTGCAAGAGATCCTCTACTGTCACTTAAATATTTTGGTCCAGTAACAAAGTCCTTGTAACATAGATCGACAAAAAATTTCAGCCTCAGTGAATGATTTTTCAAGCGAATTCTGAAGACGAAAGACAACGGTAGCAGCGGTTTTTGCCTTACATTCGTAGGATATCGATATAACATGCGATGTTTGCGGAAATACCGCGTATCCATTTGGGAGCGAACGAAAATATTTTGATTGTTGATTGGGGGGATGACTGTTCGCAGTATCGTGAAGGGAATGAACGTTCTATATGGAGGCGCCTTTTATATCGAACGAAACAACAACGCGCCTAAAGTTCTGCTATCATGAAATTGTCGTGCTAACAGCCAAGCCAATTCGATCCAAACGTTATCGAGTGTTACATTAAATTTTCATTTCCCTGCGCCCTCTAGAATCGTCTTTATGAAAGGGTCTGCCACCTGCTTTCCTTCATTTTGATGTATTCCAACATAGCTTGCAATAATTGCATTGAATGTCTCCATACGTGTTTTGTGAAGACGTTCATCCTTGGTGACATATTTTATTTGTACGGAACTCAATCCCCTGCCGTAAAGCTTAGCTGCGAGGATTGCGGATGCTGTCTGCATAAGTATGGACGATATATACGGGCGATTGCGACCAAATCGGAAATCGTACAGAATCCGATTTATCGCCAGCTTTGCCCTGTTTGCGGGAGGACGATCTCCATACTACCTGACTTTCTGGTGCCATGGGCTCGATATACCACATGGATCCGAGAATCTGCTATACTCGACGGCAGAACGGCTTCGCTTGGCGCCAAACGGCAGAGCGCGCCTTCGCCACATCCGTCCGTTGCAGCCGACGGACTTTGAATCGCTGGTGACAACGGTATTTGTTAAGAGCCTCTTCAGTAGCTCTTTGGATTGCAGGGCAGATCGCCTATTCGGGTTTCGATGGTGATCTGGTCCGCAGTTATCCTTCCAAGATTGCTCCCAGCCAATAGATACGCTTATATGGCTAAAGCAACTTCTATCCGTTCATACTCCCACAGCCTCATGGAGGCGGGGGTATTGGGCGTCGTTGAATACCCGGTTGCCACAGCCGGGCCGGTTATAAGATGACGGCCTTCCCGCCGTCAAACTGTGTTTAATCATTTGAAATTACCCCAAAAAATCGTGGTGCTCTGACGTGGAAAATTTCCAGCACAGTAGACATGGTTTACATGGAGGGGCAGGCATGATAGGCTAGCTTGCCTCTGCGAAGCCCATGGCTTCGCCCTTTCGCAGTGAATCATGCCCGTAGAGGCTCCATGTCAACCGTGTCGCCATTTCCAGCTACAGACGATTTTTATGGGTAACCTAACATGATTTTTTGGGGTAATTTTGCTTGATAAAATACACGTCAAACAGCCAGACAAACGCAACTCGCCGCCTGAACGCCTGTCGAAAGGCTTCAATAATCGGTGAACTGACCCGAATCCCACAAGATATGCCTCCTCCTCAAGTCACAGGCTGGTATGAGATACTCCCGTAAGACTGACTGGAGAGGAGTTTTGTCATTGGGTGCGCTAACAAGGCAGCAAGTGGCCAACTTTCGCTATGGCCTGATCGCGCCGCTGGTCAGCCAAAAGCTTACTGGCGCAGCATGTTATCTTTCGGCACAATGAGGTCATACAGCGCCGTATAAGGGCTGAATGCAAAAGAAATTTGAGGCTGGAACATGATATTCGTCCCTTCAGCGTGTTACTTTGATTATACAAGAAAAAAGGTACAGTTCCTCGAATTTCAGGGAGTTGTACCTTTTCAACTAAAGGGACTTTTTCAGTGGCCCCTTAATCCCAACACGATATTTTTGTCGCAAATTATAAAATAAGGTGCTGGTTCGCTGTGAATACATAGATTAGTACCTCCCAGCACTCAATATACACAGGCTTTTCTTAAAACTCTAATTTATGGCGTTTGAATGTATGTACTCTGGGATACACTTGTGTTGCTTACAGTTCCAGGTTTAACAGTGGCAAAATATCTATCAGGTATGAATAATCCTGCTGCAATTAACACAATCATAAGGCTAACAAGCCATATTGTTAAGTTTCGGTATCTCTTCGAATAGTGTTTAACACCTTCCATGGAAGGCTCTATGTACGTCTTTTTAATGTCCGCTACTTCCTTATCATCCAAAACCACAAATTCTGATGTGTAATCATCATATAATTTTATAATATCATCGGATTTTTTCCGAATATAATTACTGTTTATGAAATAAGAAATCGCAAAATAGATACAATGAAACGCGAAAGCAACAAGCAAAAACCATCTCTCGCCTCTTGATAATCCAAGTGCCCCGGAAAATACAGCTGTGATAATGCCGATTAAGGATGTATTAATATATGTTTGAAGCTTATCCGCTTCTCCCCTTAAATCAGAGGCAAACTTATGAGCTTCTTTGATTACATCTTTACGCTCGCTGAAGAACTTTTTAATACTGTCCTTTATATAAGCAGAAAAGTGGCTTGTTATCGTTTTAGATATCTTTGGCAACAATTCATCGATTTTTTTTACGGTTTCATCGCTATTTAAATACAACGTAAGTATATTTCTTGATATCTCAATTTTGTCGGAGTAATGCTTTTCTTCATGTGAAAATCTATAAATGTTATAGAGAATAGAAGCGTTTGTTGGTGCAAAATTATTTTCGAGTTCAATCTCAGTATTCTTATGACCTCTGATTGTAATTTTCCGATCGACAATCTTATTGGACAAATGAAGAAGCGAAGAATAAAATAAATTTGATTCGTGCCATAATTTCAGTTTTTCATCAATGTTCTGAAAATAAAAAAAGTGTGGGACGGGTAATCCTACGGGCAATCTTGAAGTTTCTTCTCTGATTTTAATCTGACGAGCACACTCTACCTTAGTTTGATCAGCCAAGTCACTTGCACTATGAATCACACAGCCATTGAGCGGTTTGAGAAATAGATACTCATTTTGCGATTCAGCATCAACTGGAAGATGAACAACAACAGACTTTTGCCCGTTTACCTTTGTGAAAAAATTAAAGTTTGTCGTATCAAATGCCTTCGCGAAGGCATTCATGGTGAAAAAAATAAACACATTTTCATCGGGTTTAAATTGTAGTTTTTTATTGATACTAATCTTGAACTTAACACTTTTGGTTAAATCCAATATTCCCTTTTCCCGATAATCATATGCCTGCGTAAAATCAAAAAGTTCATCCTCGTATCCAACTTCTAGACTTGCGGTTAAATTTTCAAGGAGCCTCTTAAAGGGTTTCGATAACTCAAAGAATTTCTCTAAAGTGGAGGAGAACGTAAAAGCGGCTAAGTCAACATCCTCTGTGCTGCTTACTGTAGCAGCATTTTCCGAATATTGAGTTGTCATTGCTAAAATGTCCTTTAGCAACTGATTCATAACCGCCGCGCTCCTTTATTTATTTGAATTTTTGTTTCAACTCGACACCTTTAATTCTAATCACTGTAGTTTTACTTCCGTCTTCTTCATCTTCATAATCGACAAATACGCTGTGATCTTGATAGCTTACCGGGAACTGAATTTTAATTTTATTGTTGTTATCAGCAAAAAAAGCAACGGTTTGCTTTTTATCCGCTGTAAATTGATAATAAGCATTCTCCTTTTCGATAAACAGTTTTTGCTTGAATGATTCAATTTTTTGTAACCGATCTGCTTCGCCGGGGATGTATGTTCTGAACAAACTTTCCAGGTCGGCTTCTAAGTCAACTTCCCGTCCATCCTGGAGGATGTTATCAATCTTGTAGTTGAACTCCAAGATTTGCTTAGGTTCGGTAACAATATTTTCAGCCACGCCAAACTCGCTAAGCTTTTTTCCGACCAGTTCTGTCATAGCTTTATCGTTAATAGATACTTCTGCGCCTAAGAAAGTCTTTAAGAAGAATTTAGACACTTCTCCTGTAAGCTGTTGCTTGTCCAACACGCGAAGATGCATCTCTTCTTCATAAAGGTTTTCATCCAACTTAATAAAAGCACATTTATGAAGCTTCTCATTAACGCTCGGCAAGATATCTTCTTGTACTTTAAATTGATAATTGGTCAGGTCCAACTGTATAGCTTTATTCGGGTCCATTTTTAAAATTGCTAAATATTCAGTTGAAGTTCTGGTATCAAGATATTGTATGAAAATTATTGTCCCTGAACTTGTTGTCGAAGCCGCATCCATTGCATTGAACAACAACTGTGTCATGTTTTTGCTGTTATCGATGAATAATTTATCGTTGGTTAAGTCAGAAGCGATTTCGATACAGTCAACCAATACGGAAGCATGTTCTTCGGTAAAAGTGCATGTCTTTATTTGTTTCGCAACCAAAGCATTTTCGATGTGGGAGATAAAAAAATCCCTTACTTCCTGTGGGATTGTTTGAAGAGGCATTAATCTATCGAAAGTTGTTGGTGCTGTTTTAGTTAAATCGATTCCATGTGTGATGAGGCGTTCCAATGTTAGGTACGACAAATGAAAATCCCCTTTTGGCTGAAAATAGGAAAAATATACTTCAAATTTACCATAGGGGGAGAGAATAATATACAAAAACTTGATTATCTAACTAGCTCAGGATAGGTTGTCGTTTCGACAGTGCGCTTGGAGGTGTTTGGCATCGAGAACGGGGTAGGTTCCGCCGATGAACACCTTAACATTGGAAATGACAGTGTGGAGCCATTTCAGATGAACCGGATTCGCAGCTAAATCGCATTTTTTCGCGACGTGTTCAAAGCCTTCTTTGGCCAGAACTCGGTAGGACTTGTAGCCATCGCTTGCGATCATCGCTCCTTCTTAAATATACTTTTTGCAAAGTCAACAAGCATCGTCCCTTTCACGTCAGGGATGACTTGCATTTTTAGGTATTTAAGGAAGCCCTTCTTGTCGAACGAAAGAGCCACCAAAACGGGAGTTTGTTCCGTGCCGCTCTCGCGCTTCCCCCCCTTCCATGGGCGCTCTAAAAAAAACTTAGTCAAGCTATACAATGCAGGCAAGCGTATAGGAGGCATCACGATCGCTCATCGCCTACGGATCATATGCTCCATGGTCCAAACAGTCTGATAAGCGACTTCCAGTTCCGTAACAAGCTGGGTTGCCGAAACGCCGCGTTTATCGCGGCCGATCAAGTAAATGGCCCAAAACCATTTGAGTAAATCAGTCCGTGTTTTCTCAAAGATTGTGTCGGTGATCACCGTCGTTTGATGTCCGTAACTTACGCATTCGTAAAGCGGGAGCTTCCGTGTCTTTGATTTCGTAAGCTCACGTGCGCTGGCATTTTGGACAGCAAAATCCTCCGGGCCGTTTCATCTTGAACAAATGCTGATGGCAGTCCGATTCAGTCTTAAATGTCCTTTGAAATTACATCATGCTAATCATTTCTTGCTGTGCCATGCTCGTTCGAAATCGAACGTATGTTTGCATTTAGTATACCAAACATCAGTTCGCATGTAAAGAGAAACCTAAGCTAACTTAACTAAATAATCAAATGCAATAGAACCAAACGTATGTAATCCGGCAATGATACCGGGTGTCACCCGATGCTTCTTCTCGAAAAACTCATTTACAATTCGTACAGCTTCGTCCATGAATTCATTTAACAAATAACGATGCTTAAGAAACACATCCCGCAGTCCCTCGTCTATGGTCATCACGACATGACGATGATTAACTTGAAATACCTCTTCCTCTAACAACCGGCTCCATTCTTCCGTTTCACCACAAGAACAAGTCGTACAGAATCGGCCTTTACAGCGATAAGGAACAAGCCGCAGGTCATGGCACCCTTCGCAGACCAGCAACTTAAATCCGTTTTTCGGATTTCCGCAATCACGAAATTTAGCTACTTCTTTCAGTACGTTTGCACGTACCTTCCCTTCATGCTTTCGCACAAATTGATCCCAGTGGCCTCTTTCGTCGAACAAATACGCTTCAGAATATTCGGCTCCATGTTCCAACTGTACCAAACAACAAAAAGAGCGTGAAGACCTACTGCACACCCGAAAAGTTATAAATTCTATAATGTAAATAAAGCGGGTAGAGTACCCGCCTTAAATGGCTTCGTCGCTGAGTCGGATATTGGATAGTCGACCTTTAAACTCGCAAACCATGTCCCAGGACCCTTCGGCTTGCACTAATTCTTCGTTGTTAGGCAATCTGGGATTCAAATAAGCATAAAGAAGTTGTTTTGCAAGTTCTTCATCGTTCCCGGCAGAGGAATATTGCTCTGTCGCTTTCTTTTTCATCTCTTCGTCAATAAGCACATCGCAACTAATTACTAGCTGGGCTTGTACCTTTCGTTTTTCCATAGAAACACCTCATATGTTTGCTTTTACTGATATGTATTCCGGCGGTTGTGCTTTTAACCCTGACGCTTTACTGTTTATAACTCCATTACAAGCCGGAATGTTCCTTGAAGAAATTCTCCAAATAAGAATGAGTCCTGTATAAATGCTGTTCTCCAAAATTACATTCAGTGGCGAGTTTATTCAGCCGTCATCTGCCATTTTAAATAGTGGAGTGCTCGTGTGAATTATCATCAATAATAAAGCGAATTCGATAATGATGCTCGGCTATTTGTCCAGGGTTAATAACCTATCGAAATCATAACGTAAAAAAAGACCGGCTGTAAGCAGTTCTCTGGCGAATATATTTGTTATGTTCGAGACTGAAATCTGCAATTCGAAGGTCACCGCCTAAATGTTGAATTGCGAGCATTACAACAGTCTGTTTGTCCTTGTCACCATCCGAGATGATTTTGATTTTAAAATAAATGGTCACGTAACAAAGAACTTTGTTTGACTCTATGAACTGAAAATTGGCCAGTTCAATATTATGTTCAATTTTTCCTCTTGTCTATCTGCAGTAATAAAATTTCTCATATCTTCATTTTGGACAAGAATTAATATCCCAAAACTCAAAAGGAAAATAAAGCACCGCGGGACACCAGGACTCCCTCGCTCGTATCGGAATGGATTAAGCGGGAGTTAAATGTTGCGATGAACGTTAGAGGCATTAGTGCGATGCTCAAACGAATGAATTTCAGCTCGATATAGGATCACAATTATTGATTCTTGATTTATTCTCCTCATTTGGCCGCTGCTCTTCCAAACATCACCTGCTTATCCGAATCGAACAGATTGCGATACACCACCTGCCCTCGACTTGAGGAAGCGTCTACAACCTTGCCATTCCCCGCATAAATGCCAACGTGGGTAATATCCATAAACCTGCCATTACGCTCGTAGCTCCAGAATATAAGGTCACCCGGAACTAAATCCGCCGCGCTTACTGTCAGGCCATTTTCTACGCTAAATCGGGCCTGTTCCGCAGCGGTGCGTGGTAAGTTGATACCAAGTTGCCGATAAACCCACTGAACGAGATAGCTGCAATCTGTAAAGCCGTCCTGTCCAGCCTTCGGCTGACTGTATGGGTCACCTAAACGAGTCAGCGCCAATTTGACAACTTCGCTGCCGAGTTCTCCCTCGGGCAAATGCTGTCCAATATCCGCAAGCTGCCCAGGCGTCAAGCTAACATCCGTTTCCTTGCCCAGTATCGCAAACATGAGTGGTCGAAACTCTCCGGACATCATTTCTCTCATAATGTCCATCTGTTCATCCGTAAAGTGGTAGGAAGCAGCCTGCTGCTCCGCAGTTTTGCTCGTAACGGTAATATGCAATATATGTTCATAGCTGGTGATTGTCTCTTCGCCGGTGGTCCCGTCTTCATGCTCTACTGAAACGGTTTCCGTATGTTCGATCGTTTCAATATGGGATTCCAGTTGATTCATGTCCCAAAATACCGATTGAATGATTCCAATCCTTGTTGCATCAAGTGTGGCTACATCCATTCCGTTTTCTGAATCCATGACGGTTTTCACAGCAAAAACTGCTACAATATCCATCCAGTTATCAATTCGCGTGTTGTCCGCGCTGCCAGGGTAATCAAACTCTACCCGATCTACATCATCTGCAGACTGCTGTATTTCTGCCAATCGGTTGGAAAACTCAGTCTCCACATCTTGAACAATTCGGGAAAGCGGCTTTACTTCAGCATCCGTATTTTCGCCAGAAACAAAGATACTGAAAGGAGAGGAAATGATAGCAGCTATCGCCATAACAATGCACAGCAGTACAATAACGGTACTGCTGATTCCCAGAAGCGCAGCGACGCCTTTGACAAGTAAAGCGACTGCTTTTACGACCATTTTTATAATCCGAAGATTTAATCGGGCAACAGCTTGTGCCCTTTGGAGAGAGCGGCGACCAGTAACCGCCATCTGTACAGCCCGCTGCGCTGTCCTTGCATTATTCATTTCACTTTCTGCTTGATGACCAGAACGGCCTTTAATCTGCCCTAGCCGTTGCCCCGTTTTTATAAATGGAGATAGTGTTTTGAATTTCCAGTCCTTACGCTTGATTGTAAAGTCTGCTCGCTTGTACCTAGCGGAAGGAATTTGGGATGACGGTTGCCTGGAATACCGCTTCCTCAAGGGTTCGGACGTTGATGCTTTTAGACGATCTATGCGTATGGGTACAGAACGAGGTGCTGCAGCGGCAGATGCTCTCTTTTTCTCGGCTGGTTCTTGATGCAAAAGCCGGGCATTAGCCCGGCTTCGTATAAAACGTTGTTGTCCTGATGGATAATTAGATAAGAATGAATATCTTCCATCTTCAGTCTTACGGACATGCAACTTTTGAACAAGTCGTAATTGACGTGCCGTGGGTTTAGCAGCAATGACAACCGGATTTTGCCCCGCTGCTCCATTATCCTCTGATACTGCTCTCTTTTTTTGAACAAGCTTTATCGCATTTTTGCCCGCAATCGCGCTTATTCCGATTTGTGCGCGTACCGTCTTTTGCGCAGCCGATGCAGAATGGTGCTGCGCATATTCATTTGGAGATTGAGAATCCGTCTTGTCCTTGTCTCTGTGCTGTTTTTTGCGTTCATTCATCTGATTGACACGATCCATCAAGTTCGGTAGCCTATTCAAATGTTTAATGTCTTTCATAACCGTTCTTTTTTTAATATCCTTCATCGTCTTATCCCACCCCCGTAGCTGGTCGCCATTCAGCGAATTTTTTCGTTCAAGCGCTTGATACTGCTCTCCTTGCTTCGGCAATAATCCGGATAACGAAGGCGAATCGCTTCAAAAAAATAAGGAGCGTAACTGCAATCGAATAATTCGTGAGGCGTGGAGCAGCGTTCTCCATCTTTTTCTGTCCAACCATTCCATAAATTAAAAGCAAGCCTGCACACACGAATAGAACTGCCAGTCTGCCACGGGGCATTTATACCACTTGGTTTAATGCCTCCATTAGAGAAGTCAAATAAGTCCCGGATATGACTCCGAGCATCCCGGGAAATGCCCAACGTGTAAAAAAGCGCCCGATGATAGCCATCGTTGCAGTTCCTTTCATCCAGCATTCGATAATAGAAGTTTTCATGTTCCGTATCTCGGAAATGGATCGGATTCATGATTATCAGCCCCTCTCATGGAACATAGGCGGCTGGCTATTGCCAGCCGCCGCCCTACATAGCTCCTATCAATCAGTTCATTTGGGCAAACAAATCGGACCCTTTGGGCTTGACACCATCACTTTTTTTAAGAAAATGCGCCATTTGTTTCAAGCCTCTTTGGATAGACTTACGAACGGCCCGTTCATCGACATGCTCCGCTTTGGCAATCGAGACTTTGTTCATGCCTAGAAAAAAGTGAGCATAAATTCGTCTGGCGGATTTCTCTGGCAACTGGCACATAGCCTCATAAAGTTGCTGTTGGGAAAGTCTGTGCTCGTAAACTTCCTCCGATGAAAGCGAAAGAAAGAGAATATCCTGCTCAATACCGTCATTTCGATCAAGCGAATAATATGCCTTATGGCGATACGTGCGCAGTTTGTATGCACTTTCATCCAGGTCGAATTGACGCATTTCTTGCGCAACTTCGTCGTCCACCTCAACCCATACATCCGTTTTAATAAAGGGATACATATCCCGTAAGTTAATTCTTTTCATATTCGTCCCTCCGTTTTGGTTTGTTTGGCAAACCAAAACGGAGGGAGGTGAACGACAGCCTAAGCTCCCTTTGCCTTTATTGATTTTGTATGAAAAATAAAAAAGACCTTGCTGCTCAGCATTCCAATGCTGATTTGCAGCCAAGTCTAAAAGTATCGTTCGTTGAGGTACTGTAGGACTATCAGGGTTCGAAATTTTATGCCGCAGGGGCACATAATATCAACCTCCTTCCTCACGTAGCAACACCATTGCGAGTAAGAGGCCTATCTATTATGTATTGGTGTTGCCCGACGAATTAAGATGACTTGTCTCAAAGGCCGTTAACAGTAATCCCTGCAATAGATAGCACTTTAGTTCGTTCAGAAAATAAAGAGAGCGCCATTTTTCATTTCGCTGATCACAGCAAAAAATGAAATGGCGCTTGATAGGCAACAATGGAATTAGGAACATCAAGTAGCGAGTAATTGTAAATCAAATTGAAACTAAGAAATCATTTTCCTCCCTTCGTATAAAGTCGTCATTAGCAGAAACATAAAAGGAAAACGACAAGTATTCCATAGTCTTAAAACAATAACAGAGTATCATGAAATAAGTGCAAGTCGGGTGCACTTGTTGTGCAAAACGAGGGCAAATCAAATGCAAAGTTCGGTACATGCTTGGTGCAAAAATAGTGCAAACTTCTTCGCCTTGATAAAGTGTGACGGTCGGGTTATGAAGAAAAGGAAGAACGAGCAACGAATATCGGGGATTAAAGCAATTCCGGAGTTATATGGAGGATACACGTACTAGGTGCGCAAAAAATAGAAGATGCGATAGCATCTTCTTATACCGGGGATATTTAATCTTCTCCAAAAGAATCAAGTTCCATCAGGGCCTCCCGATCTTTAATCTGCTGATAGACTTTATGCAAGATTCGTTTCCGATGATAAAAAAATGCACGACGTGAAAATGCTAGGCGATCCATGATAGCTGGAAGCGTCAGTTTATCCAAGTATCGTAATCGAACGAATAATTTTTCCTCTACCGTCAGCACAGAAAGAGCATAATCCATTAATCCAATTCGCGATAATAGCAACGGGATTTCATACTCTGTAATCTCTATTCGATGAATAATCGTTCGCAACAATGGCTCTTTATTCCTACTATTGCTATGGTTTACCCACTCATGTAATGCCCTTGTTAATCCCGGGATATGTTTAAGCTCAGATTGTGTATACTCCAGCTTAGCTTTCAAATCTTTATAGGACACCAGCCATGCTTCGACTTTCTCGTAGGGAATAGGCTTCTGTGCAAGATTCATAAGCTACCCTCTCCAACTCCAAAAGCAACTCCCCTTTCACATGGCACTGGAGTTGTCAAAAAAAGTGCAGTTTGAAAACACCCTCATACAGAAATCCTTGCTAAGCTGCTTGTGACAGCATTCTTTCGCGATAAATAGCTGGGGGCCAGCCCCCTGGATTAGAGGTGTAGATCCGCCGTCTGTTGTAGTAGACCATGATGTATCTGAAGATGATCGATTGAATATAGGTCATCGGATAGCGTTCCGTGTTGATCTTGTACAGCTTCTCTTTCTTTAGCGTAGCAAAAAAGCTTTCCATCCTTGCGTTGTCATAGCAACGCCCTGTGCCGCTCATGCTTTGAATGGCATCTCGTTTAGCCAGGCTCTTCCGGAATGCATGGCTCGTGAATTGGCTGCCCCGATCGCTGTGATAAATCATTCCGCGAGCATTTCTCGCTCTACAGGCGTTCTCAAAAGCTTTGATGCAGAGTTCTTTACGCATATTGTCGTCCATGGCGAAACCTACGATCTCTCCGTTAAAACAATCCAGCACGGCGGACAGATATAGCTTGCCATCTGAACAAGGGACTTCGGTGATATCCGATAACCACTTTTGGTTAGGTGCTGAGGATTTGAAGTCTCTCTGAATCAGGTTCTCGCTCTTTTGAGCTGCGGCATCCTCGCGCGTAATGCCGTTTGGATGACGCTTCGCTTTCTTCAGCAGCCCATGCTTCTTCATGATGCGATAGACGGTGCTGTAGCTGGTCGTAATCTCTATCTGTGACAGCGCCAGCAGGATACGTTGGACGCCGTAATTACGGTTGTCTTCATGTTCTCCAATGATGTCTTTGATTTTGACCAGAAGGCGTTGTTGCCGCTCCTGTTTGGGCGTGGGCTTCAAGCTACGGTAATAGCCCGATTCGCTGACAGCAAGTACCTCGCACATCATCATGACGGGCCATCGATCCCGTCGTTCACGGATGTACGCATAGAGCTGACGCGCTTTTACCGCTTCCGGTCTTTTGCGAAAAAACCGAGTGCGTCCTTGAGAATGTCATTGGCACGGCGCAACTCGCCTATTTCTTTTTCTAATTCGATTTCACGCGCAGTCTTATCGGCAGAAGTGAGTCCGCTCCCGGTATGCGCCCCGTCGCCGTGCAGGATTCTTTGCTTTCTCCATCCCTGCAAAGTGTAGTAGGCTACGCCTAACTGCTCGGCGGCTTTCCTGGGGCCTATCTCATCGCTCAATCTGACTGCTTCTTCTTTAAATGCCTTGTCGTATCTGTTCATTGTCACTCGTCCCCTCGTTTGCTTTCATTTTATTTCATACGAGGGTGTATTTCGACTGCATTTTTATCGTAGCACTCCACACCTGAATGAATTTCATATCAATACCTACCAATAGACATAATTCACGCTCCGTTTCCAATTGATCCATGACGATCATCCCTTCATTGTTAAAGTGGGGACAGACACATCATTTAGTAAGTTTAAGCCATCATCCTTTACACGGAATGTGCCTGTCCCATTATTGGTTTACTTCAGACATGATTCTCCGACAACATTCCCCAAAGTTCACTTTTTTGTCCACCACCTTTGAAACGGGACATTTTCCCTAATTTCCCGGGATTACCCTCCATTTTACCTACTATTGATTCGACTGTGGAGGGTGATTTTTTTGTCACCCTTTGCCGACATTGATATGTCGAAATTCATCGAAATAACCGAGAAAAAATCCCTTACTTTAATGTAAATCGTAAAGCCCTCTTCGTTTCGCCTTCTCAGCCGCTTCTCGAACTGATCGCGTACCAAATTTCCCTGTAATATGCCGCACATGAGATTTCATTGTATTTGGGGCAACCCCAAGTAGCTCTCGAATAATCGACTGACGATAGCCCAGACCCACAAGTTGCAGAATCTCTTTTTCTGTAGGTGTAAGCATCCAGTCCAATTCTTTTCGCTTTATACGCCCTATTTCATCGCGAATTATTGCTGCGACATCCGCATGAAGGGAGGACTGTCCGTAATGTGCCTCTCTGATTGCAGTAGGTAGACTTGGGTAATTCGTTTTTGAAATATAATTGACTGCACCGGCTACAATTACCTCAACCATAACTTCCGGGTCATGATTTGAAGAACAGACAATAATCGGCACTGCTCTCTTTCTATAAATCTCAGCCAAAATATCTATTCCGCCCCTTTTGGATGAGTTCAAAATAACATCCATAACGATTACGTCAACGTCCAATTGTATACTTGCACGAATCGCTTCTTCTTCTGTGGATACGATATGGAATAAATTAATATCCGGTTCAGCATTGATTATCATGCTAAGTCGTTGTTGCCATTCAGAGTCACCATCTGCCAGTAATACTTTTATGTTCTCATTCTTCCAACGACACGAACCTTCTATGGGAATAATATTTTGAACATTCAAAAAATCACCTCTTGTATATCAAAAAAGGCACAGCCTCTTAATGGCTATGCCTCATTTCGTCCTAGAGTGTTCTAAAAAGAAAGGCTAGCCTCTCTCCTATTCTAATGGTTGTAGTTCCATTATCTACAAATCATTTCGAGATAGAGAGTTGTCATTTAATCTAGACCGGAATGCTCAATAGACCTCAAATTCGTATAAAGAATAGCCGTATGTCGTTGCCCGTTCATAAGCATATAGTTTGACATAACGTGCTGAAGTTGAAGGGAACGTCACGTACTGGACGCCTCCTGTGCCATTTTCATCCGTATATACAGTCCACCAACTGATATTGTCATTCGATAACTGTATCTGGAACTTTTTCGCATATGCCGCTTCCCACTGCAACTTAACCATAGACATTGGCTGAACCGAACCAAGATCTACGTAAAACCAATCTTGGTTCTGCCATGCGGAAGCCCAACGGGTCGAACCATTTCCATCTACAGCTAGAGAAGGTGGATATGAAGCGCTTTCAACAGTGCCTGAATATGCACTCTTGTTGTATGCCTTATTGGCAGCCCCTGCCACAGGAACTGCAACTTCATTCTGAGTGATTACACGACTCGCCCAGTAGGTCGACTGAATCTGTGTGTTCGTATTCGATCCTGTCAAATGCTCTGTCCAAGCCATGAAGTACGCCCAATTCGGTTGCGCGTCTAGGATGGACGGGGTCGGTAGATTGCCAACTTCTCCGAGCGCGATCGGTTTGCCAGCCGCTAGCGACACCATTGTATTGTAATAAGAACTATTGAAATCATTATCATAAATATCCATGCTCAATATATCGACATAGCCTGCACCGGGATAATAGTTAGACGGAGCACCACTACTTGGCCGGTCTACATTCCATACCCAAATCAGATTATTCAGTCCATACACGTTCGTATAACGATCATACATGATCTGATACAACTTTTTGGAATTCGTCGTGTTCCCTCCCCACCAGAACCAGGAGCCATTCATTTCGTGGAATGGACGCCATAGAACTGGGACACCTGCATCTCGCAGTTGCTGCAGATACGGTACTGCTTCATCGATACGGCTGATGAATTGATTGTACAGCGTCGTACCCGGCGTCACGATCTGCGTCCATTGGGTGCTTGTCAGCGGTGAATTGTATACGTTTCCGTCCCAACTACACGGTGCCGTCGTACCAGGCTTGCACATATGCCATGTAAGTGTAACAACTGAATTCGCTGCCCATTTGCTTTTCGCCTCGTTTACAACACCTTGGCGATTGTTCATCGTGTCAAGCCCCGAAGAAGTGAAGCCCATGTCACTTCCCCACAAAGCAGGATACTGGCCGGTGATTGTTTTCGCTTGATTGAAGGCCGCCGTCGTCGAACCAGGCTTATCGTGCTGACCAGCAAGCGTATACTTTCCGGATAGACCAGCAATATAGTTTAGTAAACTCTTCGTAATTGCTGATGCATTCGGATTGACCGGCGTGGCCGCCTCTGCCTTTGAGGGTCCTGATAGTCCCACTGCTGACCAAAAGCAACATACCATGAGAATTGCAACTAACCATTTTTTCATCTTACTCATCCTCCCAACATTTATTTATTTAAAAGAAAGCCCGGTCTGCATACAGACCGGGCTATTCTCTTAAAACTCAACTCACTGCTGCTTTGCCAGCATTCTCAATATAATCGTTGCAGCTTCAGCACGCGTGGCCGTCGCATTTGGTGCAAGGCGTTGACCACCCTGTCCTTCAATCAGACCCGCGGATACGGCTGCCGCGAATTTGATCTCTGCCCAAGCCGGGACCTCTTCACGATCTACATACGAGGACAGCAACTCGCCCCTCGCAGTTTCTAGCTTCATAGCACGTATGAGCATGACGGCCATCTGAGCACGGGTCAACCGCTCACTCGGCGCGAAGCGTATTTCGCTCACTCCCTGCACAAGCCCCGCGTCTACGGCTGCCTGTACACTGGATGCGTACCAGTCTGTGGAGCGTACGTCATTGAAACCTCCCGCGTAATCCGCAGCCCCGAGCCCCAGCGCGCGTACAAGCATCGCAACAAATTCCGCACGCGTTATGGCAGCCCCCGGTGCAAACGCCGATTCGCTCACCCCATATAGTACATGCTTGGCTGTCAGCGTCTGCACAGCGTCA
This sequence comes from Cohnella sp. 56, assembly GCF_037963805.1. Lineage (NCBI taxonomy): Bacteria > Bacillati > Bacillota > Bacilli > Caryophanales > Paenibacillaceae > Cohnella > Cohnella sp. 56. The sequence goes on along the minus strand of NZ_JAZDQE010000005.1, from coordinate 298,529 downwards.
AACGCCCAGTGCGTGCTAGGTACGTCCTCAAAATTCTTACTATACTCGAGCACCGCATATTTGCTCAGATGCGTAAGATCTGTGGTCACCGTTTTAGATGTGGTATCAGGCTTCCCACCGATATATTCCCACTTACCTACAGTTTCATTCAAATAATAAATACCAAGCAGTTGCGGCTTAACTTGTGCGTCACCATAAGAAAGCGACAGTTGAATGTCTCCATCTATCTGATTGATCGAGTATGACTTGCCGTCCTTGGACAGCAACATCAGTTCAAGCTCATACACATTGCCAGCCAACTTCAGGGTATCGTTCGCTGATGAAGGGAGGGTATTGGCATCCACTGTGATTGGCTGCAAGCGGACTTCTAATTTCACTCCCTCGTCGCCGCCTGCAAGTGTGATCAAGCGTTTAATCAGCGATGACTGCACAGTGAGATTGACAGCGCCAGCATGTACCAACAGCGGCAAGCCCTTCAAATCTGCTACCGGAATAATCGCCTTCGTCGCTTCATTAGTCAGCGTAACGCGAGCCTGCTCTCCATTGATGACGACCTGAACGTTATCTGTCGTCGTACTTGGGACATCGCCACCGCCCGTTATCGGACCGGGATTTACGACGGATGTATCGGTCACCGTGATCGTCACATCCTCGAAAGCAGTCTCTTTACCATCGCTCACCATGAAGCGAACCGTATAGCTGCCCGCCTGGTCGTAGCCTGGCGTCCAGACCAGCCTGTGTGTAACTGCGTCAAACGTTGCGCCGCTCGGTAGTCCAGATGCGGTGTAGACAAGCGCGTCGCCGTTCGCATCAGTGGCATGCGCTACAATCGTGAGTGTCTGACCTTCGGCGATAGACTTTGCCCCGATTGGCTCGAGCACAGGCGCTATATTGGGGATTACTGCCCGAATCTCGTCGATAATGATCGTGCTATCGGTAATTTTCGCGTTGGCAACGGCATTGATGTACAAGGCAAACGAACGGATCGTCGACAGATCCAGCGGACTACCCGATTTGACGCCAAACTGGCTGAATGGCACCTCCAAATACTGCGGCTCGGTTGAATTCGGATCGAAGCCTGTGAACTGGTTCAGATGCGCTTCGGTGGAGTTGCCGCCAGACGACAGTTGAAGAATGATGTCCTGACCCTTGCCGTCGCCGACAATCCATAATCCGAGCGCAGTTGCTTTCGACCAATCGGCGTTAAGTGTCTTTGCTACGCCCGTATACCCGGAGGAGCCGAGATTGTAGACGAACTTCATCGCGTAACCAGTCTTGTCTGGCACCGGCGTAGGTACGAGCGAGATCGTGTTCATGTCGCCATTGCTGTTTTTGACGAAAGTCGAGCGAAGCTCTGCATTATCACCCGCATAGCTCTCGAAATCATCGACCAGCGCCGCATCTCCCGTACCGCCTTCATCGCTATTGGATACAACGACATTCATCTTTGCATCTTCAAGCACCGTACCGTCGCCCAGTGTGACCATCGTCCTGATCGCGAATTTGCCATCAGCAACAGTGGTCGAATCCCAGGCGGCAGAATAGTAACCGTCCACGCCAAGACTTGCGACGATTGCGTCCCCGTCACCAATCGTGAAATTGACTTTTTGGACGCCCTTGCCATAGTCGAATACCTTTGTTTTCAGCGTATACTCACCTTTGATCTTCTCCTTGTCTCCCGGTGCCATTATATATGCGTAAGGAGACTTCGCGAGCGTACTTACGGCCTGACTGTAGTTCCCGGTGACGCGATCAGCGAACAGGATGTCATTTTGATTGTAGAAGCGTACGAATTCGTCCAACATTTCGTGATTGCCCAAGGTTGGATGATTACGGTATGGAACCCAGAAGTGCGAAGGCGTCTCATCGTGTTGATTTCTCCATACCATCATATAAGCGAGCTTCTTCGCTGTCGGATCGCTCATGAGCGTATCGTGCAGCACCATGTACCAATCGGGCATCGTATTGCCTTCAAGCGCTAGCCCGTTACTGCCATCCCAGCGCAGTCCCGTCTCCGTCAATGCAGGTACCTTTGCATGCTCTGCTGCCGCACCGACGACGTATTGCGCATCCTTCAGTATCGCTTCCATCCAACCACTGTCATATTTAGGGCTGTCATTGTACATATCGAAACCCATAATATCGACATAATCATCACCCGGATAGCGGCTCAGATAGTCGCTCTCGTCCGCGAAGTGACCGTTAGGCGAGTATGCGTATAAGAAGTTGTGTACACCCTTCGTATCTCGCAGATACTCAACCGTGTACCGCCATAGATGGATGAATTCGTCTTTCGTCGTATTCGTCGTCCCCCACCAGAACCACATGCCGGAATTTTCATGGAATGGTCGGAAAATAATTGGTATCGGTTGGCCGTTGTCGTCGACGGCTAATTTTGCGAACGCGGCGAGTTGATCAAGCCAAGCCGTAAATTTCGCATTGTCTTCGCCACCCGGCAAAATACGCTGAGCGGTGGGAGTCATGTCTCCGAACCCGCCCCCGGATGTAAAGTTCGGCATATGATCGCTCAAGGTACTGATGCCATTCATACGGTAGGCGTCCTTGACCTTCTGAACAATTGTATCCATATCCGTCCTTAGATTCTCGGCTTCCCAGCCGAAGACGGCAGGATAAGCACCAACTGAGTTGTACGTATCGGATGTGACATTTGGCACGACCATCTCATAGGTGTCGTTCTGATGACCAAAGAGCGTATAGTCTTCTCGGATATTATCCAGATAGGCAAATAAAGATCTTGTGGCTGCCGTAGCATCAGGATCGACTAGCCCGACATCTTTAAGGTTAAAGCCCTCCGTACTGGCAGCCTGTCTGCCATTATCAGGCACAATCGTATCCTTAGCTAGATCGAAGTCATCCAAGTATCCTCCTGTCGCCGAACCGGACAGCTTCAAGACGATCTGTTGACTGCTGTTTGTATTAAAGCTTAGGGAATAAGCAACCCATTCGTTGGAAATGTCCGATACCGAGATATGAGCTAATGTTCTTGCCTCGTCCTCAGACAGCACAGAAGCCTCCAAGCCTCCAGCGGTCGTCTTTCCATAGAATGTAAGCTTATAATTCGTACCATTGCGAACAGGAATACGTTGAATGAGGTTATCTTCCGTGCTGCCTCCTGCAATATCCAGCGCATATCCCCCCGTCCGATAGACTGCATCCGTGACACTAAACGCAGAACTGTCTCCAGCGTTCCATGCTGTTAAGTCTCCGCTCTCGAAACCCCCGTTTTGCATTGCTCCAACCTCCCTCGATACTTTGGAGATTGCGAAGCTGTCTACATAGGCGTCGCTAGCTGTGTCTGACAGATAAACGACAACTTGATTGTTCGAGCCGCTATTAAACTTAATCTCGTTCAGTGTCCAGTCGGAGGCGCTCGTCTGGGTATTGCCCTCCTTGATTGAAGCCGACCAATCCTTTTTCAAAACCTTGTAGTAGGCACTGTTCGCTCCCTTCATGTAGAATGTCAAGACATAGTCTGTATCCGGCTGAACGTCAACATTCTGCGTCATTGAGTCCCACGCTTGCGTCGTACTTGTGATTTTCATAGCATATACTCCGTCGTAAGCTATTTCGTCCGAGACCCCAAACTTCCCGGGACTTGTTGACCAGCCGACAGTGTCGCCCGATTCGAAACCACCGTTCAACATGAGTGGAGAAGAAGGCTGCTCAGTCAGTTTAAACTCATCGAAGTATGCATCCGCGCCAGAATCTGAAAGATAAATCGCGAGCTGTGATACATCGCTGCCCGTTGTAACGGTCGCCTCATAAGCAGTCCAACTACCAGCTTGATTTGTCGTCGTCTTATCAAGGATAGCATTGGCGTACGCACCGTTTTTCACATTGATCAGCTTGTAGACAACATTACCTGTACCTTTGCCATAAAAACTGAATTTGTACGTCGTGTCCGGCTTGACATCAACAGTTTGTGCAAAGCTCTGCCACTCCTGCAATCCGCTTGTTACTTTAAGCGCATACGTACCATCATGCTTCTCGTCTGCAGTAACAGTGAACTTAGCACTTTCCGTGCTCCAACCGCTCGTATCTCCGTTTTCGAAACCGCCGTTGGCAACAACGCTTCCCGGTAGTCGCTCCAATACGAAGTCATCGAAATAGGCATCGGCGCCAGAATCGGATAGGTAGAGAACAATGTTTGATTGTCCACCGCTGTTGAATGTGATCTCATTTCTTGTCCAATCTTCACCGTTGTTCGTGTTTCCCTCGTATAGCGCAGAGGACCAGTCTTCTGCAAGTACCTTTAAGTAAGCGTTTGCACCTTTGCCATAATACGTGAGCTTGTAATCGGCTCCCGGTTGTACAGCAACATTCTGTGTCATGCTATCCCAATCTTGGGCCGTACTCGCAATTTTAAGTGCATAGCCGCCCGCATGTTTAAAATCTGAGACGATTTGAAACTTTGTACTAGAAGTACTCCATGCTCCAAGGTTCCCCGATTCGAATCCGCCGTCAACGATCGACTGAATGGAGGCGGCGCTCACGCGCTTCATCCCGGGATGCAGTAACCCCCCGAATATCAGTGTTATAGCCAGCGAAACACAGAGCAGTCTTTTGACTATCAAGCCAGATCTACTCATTTACATTCACTCCTCGATTGGTTTTTTTGATTAGTTAATCGTGCTTATGTGTGTTAATGCTTGATTAACTTGCGGAACTCTTGCCTTAGCACCGAAACATGAAAATACGATCTCAGGCTCAAGTTCAATCGGCGCAGATGTTCGAGCTGCCGTAAATACCTCATGACAACGCGGCGTACAGAGCACTATTATTTTTCTGCTCTCTCCCGGAAGCAACGTAAAATACGCATCATTTGCAAGCATCCAGTAATTGTCGCTCGTCTCGATCGGATAGATATGCATTGCTGCTCTCTCTCCCCGATTCACAACCCTATAGGTTCGCGAGCAGACGGTAAGCCCATCGCCGGACATAAACGAATCCCTCTCCCACTCTACCTCCGGCTCCACACATAAATCGGCATCATGATAAGCGAAAGCAGACCGATAGATCTTTTGCACTGCAGTCGAGAAGAAATAGTCGCACTCGGGCTCCTCCTGCCCCTCAACATGTAACCGTACGATGAAAAGCCCATCCTCCGTAACCGGCGCTTCCAACTCTACATCGCCCCGTACAATACAATCCCCAGGCTCCGCTCGAATGTCGATTGTACGCTCGCTGAGCAGATACCCGCGACCGTCCAACAACCTTAGTTGCACTGGTTTCTCTAAAACATTTCCTCCCGTCCTGCGATGCCAATAAACGGACATGTGCATCGTTTCACCCGGACGATAATCAAGTCGGCGGTAATCAAGAGATATCCGGTCAGGACGATAGGCTTCTCGCACCCAATAGTAAGCCATCTTTGGCTCCATGTAATAATCAACTAAGTTCGTGCAGGAAGCATTCGGCCATGGCTCGTTTAGTTGCCACACAAGGCTGCCGCTATTGAAGGGAATTCGTCTGCGGTTGGCTTCCAAGATAAAGCGCAGACCTTCCGCCTGCATCCACTGGCTCGCATCTGCAAAATCCGCTAAGTCATTGAAACTACCGAATAGCGCAGTGTCGCGATCGTACGTATCCCACCACTCACCATGATGTCGCCATACAAGATCGTTGCGCATAGAGGTCGGTTTTAGATGCGGTTCAGACAGAAATTTTCTCAGGCTCCTCACGGCACTTACTCCATCGACGCCGAATTCGCTGTGAAATAAGTAGTCGGCCTCCCCATACAAAGTGTAATGTTCCGGATTGCCCTCGTACTTCCAATGCCCGTGCACATCATGGCTAACACCTTTTTCACGTGTGACATACTGTACGGGTCCAGATGCCGACGTAGGCAAAAACAGCCGCATTGGGTCGTGTATAGCCACGAGTTCACGAAGCATCGCAAGATTCATATCTTCGTACGTAGAGGGACGATCAAACTCGCTCATTAATTCGTTGCCACCGCTCCATACGGCCAGTGATACGTGGTTGCGCCGCATTTTTAGCGCATGCGTCGCGCTACTCGCTAATAGTGTGAGAAACTCTGGCTTCTTGGACGGCTCATTGTCTATTCCAGAACTCGATTGAATAAATTCCTGCCAAATTAAGATGCCATGACGGTCACACAATTCATAAAGCCAATCTTTCTCAATCAGCCCTCCCCCCCAAATACGCAGCATGTTCATATTCGCGTGCTTCGCTAACCGAATCGTCCATTCATAGTGTGAACGGCGGATATTTCCATATAAATGATCAAGTGGCGTAAGATTGGCACCTTGAATGTAGATACGTTCACCGTTAATGACGAATGTATACGGTAGAGCATCAGCCGGCCCACCCGGATTTTTTTCATAGCAGAGGCTGCGAATTCCTACCTCGCGGCAGTGCTCATCAGACACCACTTCATCCTCCAGCAACCGCAGATGCAATCGATACAGTGGTTGCTCGCCATACCCGTTTGGATACCACAGACGCGGCTTTTCGACTGTAAATGCCAACTCCGATTGACCAGTACCAAGCAAGGCTTTGTCTGATGCTAATACGACCGGCGCTGAAACTGACGCGACATTCTCACCATTCGGGTCAATCAGAGTCGCCTCAACAAACATTGTTGTACCTACCGAGGCACTGCCAGTCGCGCTGTATTTTCTTACGTCCGCTGTGATTGCGACTTGTCCCGTTACTCCGTCAAAATTAGTAGAGATGGAAATATCCGATAAGGAAGAAGTGCCGTGAATACGAAGTAAGACATCGTCCCAAATACCTATATTGACAAGACGCGTGGAAAAATCCCATTTATAGTTAAACCTGCTCTTTTGCGTGAACGTTTGTGAAGTCAGCCCGATCTGTCCCATTTCGTCCGGAGGATGTTTCAGAACGACCTGCAACTCAGCAGTCTTGGCATTACGCAGGAGCTCGGTCACATCGTACACCGCATGCTCGTACATACCGACATGTTCTCCGAGTCGAACCTGGTTTAACGTGATAATCGCCTCATAATCAAGACCCTTGAATACGAGTTCTACCCGTTCTCCCTTCAACTCCGGCAACTCGAAGGTGGTACGATATACCCACCATCGGTTTTCAACCCATTCGCACTTCACACTGTTGTCGTCCATGTATGGATCGTCAATTAGTCCCGCCGCATAAAGATCCTGATGAACACCTCCGGGTACAGTCGCCGGCAACCACTCGGTTACACCCATCAATTCATTTCCAATCTCCATACTCGTTCCTTTGCATGGAACCCATGGCCAGAACCCCTTCATTTCCCAGCGTTTATCGCTTATCTTGTGTTCAATCATGAAGTCCTGACCTTCCTTTCTACACGACTACCCCATTGACAAGTACACTTAACAAATATCTTCTTTCGTTACCCTTTGACCGAACCGCTTGTAATGCCCGAGAAAATATAGCGCTGTAGGAACAAGTAGAGCACAACCGTGGGGATCATAATAAGTAATATGGTTGCACTGATATAACTCCACTGTGCCTGGTTGTTACTGGCGAAGCGGAAAATCGACGTTGAAACTGTTACCAACTCACTTTTAGGCATATAAAGAACGGGAATATAAAGCTCATTGTAAATGTTAATTGTTTTAAGAATAACCAGCGTCACTGTAGCTGGGGCAAGCAGAGGGAAAATGATTGAACGGTAAATGCGGAACAAACTCGCTCCGTCCATCATCGCACTCTCGTCAAGCTCGTCCGGGATATTGCGAATAAACTGAAGGTAGATATAGATCTGAATAACGTCAGCCCCAACGAACAGTAGTACCGGCGCGAACATTGTGTTAAATAAGCCAAACGTCTTCATTATGGAAAAGACGACGACCTGCGTCGTAATCGTTGGTATGACCGTCGCGAACAAAAAAGCGCCCATGATAAAGGACCGAAAGCGGAAACGGAATTTACCTAGCACGTAGGCGACCATTGTCCCGAGAAGCACGTTCCCGACAAGGGATAATGCGATAATGATGACGGTGTTTAGGAAGCCTCGGCCCAAATCAGCCCGTTCAAAAGCAACGTGGAAATTTTCCAAATAAGTGAATGAATGCGGTAGGGCGAAGGGGCTCGTATTTTCATCCGTGCGCTTAAATGCATTCACAACGATGACATATGGAGGAAATACGATTAGAAACGACCAAAATATGAGAATAACGTATTTCAGCCAATGGACGGGATCTACTTTTCTCTTTATCATGCTCTCTCCCCCCGAATGACCAAACGTTGCAAGCCGAGTAGCCCAATTGTCAGAAGCAATAACACAACACTCATTGCCGATGCCAAACCCGAATTGTTAAACTCAAACGCCGTTTCAGTTGTCTTAAGCAGGAAGGTTTCGCTCGCGCCAATTGGACCACCTTTGGTCAGAATGTAAGGAAGGTCAAATACGGATAGGGCACCGCTGAGCGTTAAAAATAGATTAAGCTGTATAATTGTCGTAAGGCTAGGTAGCGTTAGATGCCACAACGACTGGAACCGACCGGCTCCGTCAATGCGAGCCGCCTCGTACATATCATTCGGCAGAGACTGCAATGCACCAAGATAGATGATCATTGTGTATCCCATATACCGCCACAGGCTGATACCGGCGAGCGAATAATTGACAAGCGCTGCATTGCCCAACCAACTCTGTTTAAGCCCGTCCAGACCGACCAAATCAAGCAAGATATTCAACGATCCGTTTGTTGTATCGAACACGTACTGAAACATAAACGCGATTGCTACGCCATTTATAATGTAAGGAAGAAAGAGCAACAACCTAAATCCGTTTCTTCCGCGCAATCTCGAGTTCAGAACAATAGCGAATAAAAGCGCGATCACATTTTGTAAAATGCCTCCGAAAAAGTACGGAAGCTGATTGACGAACACGCCAAAGAAGTCCCGATTCGTGAATACTTCCCTATAATTATCCAGTCCAAGCCAATTAAACTTCGCGGACAGACCGTTCCAATCGGTGAAGCTATAGTACAGCAACTTAAAAGCCGGATAATAGGTCAACAATGCTAGTAAAAAAAGCGGAATAGCCAGAAATGTGACGATTAGCAACTTACGTTGTCTTGCGTATGGCAACACGAATCACACCTTCACATCATAGTCGGACGAGGGAAAGACGCCGGTCGAACCATTAATTTGGGTCCGAGCCGGCGTCGTACGGCTGGTTTTTGTTATTTCTTGACTTTCGCCCATGTCTTGTTGTAACTGGCGAAGACGGACGCCGGGTCTTTGGCAAGGATAAATTCTTGCACAATCGCTTCTTTCGTGATCTGTGCCTTATTTGTAAGGTCAACCGCTTGAGCCGTATCCGTCACAAGTTCAATATAGTTCGGCTTATAGGATTCGAACTCGACGAGCTGCGGCAGAGTTGGTTGCTTATCTTTCAAGATGGGCAATACATCGGAATCTGCGCCGGACTCTTCGATCATCCATTTTACAAATGCCTTGGCGACTTCGAGGTTTTTGCTATTTTTGTTGATACCGTATACACCTGCACCTGGAGACAGCACGACATTTTTACCACCAGCATTGTCATAAGGGAACGGGAAGAATCCGACGTTTTCGGACGGAGTACCCGTGTCAATTACTTGCGGAATAACCCATTGACCAAGGAAATACATCGCAACTTTTCCGCTCGCAATATCCTTTTTGGATTGCTCCCAGTTGGTCGAGTTGACGTCCGGTTCAAGATAGCCCTTTTCATACATCGTGCGGATAATGCTCATCGACTGGCCGAACGGACCGTCCATCGTATATGGCGTGTCGGAATCGACGCGTTCGTTGTAGAAGTTGCCGTCATTCGCGATGGCGATCGGCACTTCTTTCGAAAATGGATATAACGGCCATTGATCTTTGAAGTTGGAAGCAAGCGGCACGACACCTTTAGCCTTCAGTTTTTCAGCCGCCGCGTAGAAAGCATCAAGCGTCGTCGGGATCTCTGTGATACCGGCATCCGCAAATGCTTTCTTGTTATACACGATGCCAACGATATCGACACCGGAGGCGATACCATATACCTTGCCATCCAGGGAGCGATTGTCCTTAAAGCGGAGCCGATCGTTAAGCCCGAGGTCATCAAGCGGCGCGTAGTAGGTGGCTAGGTCTGAGTTGGAAACATTGCCCGGAATGTTCATAACATCAGGATATTCGCCTGAAGTAAGGCGTATCTTAGCCGTTTTGTCGTAGTCGGTAACCGCCTCGAATTTAACTTGTGCGTTGGGGTACTTTTCGTGGAAGCGTTTGGCGTATTCGTCGTAGGTATTGCCGATCAGGTCGGTTCGGTTGCTTAAGTACGTAATCGTACCGCTGATGTCGCTAGCCGACGGTTCGGACGATGCCGAAGCTCCTGACTCGCTCGTCGCGGATGCGCTAGCGCTGGGCGAAGAACTGGACGTATTATTGCTGGTACTACCACATGCCGCCAATCCACCCGCGAGCAATGCGAGCGATAGCGCTGCCGTTAATTTCTTTTTCATTCTGATGTATCCCCCTTAAAATTATGATATCGCTTACATGATGAATTATATCATTGTGTTTTGTATAATTCAACATATAATTTAACTTATCATAATGTTTAATTAAAATATTCAATAAAAAAGGGACTGCTGAGTAATTCCAGCAGTCCACAATACAATATTTTTTATAGCTCTAGCTAACCCTCATCATCAGCCGACCTTAGCGTATCGCGTTCGACAAATTTTGTGCCAACCATGACTACCTCACTTTGGCTATCTGGCTGAGCGATACGCCGCAGCAAAATCTCAACGGCCCGATAGCCGATACTCTCTTTGGCAACACGCACTGTAGTCAGTTTTGGATGCATCATTCCGGCTAGCGATAGATCATCGAATCCCACAATGGAATAATCTTCGGGAGAAGACATGCCTTCTTCTGCCAGTCGGTTAATCGTATCGAAGGCGAACATATCGTTGGCGCAAAAAAAGGCCGTTACGGGAGATTTAGAGTGGATAGCCTGAATGAGTTGCTCTCCGAACTCTGGCTTTATATAGTTGCCTGTGCCGCTTGCTCCCACACCCGATATCCATTCGATCGTAGCTTTAGTATTTGGAGATGCTGCATTAAACATCTTTACCGCATCCACACATCCCCTTGCCCGCTCCGTGAAACTCCAAGCTGAATCGACATCACCGACAAATCCGATCTGCCTGTGACCAACTTTTAGGATTCTCCCCACCGCATCGTAGGCTCCGAGATAATTATTGGATAGAATATGGTCAAGATCGGGACTAAGTAAGCTCGTATCGATCATAGCGAAGGGTATATTCCTGGATTCAAGTTCTTCTATCGCTGACTCAGCTATATGTCCAAGCACCAAAGCGCCATCGATTTTATCGACTTTAATGGCAGCGGGAAGCGTATCGCTTACACTGGCCAGATCGATACCGGCTAAAATCATCGTGTATCCTTTTTCGCTGATAGCTTGTTCAATTCCACGCATTATGCGCCCCCAATACTCAAAATCGTTTAGGTAGGCTCTCGGCATAATGACAGCAATATATCCGGTTTTGACACGTGGCTTATCTCTTTTATTATTTCTTAGATGAACTGGGTAACCAAGTTCCTCGGCTGTACGCCAAATATCATTTTTAGTTTCGTCCTTTACGGCAGGGTCATGAGACAACGCCTTCGAAACTAAGGCCTTCGACACCCCTACCTTATCCGCTATCATTTGAAGCGTTACTTTTTTCATTGTATTCTCCTCGGACAAGTTCATACGGAATAAACACAAACATCATTCTCATTTCCATTTTAACTTTTTCAACATTTATGTTCAACATCAATTCGTTTATATTTTTTTAGAAACGCTTGTCAATATAAAATAACCCAATGCCACCTTTGTATACATTTCCCCAATCTGAAGCCGATAAAGTTATTGCGCGAGAATTTAGTGCAAGACGGCTAATCATAATTCCAATCAGCCGTCAATTATTAATTTAATTACTCTCCAGGTTTCGTCGACATTAAGCGGTACAATTTCGTGTTGCGCGGAAATTTGTCAGTAAACGGTACAAGAGAACTGCCTACTTTCATCAACCCGTTCCCGGCATCAACATTCGTAACGTAAGAAAGTTGCAGGTCGGAAATATTGAGTAGTTCGGCAAGTTCCATACGGTCAGTGCTCGCCTGATTTAACATGACAACAAACTCGCTATTTGCGAGCATTGTACGGGCAGTATGGCTTTGTAATAGATCATCCACATTCTGCGTGATTCCCGTACAAAAAGCGCCATACTTTCGTACCCGCTTCCAAAGCGTGGTCAAAAAGTTGGCGCTGTATTCGTGTAGAAAAAGAAGATATATCTCATCAATGAAGATAAACGTATTCTTACCCATGGCACGATTTTGTGTAATCCGATTGAGGATGTTGTCCAGCACCACCAGCATGCCGATTGGAAGAAGCTGTTTGCCTAAGTCGAGAATATCGTAGCAAATGAGCCGATTGTGGACGTTGACATTGGTTGGCTGGGCGAACGTGTTCAAGCTACCAGCAGTAAACAGCTCAATCGCTAGTGCGATGTCCTGCGCTTCCGGTTCTGCCTGCTTGAGCAGCTCCGCACGAAAATCCTGCAAAGTCGGCGGTTGTCCCTTATAGTTACTCTGTAGATATTTGCGATACACAGAAGCGGTGCATCGATCAATGAGCGATTTCTCCTTCGCGCCAAGCTGATGTCCGCCGATCAACTGCTCGCACAATGACAGGACGAATTCCGATTTAAGGATGATTGGATTGGCCCCATCGCCGTAATTTCGGTTCATGTCCATGGCATTGATATGATTCGGTGAAGTCGCTGAGATATGAATCGTCTCGCCGCCCATCGCATTCACTAGCGCAGAATACTCCCGCTCCGGGTCAATCAAGATAATGTCGTCATCGCTCGCCAGAATCTGGTTAACGATTTCTCTCTTGGCGGTAAAACTCTTGCCGGAGCCGGATACACCGAGGATGAAACTGTTTCCATTTAACAGTTGCTTTCTATTGGCGATGATCATATTTTTGCTGATAACGTTTTGGCCGTAATAAATACCGTTCGGCTGCATGATTTCCTGCGCTCGAAACGGAATAAAGACAGCCGTACTTTCAGTTGTGAGTGTCCGCAACGCATGAACCTTTCGCAGCCCGTACGGCAATACTGTATTCAGGCCGTCCATTTGCTGATAGGAGAGCGTGGAGAATTGGCATAGATGCTTGCGAGCCGTAGTAAGCAATGTTTCCGTATCGTTATCAAGTTGCTCCTTGCTGTCTGCGATGTGAACCATCGTAAGCAGCCCGAACATCATCCGCTGATCACGTGTAGTCAGGTCACTAAGAAATTCTTTACTCTCCTTACGTTGTTGCTCCATGTCGTAAGGAACGACAGCGGAAAAGTTATTATTACGATTTTGCCGTCGCTGCCAATTTGTGATATTCGTCTCCACACCAAGCAAACGGCTTTCTACTTCGCGGACGGCTTCATCGGTCGGGATCGGGATCACATCAAGCGACAGCAGCAAGTTGCGGTTCATGTCGCACAATTCGGCTACCATGCTATCTTTGATGTAACTGGCGTAATCGCGCAGAAAGATGACCCGACCGTAGTAATCCCCCATCCGAAAATGATCTTTGGCAAATTCGAAGGTGTCCGGGCAAATGTAGTCTTTGAAATCGTGTCCCTTGCGCATCATCTCCTGCATGTCGAAGCGAAAATCAGCTTCTTCGCCAACTCGGAAAAAGTCATGCAGAATGCGCAAGCGGTCTGTCGCATCAAGTTCGGTACATTTTGATCCAAGTCGGGAGAAATGCGCCGACAACTCCGTGTTGACCCTCGAAAAGTAATGACGGGCTTCGTCCACATTCTTTTTAACCACGGAGATGGTGATGTATTTCTCCTGAATCGTTCCATTGGTGTTGCCATTCGTCGCTTTGTCAAACAGCATATCGTTGTATTCCTGGCGATACTCATCCAGCCCATCATCCCGGAGCGGAATAAAAATGGAACGTTCTACATCTGCCTGATGAAGTCGCCGATTGTGAATCGTAATCTTAGTGGTCGCACCACTATCAAATGAATTAAGCAGTTCAGAGTAGGAAAGGAACATGGTCTCCTTATCCTCTCGCGAAGCGACCGCGTAATTGATGTCCGCAAAACGAAACGACTTCGAGAATTTGTTGCCGACAGCAAAAATCCCGTCCGGCCATATGGCGCGGATCGGGATCGCTTGTTGTACGCTTTTGGGTATGGCAGATCGTTCTTTGTCCTGCTTAATGGTTCGTTTAAGCGTCTTAATCATTATGCTTCATCCTTTCTTGCTCACGCTTGTGTATACTTCCTTTCAGCACTTCGTAATAGAGGTTGGATGAACGGAAGACAAGCTGTCTTGGCATCAATAACTCCGATTTTACAAATGTCCATAAGAGCTGCTCCGCCGTCATGCCGTGGTAACGGATAAATCCGAGCGCGGCGCAAGGAGCTGCCCCTAATATGCACATCCAACTCAGTGTTTCAAGTCCGAAATAACTTCGCAGTCCAAAATACAGTCCAATCGCCGCAATAACTGCCAGAACAGAAAAAAAGAACTGTCGCAAGGACAGTCCGAAGAACAAGCTTTCCGTATAATCCCGGATTTCCCGGTTGATTTTCACTTCCATATCATGAGCCTCCGTTTAAGTTACTCCGGTTCGACTACCGCTTTTCGTTGCCTTCCGTTTTGTTTGAATCATCGATGGAAAGTGAATCGTTCAGGAACGATACAACAAGTTGCGCACCGTCCCGTATGCCTTGCAAATACATGCACTCATTTTCCATCGCCCGTACCAAATGTGCCTTGTCCTCCCATTCCAGAAATGCCGGATTGAGTATGTTGCCGTTCCGCACGTCCATCGATTCATAAGCTGTTCTCTCTTCCTCGCGATACTTCTTCAACTCTGGATGCCGTTCAAACTGAGCTGCAACCTGATCCAATCTGCGCTGGATCGCTTGTTGAAACCAAGATGGGAATGTCATCGCCATCCTTCCTCCCTCGCTTCTGTGTTATCGTTGCTGTTGTCCGCGCCCAGTATTCTTCTTTTTCTGCAGCCGGCCGATAAGCTGATCGATCTTTCGGCTTTGCTCCTGAACCGATTGGTTTTCGGCAAGAGGAATTCCTTTTTCCAATGATTCGATACCCAGTTCATTTAATTTTCTGCGTTCTTCTTCTAATTGCGCCAGTAATCGATTCATCGGTCAGCCCTCCATTTCTGAGCGGAGCAGTATCTTGCGCTGACTGACAGGTTGAATACTGCCTTTTTTAATGCGATAATCGGTTTATTTTTTATTTTAATTCGATTTTCGCATTAAAACAACGATACGCTCACGTACAATTTGGTTTGTAAGGTGGGTGTTATCCATGAAGCATCGGAAAGAGCCGCCGGGCGACAAAAATATAATTGGAACTCGTGTTGTTGCCCTCCGTAAAGCGAAAAAGATGAAACAGAAAGAGTTTCTCGCTAAATTACAAACGGTGGGACTCGACCTCAGTCCGACCAGTTTGTCGCGGCTCGAAGGGCAAGAACGACTTGTCCAGGACTTCGAAGTCGTGGCGATTGCCAAAGCTCTGGACGTATCTGTGCGTGAACTGCTGGGCGAATCATTGGACTAAGCCTAGAAGCGTGAGAAGAGGATGGCAATGGTATGGCGTTGTTACAGTCCCATCATTTCGCGCACGATGCGGTCTGCCATTTTAATGGTACCGACGAGAACCAACATGTTAAAAATTAACTCTCCGATGTAAGTCCATACCATGGTGATCGCACCTGCCCCGTCATCAACAGCCGGGGGAGCCGTAGCGAAAGCGGAATAGATGATGCATGCTAGTACAATAATTGCACCTTCCAGACAAGCAGCCGCGTATCCCTTCAGGAACGACTTCCCGATGTTTTGACTTGGCTCCCCCGCGAATGTGGACAGCGGAACGGGAGCAATTGCCGTATACAAATACATTCGGAAAAAGCGCCCATACACCGAAAGGATCATCACAAAGGATAGGACTGTAATGAACAGACTGCCGAGGATGGTGACGATCCACAGCGGAATGCTTTGCCAGAAGCCGACATCTTCAATCGCATCCACGACCGTATTCGGCAAAGCCATTGCCTCTGACGTTCCGAACCCGGAACGCCCCATCATCGTCGAGATGATCCCCTGTACAATCGTAAACAGTGCCATCATCAACTCTAGCCCATAGGTGACAACCGCCTTGGCTAGCACAAAACGAATGAAAAGCTTAACAGCCAGCTCCGGCTTTTTTACTTCCGCGAAACTGCCCGTCGTCCTGACAACCCCAATCACAAAAAACAAGACTAGCAGCGCTAGTCCTGTCGCTTGTAATGCACCGTGAATATCCGTGATGACGCGCCATACACCACCGCCCTTAAAATCCGCCGGCGATTGCGTAACGAGGCTCCATATTTCGTTCATCTTATCGTTCCATGTATCCAAAGCATTTTCAAGATTGTCTATCACCCAACTGTTTTTGGACATATTCTCACCCCTTCCGTAGACGGGGAACGGACGAAGTGTCCGTCCCCCTTATGCAAAAGCGCAAGCTTATCCGGTAATCAAGGTAAGAATTTCCTTCGTGAACGTAATAATGACCCCTCCCGCAAGTGTCAGAAAACCGTTTGCGCGCTGAGAAGGGTCATGAGACTTGAGCGACAACCCAATCTGAACAATGCCAAAACCGAGAATGATCATACCGATTGCGCGGATTAATCCGAAAATAAAAGTGGATAGGTTGTTGACCGTCGCCATGGGATCTCCCTCTGCATAAGCGGTGGAGATGAACACGGTTCCCATCAGGATAAGCATGGCGTACAACGCCAACAGCCGCTTTATTTTGAACTTCAAATTCATCATTCCTTTCTTAGAAATTGCATCTCCATCTCTTCTTCCGATAGCAACTCGTACTCCCCGTCTTCATGAAGCACGATGGATCGCCAATCTAGCGAGTATTCCGTGTCGCCATGCTGATAAGGAAGACCGCTGCCATCTGTCGTAAGCGAAACATGGGGATGTTTGAGCAAATCGTATTTGTCGTCCCGGACTGGACGTTCGCCACGAATAAAGAGCAAGGCGTAACGGTTATCCAACAACCGCACTTCATCGGGTGTGAGCAATTCGCGACCTGATTGCTGATAATTGATCGAATAGCTGCCGCTGCGCCCCTTGCTCTGACCATAGGTATTGGTGTCAATCGTTTCTTTCCCAAGCAACTCCGAAACGTATTTATGGGTGGACTGTTCATTGCCGCCCAGGTACAAAAACTCGTCGCAGTTGCCTACTATCGATTCCCACGAGTCCTTGTACAGCGCCTTGAGCTGCGCCAAGTTTTGTAAAATAATAGAAACCGAAATCTCCCGGCTACGCATGGTGGAGAGCAACTTGTCGAACTCGTCGGGAAGCGCCACATTGGCGAATTCATCCATGACAAAGTGAACATGAACCGGAAGCCGTCCGCCATGCTTGTAGTCCGCCTCATACATCAGGCATTGAAAAAGCTGTGTGTACAACATCCCGACGATAAAATTAAAGCTGCTGTCGTTATCAGGAATGACGGCAAACAACGCTGACTTCTTCTCTCCCATGGTGGGTAGTTCCATTTCATCGACCATGCTCATGCCCGCAATTGTGTGCAAGTTGAACTTCTCCAGCCGGACGCCGAGGCCAATCAAAATGGACTTGGCCGTCTTGCCGGCTGCCAACTTGAAAATGTTGTACTGCTTGACCGCCAAATGTTCCGGGTCGCGCATAGCGAGTCTTTCGAATAGTTCGTCGAGCGGGCTTTGGTACGTCTCGTCATCCTCCCGCACCTCCGCCGCAGCGATCATTTCCATTACCATCGGAAAGTTCTGCTCTTCGGGCGGTGCTTCATAAAGAAGGTACAACACGAGCGCTTCCAACAAAGCGGTCTCGGAACGCTCCCAAAAAGGGTCGTTTGTATTGCTGCCTTTAGGAGTCGTGTTGCGAATCAGATTGGTGACGAGTTTGAGAACATCTTTGTCGTCTTGCAAATAAGCGAATGGATTGTAGCCATGTGAACGGTTCGGATTAATGAGATCCAGTATTTTAATGTCGTAACCCTTAGACTTAAGCAGATACCCGGTATCGCGCAAAATCTCGCCTTTTGGATCGAGTACAACAAAGGACGTATGCGTCTGCATGACGTTCGGTTTAGCGTAAAACCGTGTTTTACCAGACCCAGATCCGCCAACAACAAGAACATTTAAGTTCCGGCGGTGTTTTCGACCGTCCAGGCCAATACGTACCTGCTGCGTCAGAATTTTGTTTTGCTCCGGCTGCTTGCTTCGGTATTTGGCATGAAGCTGTTTGGGTTTCCCCCATCTCGCGCTGCCATGCTCTTCTCGCCGTCGATAATTGCGCGGCGTGGCCAGATATACGCCGACTGCAATTCCATAAGCTAACGTAAACAAGAGAATGCATCGAGGCGTGTCGCTCACCCATTGAATGTCAAAGGGATGATTGATCGCTTCATTAAGATGCAGCAGAAGCGCGGGTAATCCTTTTGAAAAAGCGGGGGCGGAAAGAAGCGCCGCCCATACGACAGGAATAAAAAAAACCGCAAAGAGTAAAAGATTACTCCTTGCGGTTTCAGCGCGCCGCATAATGTCCTCGGCGCTTTATTTTTTGATAAGGTGCATCAATCGCTTTCAGTAACAACTCATCCACCGGATCGGTCGGCCGCTGCTGCCCTATCAGAACATTGCGCAGTGCATTCAAGGCGTTAATGACAATGCCATGTTCATAATGATCCATGATCAGGACACGTTCTTCCTCTTTCATCCGCTCTCCTCCCAATAAGAAAATGAAAGGTAAATTCATGCTGTCCCTAGCGAGCCGGTTCATTTCGACTCGGTTGCTGCTGCCGCTGCCCGGCCAGCATACGGTGCATACGACGCGAAATACTGTGCGTCGCATCCCTCATTACCGATAACTCGGCGCGAATTTGCTGCGGATCTAACTCCTTAAGCCGTTCTTGAACCCTGTCGAAGCTATAGGAAGTCGTTTCGACACCGAACTTTTTGCTAAGCATGTAGGAAGCACAATACGCTTGGAAATTGTAAGCTGAGCGGCTGTAGTTGTTATGGCCGCGATCCATCTCCGCATGAGCTAACTCCTGGGCAAGCGCCCGAAAAATGCCACCTCCCCCGAGTCCACGACTTATCAGGATATTCCTCGTATCCGGCTGATAGAGAGCATGGACTTCTGCCGGCAAGTCATCTCCAATCGAAATTGGAACAGGTGAACGAATCGCCAATGCCTTGATGCGTGTGCGAATATCGAGCAAGATCGGAGCTTCCTGTTTCGGTGCATTCGTTTGTGAAATATCGAACATCTTCTTGGGGTTATAGCTGACTCCCGTACTCCCATCTTCCCGTTTGTATTCCTCGCCCGGCTCCAGAATGTAAAATCCGGTTTCCTTACGACGGATAAAGACCCCTTGCTCCTTCCAGGTATCAAAATCGGCAATACGAGTAGCATCTGGACGCTGCGCCAGAATAAGCAGCGCGTTAGAGACACTATAGAGGTCAAATCGGCTCTGCACATCCAGATAATGCTGGAACTGTTCGCCGTTTTGCGCGATGGCGACTGTGGTAGCGTCAATCGTCTCATACGTCCACTGCCGCAGTTCTTGCTTTTTTTGCGCCCAGGCTTCTTTGTCGAAGGGCTGTTCATGCTGAGTTGCGGTCGTAGACGACTGGGGCTGGAATAACTCGTCCAATTCGCTCATTTCGATTTCCCTCGCTTTCGACTTCCGGTTGTCGGGACGGGCGCTTTACTACCAGCCGCCGCTTTCCCGCGATCTCTACGCTTCGGCAACGGCGGTTCCTGTTCCCGTTGCCGTCGTTTTGCCTCCGCTGCCCGGTTTTCCTCCCGAATTTCACGCAGCAACTGACGAACAGACACTCTTTCCTTCGGCTTTTCATGGTCATCAATCGTAACCTTTTCGTATCCCACGCTGCGCCCGGAGGTAGGCGCGAACGGAAGGGACGGAGAGGACGGTTCCGTTTCCTTCTCCTCCTGTGTCGGCAGGAGGGGGAGTGGAGGCTCCTGCTCCATTCCGACCTCCCACACCTCGGCTACCGGATGATGGGTTTCCTGCCGCTCGTTTACCGGCTGAACCTCCGCCGCCGGCTCGGGCTTTCCCAACAGATCGTCCAAAAAATCCTCACTGACTGCCGCTTCCTTATTTGACGCTGGCGGCTCGCTTGCTCCTTCTTCGGGTGTCCCCGCATGTTGCTCCGGTGGTTGCGTCGCCCTTTCATGCTCACCCGACTGCTTCTCATTACGGGACTTCACAATCTCCTGCTTGATGCTGGCCGTATCTACGGTCGCCAGCTTAAAGCGCTCAACAATCCGGTTGATTTTGGACGAATCCTCGGCCCGCACCATCACATCGCAAAGCCCATCAACATTTTTCTTGTCACGGAGCGCGCAGTAGAGGACACCATACCGCTTCGCTTCTTTGCAAAAAGTCGGCAAATCTTCATTTCGTACTGCAAACACCTTCAATTCCTTGCCGCTGCGCAGCAAACTTTCCAGACGAATACGGCCTCTTGTACGCTTTTGTCCCTGCAGGGCCGCGAACAAATAAACCGCCAGATGCTTAGCACCTTCGCCGGAAATTTTCGCCATGACTTCAATGCCGCGGAGACTCATACTGACGACCTGATCGGCCGCCTCGGTTCCGCTGCTCATAGGAAGCTACCTCCTTTCGTTTCGATTGTTCTTCCCCGTTACGTTGCAACTTGTAAGACAGTTCGCCGGATCTGACAAGAATGCCCGTACAAAGCCTCACCTCCTTTCGAAGCTTCGCTAGCTGCCGGGAAAGCTCAGCGATTTGCGATTTATACAACTCAATTTGCTCGGGGCTCTGACAACGGCGAAGGCGGTTGTACAACATTTTCCGGGAACCGTATCCCTGTTTTAACTCTGTCTGCAACCCATCAAGATAACCCGTTAATTGCTCCAAACTGGATATACAATGGCGACACAGCAGCTTGGTTTGTTCCGTGATTGCCTTCAGGTGACGCAAGTCTTCGCGTAACAAAAAAGACGTCCGTTTACGGGACGCTCGGGAACGGGGCAGAATCCCCATCTTGAATAAGTAACGAAGATATAAGGCTTGCAGGCCGCTAAATCTCCGTCTGATGTGTACAGTGCTACGAACGATGACCGCTCGTCTGCGCCGCGGCAATGGTATCGACTGCTGACGCTTCGGCATCTGATTTCGCAGAATGCGCTCTTTTATCGAATGTTCTGTGTACTCGTCGCCAAGGTTGCGCAATCGAACGAACCGCTCTTTACCCGGCGGACGTACTGCCCAATGTTTGACGTTCGATTTAATTTCATACCCCTTCTTTTGAAGGATCGTGAATAATTGCGTCATCGTCATGGCAGTGGCAATAGCTGCGTCGATATCCTCACGAATCAAACCGCGCCAGGTGGGCTTACCTTCCTTTTCTGCCCGCCATTCGCCGTAATGTTTGGCCCTGCCAGATTCCGGCTGCACGATGACCGATAAGGCATGTTCTCGGCAAAGCCGGTCGGAAGTTTGTCGCATCAGAGCGTAGGAGGCTCTGTTGTCGTAGTAACGTTTACCGTCCCGAAACGATACCGAGTTTAAGACAAAGTGATTGTGGAGATGCTCCTTGTCCAAATGGGTTGATACCACGACTTCAAAGCGCTCCCCCCATAACTCCTGACTCAACCTAACACCAATGGCATGTGCGATTTCCGGTGTCGTCTCGCCATGGGCAAACGATTGGTAGGCGTGGAAAGCAATAATGCCATCGGGCTTTTGATATTGCTGCTTGGTACGCTGCATTTGTTCGTAGGCCGTACGAGGGTCGCAGTTGATTCCGCTCACGAAAAGCTGTCTTTCTGTTTTGGCATCCGCGCTGGTATATACGAGCACCTGTTTCAAGTCATCATTCGTTCCACGGGCTTGGTCGGTTTTGTCGGGATTGGTGGCGTAATCCAACACACGCTTTAGGCGGTCGGTTACGTCCCATATTGCGGTTGTTGCCATTACGCATTTCCCCTTACGGCGGATGTACGCTCGAACTTCCTTGTGATACGTTTCTTGGTTCCGGTGCCGTCACAGCTTGTTGAATCTGCTGAACAACGCTGCGTAAATGTTCAGCTTCCTGTTGAAAAATACCTCGATCCAGATGGCCCATCACATGCGCCTTCGCGGCCAATTGGTTAAGGTTATTGCCGATAGCGTGCAGTTCGCGCATCATCGTGAAGTAGTCCGGTGATGGCATTTCCTTCGGCACATAACCGTTAATCAGGGATCGAATATAACTCTCCCGTGAAAGCCCCGTTTTTTTTGCACTCATCTCAAGTTTTGCGTTTTCATCATCGTTCACCCATACCTGAATGCGAATCGCTCGTCTTCTCACTTGTTCACATCCTTCTTCTAAGAAAGCAGCTCGATGAACTTCAGAATGACTTCTTTCATTTTTGAAAATATACATTCATCGTTGAAGCCTGTCATTTTGACAAAATAGCGTGCGGGTGAGACAGGGGTATTAGGGGCTTGCCCCTAACAAGCCGAATTTGGGAGACCAAATTCAGTGCTTGCTGCAACGTTACACGTTGCTCCAAGGCACCTGCCGGGAAAAAGAGGGGGGACCGCGAGCAAACAAAAAGACGCCGTGCGAACAGCGTCTCCGTGGAAGCATCGTTCCATTCAAATCGGCCACAACCGTCTCAACGTTCCTTCAAATTGATCTGGTTACGTAGCTCACTCATGACTTGATGATGATCATATCGCGTTTTGTCGCTCAGCGCTTGCTCCTCTGCCTCCATAAAGTGCTTGGACAATCTTTTCCTCATCCATACATGGCTCACCCTGCTCGTAGCTCTCCGTCGGTTTCATCCGCTAACCTCCAATCTCCTAAAATGGTTACCTTCTTATTATGGCTTGCGAGGAAATCACAGGCCACTGTACGACGCCCTAACGAGAGGCAGCCTCACGCTGTTTTCTATACGCCATCAAGTCGTCGTTTACGTCTTTCCTTGCGGGCGGCGCATTCACCGTCGAGTACGTCTGACCAAGTTGTTGTTGAATCATCGCCGCAGCTAATCGTCCCGGCTCATCATTGTCCAAATGAATCACTAGCCGTTGAATTTGCGGATAGCGGTTTAAATAGGAAAGGAGCGCAACTGGAATCGCTGATTTGTCCTTATCCTCAGCGGGGCCATGTATACCGGCAAGCGACAACTGATGATCTTGCCTCCAATCCTTTCCCTGGAGCTGCGCCAACGTACAGTACGACAGCAGGTCAATGGCGCTTTCAAACAAATGTAGTTCGGCACAGTCGCCGTCTGCCGGAAGCGAAAAGGCATACCGCTTATCGCTGCCCGGTACTTCCCCCATATAACGAGTGCTCGTCGTTCCGCGAATTGCGGCGTAGCGGGGAGTGTGCTGTTCATCAAAACCGACGAATACCGCATTGTGATAATTCCGGCTCTCGTACACGCGGCCTGACTGTATGCAAGCATCGAGGATGTCATGGGCAATCCCTCGCTTTCGCAAATAGGCCACGACACGCTTGGCATCCTCATAAGGCTCGGGAAGTTCGAATCGGGCAGGGGGACTCGCCTGTAAATCGGCTTGTGGTTCGGGGGAAGACACCGGAGTTTGCTCGTCGATATGCAGCACTGCATCGGTAAACGTCATTCCCCGTACCTTTATGAAATAATCCAAGGCCGAGCGTCCGCCAAAGCCTCGAGCCCACCAGAACCATTTTCCGTTGGATATTTTTAAGCTGCCGTGGGTGCGCGTCGTATAAGCATTTCGCGAACAGCGCACCAATTCGTAGGGTTCGAAATATTGCAGGTACGTCAGCAAATCCCATTGCTTCGCACGTTCGATCTGCTCCTTGCTCACATAGGCCATCGACTCGCTCCTTCCGTCAACATCTTTATTCCACACCAATAAAGTCTGCTACCGGGCGGCAACAGACTTGTCAGTTTCAGCTTATTCATTTCGACGGGCTAAAAGGCCCCCATTTTTGACTTTGATAAATCTCAGCGTTCAGGTTCGTTCGTTCTTCTGCGCTCCGGCTGCTCCGGCTCATCCTCCGCCATGCCGGAATCTATCGTCTCGTTCTCCCGCTTATCCATATTCAGCAGCGCGTTCAGCTCGGCAAGCCGCGCCGACTTGACTTGCAGCTCATCCTCCTGCTTGAAGGGCGTTGCAATTTCCATCTTCGCCGTTTCCATCTGCTTCCGAAGCGTGACAAGCTGGTCCTGGCTGTAGGCAAGCTTCTCCGGCAGTGCAACAAGCGCATTGTTCAGTCTCGTCAGGTTTCCCGCTGCATCGGCCCCCAAAGATACTGTATGACCCAACGCGCCGCGCAGCGTCGCCTTGTATTCCTTGTTGAAGCTGTCGAACGAAAGCCACAGCGAAAAGCCCTGATAATGGCCGATCTCCTGCGGATCGGGAGAGGTCATTCCCTTGCAGGCATCGAGCAGCGCCGACCCAGCCGATGCGCGTTCCTTGTACATAAATTCCTTGACCGTCATCCCGGCAAAGGCAGCTTCCTCGCCGCTTTCCTTCGCGCCGCCCTGACGGCCATACAAGGCCACATCCTGCTCGTACCCGGCTATCCGTTCCTCCGTGGACTTGATCTGCTGCGGCAACAGCTTGAGCAACCTGTCCTCCAACGCATACCGCTGGCTCAGATGGTTGGCCTTGAGCAGCTTGAGCTTGGAAACCTGAATGTCCAAATCCATCTTTTCTTTGATATACGGGTTACCGGTCGCCAGCGCCTTCACCTCAGCATAAGAAAGAGCCGCCTCGTCAATGTCTTCGGCGGAGCGAACCGGCGACTTGCTCGTCATGATTTGTGAGATAAAGCGCTGCTTGTTTTCAAGCGTCTGGTAGAGATAGGCATCGAACGTATTCTCTGTGACGTAGCGATATATATGGGCTTCGCTGTTCTGATTACCCTGACGAATCACGCGACCTAACCGTTGCTCCAAATCGCGCGGTCGCCAGGGACAGTCAAGGTCATGAATGGCAACGAGCTTCGTTTGCACATTCGTACCGGCCCCCATTTTGAACGTCGATCCCAGCAGGATGCGAACCTGTCCGGCTCGCACCTTGCCAAACAGCTCCTTTTTCTGCGCGTCCGTATTGGCGTCGTGAATGTAGACGATCTCCGCCTCCGGAACGCCCTTCTCCATCAATTTGCGTTTGATCTCATCATAGACGTTGAAGGTGCCGTCCGCCTTGGGCGTAGACAAATCACAGAAAACCAGTTGCGTGAGCCGCTGCTCCTTACCTTCCTGCCAATGCCGATAAATGTTATCCGCGCAGGCGCTGATCTTGCTGCCCTCGTCATCTGGCAGCAGCGGATTGGTCAGCCGTTGATCAAGCGCCAGCTTGCGCCCGTCGTTGGTAATGAGCAGCATATTGTCTTCATGCGGCTCGACAGCCTTAGCTCGAACCTGCTCCGCGCGGCGGGCAAGATCGGCGACCATCTCCCGTTGGAACTCGCTTGGCGGCACTGCGACATTATGAAAATGTGCCTGCGGCACCGGAAGCTGGAGCATATCCGCCGTTTGGATGTCGGCCACTTCCTTGAACATATTCATCAGTTCCGGCAAATTGTAGAACCGGGCGAAACGCGTTTTCGCCTGATACCCCGTCCCCGCCGGAGCCAGTTCAATGGCCGTAACGGTTTCGCCGAAGGTCGAAGCCCAGGAGTCGAAATGCTGCAAGCCTTGCTTCTGCAAGCTCGCATACTGCAAATAGCGCTGCATCGTGTACATTTCCGTGATCGAGTTCGAGATCGGCGTCCCGGTGGCAAAGATGATGCCCCGGCCATCGGTTAGTTCGTCCAAATACCGACACTTCATGAACATGTCCGACGACTTCTGAGCTTCGGTTTGCGACAGTCCGGCCACGTTGCGCATTTTGGTATAAAGAAACAAATTCTTATACGAGTCGGCTTCGTCCACAAACAGCCGATCTACGCCCAATTCCTCGAACGTCACCACGTCATCCTTGCGGCTCGTATCAGTCAGCTTTTCCAGCTTGATCTGCAACGTCTTCTTCGTCTTCTCCAGTTGCTTGATTGCGTAGCGCTCGCCCTTGGCTTCCTTCAATTCCCGAATACCGCTGGTAATCTCGTAAATCTGTTCTTCAAGTTGCTGTCGTTGGCGCTCCATCGAAATCGGAATCTTCTCGAATTGCGAATGCCCGATAATAATCGCGTCATAATCCCCGGTGGCGATGCGGGCGCAAAACGTTTTGCGGTTTTTCGTCTCAAAGTCCTTTTTCGTCGTCACGAGCACATTGGCCGACGGATAAAGCTGCAAAAACTCGGCGGCCCACTGCTCAATCAAGTGATTCGGGACAACGAACATACTTTTGTTGCACAACCCCAAATGCTTGCTCTCCATCGCCGCGGCGGTCATCGCGAACGTTTTGCCCGCACCGACGCAATGGGCAAAGAGTGCATTGCCGCCATAGAGCGTGCGGGCGACCGCATTCACTTGATGCTGTCGGAGCCGGATTTCCGGGTTCATTCCGGTAAAGCGGATATGGCTCCCGTCGTACTCGCGCGGCCGAATGGCATTGAACCGGTCATTGTACAGGCGCGTCAACCGTTCGCGACGCTGCGGATCTCGCCAAATCCATTCGCCGAACGCCTCCTTCATCAGCTCCTGCTTTTGTTGGGCGATGGCCGTGTCCTTCCGGTTCAGCACCCGCTTTTCGACCCCGTTTTCGGTCACGGTATCGAAAATGCGCACATCCCGCAGATTGAGCGTATCCTCCAGAATTTTGTAGCCGTTGATCCGGTCGGTGCCGTAGGTGACGTTGGCCTTGATGTTGTTGCTTCGGTCGTCGCTCTTGCCGCGCACGTTCCACGCCGCCGTATAGTCGGAATATAACACTTGAATGGAGGGGCGGAACATCGGCGGCGTATCCAGCAGCTCGAATATAAAATCGCGAATCACGTCGGGAGGCAGCCAGGTCGCTCCCAACCGGACATCGATCTCGGAGGCCGTCAAATCCGGGGGCTGCACCGCCTCCAGCGCCTTGATGTTTACGGCGTACCGCTCGGAATCATAGCTTGCGAGCTGCTTGGCGATAAGCAGCTTGTCGCGTACAGGACCGGACAAATACGCGTCAGCCGTTTCGTAGAGTGGCTCTCCGTTCTCGTCCATTTGCTCGGGATTGGGGAAGATGACACCGCGCAAGTCCTGTACCAGCTTATCCTCGGGAATGCCGGTCAACTCGCTCATATAAGGCAAATCGACCCTGGCCTTGACACCAATGGACACCGCCAGCGCCTCGGAGGCGGTATCCACTCGCTCGACCTGCGTCCGTTGCCGAATGGTGCGTTTCGTGAACATGTCCGCCTTGCGCAGCATGCGACCTTCATCGTCGAGAATTTCCAGCGAACAGAGCAGAAAATAAGAGCTGTCGTCCGAAAAGGCGAGACTGTTGGCGCGGCTGTTTATCAGCCCGTACTGCGCCGCGAAGCGATCATATTGCACGTTCAATTTGCGCTGCTGCTCGCGGATCGCTTCCTCGCTGCCATCCTCGGTCTGGTATTCGATCAACTCGCGCACAGTGTCCCGAAGCTGAATCATGCCCTTGATGCGACCCGCCGCCGTCGCGGAGGTTTCCACCGGGTGCATGCGGCTGTTCTCGCGAAAATAGATACGCCCCTCCACCAACGCAAAGCTGAAATTGCGCACGTTCGGATCGGCCGGCAGCGAGACGACTTCTTCCTCCGGCTGTTCCTCGCGTTCCGTTTCCACCCATTCGGCGTGGATGTTGGATAGCGCTTCGCGCAGCAGTTCGTCGAGCGAAGCATCCGGGAACGGGCGGCAGGTGGTTTCCTCGCGATTGCCATACATCCGATCATCGAATACCATTGTACCCAACACCATATCCGGTTGGGCGGCAAAGTAGGCGTTGATCGGTACGCCGTCAGCCGTCTCGGCCAGCGCCAGCCACGGCTCGCTTTGCTCGCTGACGGTCATCATGCGGTCCCGCTTTTGCAAAAATAGAAGGTCAGCGGTCACTTCCGTTCCGGCATTGGCTAGAAACGCATTGCTTGGCAGACGAACCGCGCCAAGAAGTGCCGCCCGTTCCGCGATGTACCGGCGCACGGCCGGATTTTGCTTGTCCATTGTGCCCTTAGAGGTAATGAAGGCGATAATGCCGCCGGGCCGCACCTTGTCGAGCGTTTTGGCAAAAAAGTAATCGTGAATCAAAAACTTGTGTTTATCATATTTTTTGTCCGCGACGCCATAGCCGCCGAACGGCACATTGCCGATGGCAAGGTCAAAGAAGCTGTCCGGCAGGCTCGTCCGCTCGTATCCGCTGATCGCAATGGACGCCTTCGGGTAAAGCTGCTTAGCGATGCGCCCGGTTAAGCCGTCCAGCTCTACGCCAAACAGCCGCGAATCCTGAAACGATTCCGGCACCAATCCAAAGAAGTTACCAATCCCGCAGGAAGGCTCCAAAATGTTGCCGTTGCGAAAGCCCATCTGCTCCAGGCATTCATACATCGCCTGAATAACGATAGGAGACGTATAGTGGGCGTTCAACGTCGAAGCGCGGGCAGATGCGTATTCCTCCGGGTCCAGCAGCGCTTGCAGCTCGGCATATTCGCTCGTCCATTGGGCGTTTGCGTCATCAAACGCCTGCGGGATACCGCCCCAGCCCACATAATGCGCCAGTACCGCTTGCTCCTCCGCATTCGCTTGACGGTTGTCCTGCTCTAACTGTTGGAGCAAACGAATCGCTTCCACGTTGCGGCGGAACTTTGTTTTAGCGCCCCCGTGGCCCAAGGCATAATCCGTAATGCGGTAATTGTTCGCCGATTCACGAGGGCGGGCAGCGGCCTCGGAAGCAGGCGCTTCGTCTTGTGCCGATTGCGCCGACGTTGTTTGCTCCGGTTTTGCTGATTCTGCTGGTTCTCTCGGCTCTTCGGATTCATCCGTTCGTGCATCCGTTTCACCGGTTTCCCAAAACGCTTCCGCTTCGGACAGCGGTTCATCCGTCAGCAAATGATCGTTGAGCGGATTGTCGAGCAGCAGACGTTCCAGTTCCCCGCGGCTCAATTCCTTAGAGAACAGCGGGAACTGCTTATCCTGCAACCATACCTTGCGTGCCTCCAGTTGCACGATCTCATATTCATCCGCGCCGATGAAAACCGGACTGCCCTCGGCATACGCATGGCGCAGGTTTTTCAGGTCGCGCGGCGGGGTATCGGGCGGCGCGAGCGGCGACTCCGGCGACGGAAGCCGCCGTTCGCTCATTTCGGCTTCGCGCTGCCTGCGTTGCTCCTCCAGCCGCTCGGCATAGGCAGGCAACTGCTCCGCTTCTAGGCGATTCAGATAACGCCCCGCGGCCAGCAACTCGCCGATCCGCTTCTGCACCTTCGTCCAGGGCAGCACCAACCTATCTTCCTGTGCTGCTCGAAACCCGCGTTCCAAGGCAATGCCCTTGCTGTCATGATGTTCGTGGATATTCGTACCGGTCAACACGGGGGCGCGGCCGCCTGTCCCGTATTCCCGTTTCAAAAACTCGATATTGTCCTGCGCCGACAGCGATTGCTGAAGATGAAGGGCAATCCGCAGCTTGCCGTTCTCAACGCCGCTGCCGTTTTGCAGGACGGCATCAATCACCGCCTGCGGCCAGACAAAGGAAGCGGCTCGTTCCTCCGCGGCTTCCTCCAGCCACATCGTTTGCTGTTGAACGGACGGCTCCGGCTGCTGCGTTCGGTCCCATTCGTTCAGCAACAGCATGCTGCGGATATGACCTACGATCACGCCCCAATCGTAGAAGCCTTGCGCCGTCCGGTCGTCCGCTCGGCCCGTCCACATATGCAGCACATTCTGGTAAGGCTCCACCCCGAGCCAGTTGTCCGGCTCCAGCTCCAGCTCCGTTCGTCCCGGCGGAAACAGGCTCCTGACATACAACATGCGTTCGCGCGGATCGTCGCTGCCATCAAAAAAAGCTGCGATCTCCGCCTTGCTCTTCAAGAGCGGCGCAGTTCGCAGCATGTCGTTGATCTTGTCCGTGTCATGAAAGAACGGAAGACGATTGTCCTCCGTTCCCCGGTCGTGCCATCTTAACGATACACCAGCTCGGTCAGAATCAGTTCCTCCGCCTGTTGCTTCAGATTGTTCATGTGACCCGTCCAGCCCATCAGGTCGGTCGCTTTGTCCGGGGCCGGGTGCAGCTCCAGCAGCCTTGTCAGCGTCCGCTCGATCTGCTCCCTCGCCGTCCGGTCGATCTCCGTCAGATGCGGGTTCAACTGCTCCGAAAGCATCAGGTGAGCGTAGGTGCCTTTGCGCTCGGTTTTCAGAAACGTCTTGCGCAGCAGGCCGTATTTCCCGATGCTCATCGCTTCGGGCTGCGCCAGATCCGGCAGCAGGTAATCCCCACTCTGCGTGTAAGTCAGTTCCATGTTCGATCATCCTCTCGCGTGGTTTTACCTCATTGTGCGGGATCGATTTCGGCTTTGCAACGGTGCGGGAAAGCGGACGTTCCTTGTCCCGGCGCACCTCGCGGCGCAAGGCCCGCACCGTGGTTTCGATTTCCCGCAGCATCGTTTCCGCCACATCGCTGATTGCCGCGCCCAAATGCGAAAGGGAGGGCAAGGTATTGAAATACCCGATCTCGGACAAGTCGTCGCTACTGATATAGTGGGACGGCTCCTGGCCGCAGCGGGCCATCACCATATAGGCGACAGCCTGTTGCGCAGCTTTCCGGAACAGCAACTCGACATGCAAGACATCCAACTCTTCGAGCAGGCTGTTGTCGCGCTCGGCGAGCAGCAGACGCACATAATCGGCGCTGTGATCCTCCACCGCGTTCCGCGCCGCGGCCAGCAGAGAGGCGGGCAATTCCATGCCCGGCTCCCGTTCGTGGCCGAAGGCGTTCTCCAGCGTTTCAAGCACGGCCTCCGTATCCGCCTCGTCCATGCGCCAGAGCGGCACGGCGCGCGACTGGCGGCTTTGCGTATCCGAAACGTCAAACACATGGCGCAATCCCAGGCTGCTGCCCCGATCCTCAATTAGCGCGATACCCTTCGCGCCGCGCTTGACCCATCGGTTCAGCTTGTGATTCCAAACCTCAATCGGGGCGCAGGCGGTGGCGTCGGGGCGCTGCGCGTAGATCAGCAATTGATCCTGAAACGGATACTTGTAGTTCCATGCGGCGGTCCGCAGGAAATCGGCCCATCGTTCGGTATCGCTCACCACCGCATGCGCCGTGCGGGCCGACAGCTCAACAATGCGCTGCAGCTTGGCTGTCACATGGGCACCCCCTTCACAGAAGCGTAATTTTGTTGGTCAGCCGAATGCCCTCCTCAGAATATCGGGAGGTGCGATGAATCAGCCCGCTTTGCTCCAGACGATGCAAATTGCGGCGAATGGCAGAGGTGGAGAGTCCGACCTCTGCCGCCAGACGGCGGGAGGACAGCCACACCGTTCCGTTTCGTCCGCCCGCCAAATCGAGCAAATAGCTGTACAGCAGCTTGGCCGCCGGGGGAAGCGAGGCTTCCGCCAGCAGCCGGTAACGCGTTAGATCGTTCATGGTGTCCTCCTATCGGTGCGGCTCCGTCTTGTTCTTCTGCGCGGCGGGAGTGGAGGGGACTTGCCGCTGCTGCTCGGCCACGCGCTCCGGGCGTGCGTAGCAATACAAGTAGAAGTTGTAATCCCCGGCAAAGGGAAAGCAGCGCAGGAAGTAACGGTGCTCGGGCGTCTCCATGCGGAAACCGTATACGTCCGTGCTCCATGCGCCTTTGATGCGCGCCTCCGGGTGCTTGCTGCAAAAGCGAAGCATTTGCTGACGGCTTTTCAGCACGTCCTGATCGCCGATGGCTTGAAACACCTTGCCCAATTCTTCCTTAAAGGCCGTCGTTTCAAAGGGAGATCGCCGGGGAAACCAGGTCACCCAAAATTCCTCGCCCGAGCGCCCGAAATCCCCGCGCAGGTGGCCAATGCAACTGCGCCCGACTTCGTCATCGGCAGACGCGGAATAAAAAAAAGCCGCTTCCTCGGTAGCGGCGCTTTGCAGCTTTTCAAACATGTCCATTCCTCCCGACTGATGAAGTTAATGGGTGCCGCCTGTTCCAAAATCGTCGTAGCTGGACAAGTCCGCATGATAGAATGCCACATCGCCGTCCAGCAAGGTGAACTTGGCTCCATACGGATCGACAAAGCTGCGGCTAAAGCCCTCCAACTGCCATTGGTTGTTCAGCGGCGCATTCTTGTATTGCAAATGCGGCTGACTGGTGCTCCGGTTGCGGATGGTTTCGATATTGAAATTGACGACAAGGTAGCCGTCGCGCAGAAAGATTGGAGATTGGTCATCCAGCTTGTGCGTGCGTCCGTACTCGGCCACATTAAAGCCCGCAGGCACCGCATACGGCGCGGCAGGCAGGCTGTATTCGCCGCGCCAAAGCTGTGCGGCCGCATTCGCCCGCACTGCATCGACGCCACTTGGCACCTGCATGCTGCCGATGAAGGTCCGTAGCTGCTGCGGCAGCAGCATGCCATCGTAGCCGCCAATATAAATCTTCTTTTGTGCCGCATCCTTCAAAAATTGCTGCACATACGTAGCCTGATTGCCCGTCGCGCCATTCAGCCTCCAGAGGGAATTGGCGGTATTCGTCAGTTCTTGCCGCGGCACGTTTCGCAACCGGGTATCCAGCGTCACCTGCCGTTGCTCCGTGTCCTCCGCAGAGCCGATGCGGATAAACCGTTTGTTACCCGAGTGATAGTATAGGTCCACCGGTTGTCGGTTCTGCCCCTTCTTGTCCACGAAGTAGAAGGTCGGCGTGATCAGGATACCGTCGCCCGAACCGAACATGTTGCCGAGCGTCTTCACCTCGAACTTGAAATGATAGCCCGTTTTGATCGCCACGTTTTTCTTGCCGCTCTCCGGGTGGCTCCCCGGCCGAATCGGTAGCACATAGGGAGCGGCATTGCCCCGCGCAACGCCGTCGATGCCATTCGGCCCGACCCAATAGCTGTTGCCGGTTGGCGTGGCGCTGCCCTTGGCCGCGCGGAATACCGTCTCCCATTGATAATCTGCAATGTCCGTAATGCGGAAATCGAACAACCGTCCGATCACCTCGACCGGCACGACCTGCGTCGCCACATGATGGCTCACATCCAGATTGGCATTCGACTGCGACGTAAACGAGGACGGGCTGTTTTCGGCAAAGGAACGGAACAGCACCTC
Organism: Cohnella sp. 56; assembly: GCF_037963805.1. Lineage (NCBI taxonomy): Bacteria > Bacillati > Bacillota > Bacilli > Caryophanales > Paenibacillaceae > Cohnella > Cohnella sp. 56. The sequence goes on along the minus strand of NZ_JAZDQE010000005.1, from coordinate 265,223 downwards.
ATAGTTGCCTTCATCTACCCACACGGGCAGAAAAAACGTCGTTTGTATCTGACCGACCGGAATCGAGGTCCAGGTTTCCTTCGGGATCAGCGTGGTGCCGTCGGCCTTGTACACATCGAAGGGGAAGCGCACCTGCTTGTCCCGAATGTACTTGGCGTAGTCCCGGTTGCCATAGCCCGTAATGTCGCGATGCTGGCCGCTGGTCGGAAACGTGACGGTAAAGGGTCGGTTCAGGATGAGCGCCGAGCGTCCGGCAGTCGGCACTGTTTTCTGGTTGTGGGATTGATCGTTAGACAACGCGACGAAATTGACGACCGGCGTATGCACCGTTACAGGGTTGATGTCGGAAATCGGAAAAGTTTGCTTGCTTCCGCCGCCAATGCCTTTAATCAGGGAGTAAGCGAGCGTCCCGCTGCTCGGCTGAGACGATTTGTTGCTCTTGTTCGAATCAATAATAAAGCCGCTGCCATACAGCACGTTTTGCCCGATCATTGGCGCAGCCGGAATCGTCCCCGGAGTTGGAGCCGTTTCTTCTACCGTTCGATTGTCCATAATGGTCTGCCCATTAAAGACGAGTGAATCGCTGTGCACCTTGATTTTCCCGACTGCCTGCTCCGCCTCCGCCTTCCAATTCTCAGAGGGAATGGAGGGGCGGCTGGAGCCACCGTTCAGCGACTTTCCGGGCAGAATGACATTGCGATAAACCGGATCGGTTACATGGGCAGACGGAGAAGCCTCATGGCTGGCCGAAACGGTCGGTGGCGTATAACCGCTTGGTTGCAGCGTCACCTTGCCACCCGCCAAGGCATAATTGGCTACCTCTGCTTGCTGCAGGCCGTATACCTCCAGCCGGTCGATCAGCCAATAACTGAACTTGCGTTCCACCGTATAGCTTTGCGTGACCGTTTGCGTATCCGAACGCGATACCGAAACGGTCGTCGGATGGCCTTCGCTGTCCGGCGGGCCGGGGATACGCTCAGTCCAAGACAACGAATACGTGCGGCTGACGGTGATCGGATACTGCTTCGTTCCTTTGATCTCCGTAAACTTGTTGCGGTATAGGTAAGATTTGGCGCTCGCATTGACGTACAGACTTTCGGATGTTGGGATGCCCTTGGTCACATCAAAGCGCTCCGCGCCGCGCGCATCCGCCTTGATGACCGCTGTTGCGGAGGCATCCATGGCTTCGCCATTCTGCTCCGAACCGGTCTGCGAGGTATCCTCGCCGCCATTGATGGTCACCGTGTGATCGGAGGTGGAATCTCCCGTTTGGCCTGCCGCATCCGTCACGACGACTGTGATCTTCACCGTGACGCTATCGCTACTGCCGAGCGGGATACGGATCGGCAGCGATTGGCTGGCCGACTTGCCGTTCAACGCACCGGTTTGTTGACTGGCACTGACCAGTTGCGCATTTTCGATGCGTGTGATTTCGTACGACTTGAGCGGGTTCGGCGACTTGGCTTCAAAGACGAACTCCCCAGTGACCGCCGTTTCCGAGGACGATGCCTCTGTCGGCGCGTCGATGCGGGAGGTCACCGTCACGGGCGAAGGCACCTTGTAGATGCCGACAAAGTTGGAGCCGCTCTGGCCGACGAGAATGGAGCGTTCCCGCAGCTTGCTGTCGCTTTTCTCCTGAATAAACAGCTTCTCCGACGGATTGCTGTTGCTGGTAATATAGGAGCGAATGATCTCATATGTTTGCCCGCCCTTAGTGATCGTCGCCTCAAAGGTGTGATTGGCTTCCTCTCCGGCCGCAAATTCTCCCTTGTCCACCTCCTGTAGTACCGTTCCATCTTCCTTTTGGTAGATGGCCTTCACAGGACTGGCGGCTTCCTCATATTCGGCAATGACGTCCGAACCGCCAAGCGCCACCGTGAAGCTGCGAATCCGAACTTTATCGTTGGTCTCGGGATTTTCCTGCAACCACTTCTTCTGCGTCGTATCCTGCTTCGGGGACATGTAGGAGCGCACAATTCGATACGTTTTCCCGCCGTCGGTCAAGGTCGCTGGAAACTCGTGGTCAATCGTTTCCCCGATTTTGTACTTGCCCTTCAAAAACGTCACGTCCGGATTTTGAATGACCCGGCCATCGACGGTTCTGGCCACGGCATCCACCGGAAATTCAGCGCTGCGATATGGAATATGGAGGCCGAAATAATCATCGAGATCGTCTGGATGCAGCCAGCCCTCGGCCTGCTTGATGCCCGATAACGTATAAAAGGGACCTTTGCGGACCGATCCGTCTCCATTGATGGAGACCATGATTGCGTAAAAGTACAGATCGTCATTGTCCTGAATTCCATCCATGCCTGCCGCCCAAAGCCGCTGAGTGACGGCTGTTTCCGGCACTTCATAAAAGCCGGTTAGAGGTTGACCGGGAATGGGTGGATTGGGGCTTTGCCCGGTCTGAACAATTTCATCATCCGAAAAAATGGCATGCGGCCTGCTCCTCGGATCGGCGCATTGTTTCCCTGATGCAATTTGCGAACACAACTGTTCTCTGCTCACAACCCAACCAACCGTCTTGTAGCGAATAGAAGTGCTTGCCGCCGTGCTGGTGATCTTCAGTTGCACAATTCCGTCTCGTATCGTAATATCTGGCGCCGCGTAGGATGGATCAGTCTCAAAAAATGAAAATAAAAAAATGCACGCCATAAGCGTGCATATCCAACGTGTAACCCTTCGCTTCTTATTCATCTTTTTCAGCCGCCTTCACAAACATATAGTTGGAGAAGAGACTGGCCGTTGGAGAGACTTTTAATGTGCTTCCCCAGTCTCCGCCGACATTGGTGCTCATCTGAATATCGGTATACCCTTCATACCATTTTCCTTTCTCAAAACTGAGATCGTTCGGGAACCATTGATCGTACAACAGACGCTCCGATTTATCATAGGAAACAAAGCGAAGCCGGAAATGAGCGCGAATGTTATCGGAGCCAAATCCATCATAAAAGATCATGCTCGGTTCCGGGTCGAGATACCCTTCTATGTGGATATGGTTTTCCTTTACCCAACTGACATATTCTCGAATGCGCCGCAATTCTCCATCCGAATTTTGCATCTTGGTTGCGAACAGCGCTTGCGTCCACGAATCGTCAATTGTCCGATAATCCACATTTAGCCAAAGGCTCCCGAATGTCTTGACACGTTCTATCCAAATATCCTTGTTTTGTTTGCTATATTCGGCTTGGCTCGCAACGGTCGCTGACACCTTGCTTCTTTCCTCATGATGATAAGGATACGCCAGCTCGTACATCTCATTCGGAATATCCGCCAGAATGTAGGGGTAATCCGCTGCGTTGCTCGGCAGATCGGTGGTGCGAATCAATCGGCCCCACGGATCGGTCTTGCCATCCAATGGTTTTGTGGAAAGCAGCACCGTATTCGTTTTACCGTCCCACTCCACCGCCACGCCGAGAATCTCGCTGACAAACCGCAGCGGGACAAAGGTTCGACCGCCTTGCATCACCGCCTGGGTATCGAAAGCTACGTCTTCGCCATTCACCGTTGCAACCTTACTGCCGATGGTCAACCGAATACGCTGATCGTCCTTTTGAATCGGAACCGATCGGCTCTCCGCCTCCCAGCCGACCTTTGCGCCAAGCGCCTCCGCTACAAATCGGACCGGCACCAATGTCCGCTGGTTGTCATCCACGAACGCCTGCGCATCCGGGAACCAAAGCTTCATCCCATCCATCATGACACCGACAAACGTGGGCGGTTTGGATGCCGCGCTCGCCGTCAGCGCAAAACCGTTCACCAGCACGGCCATCATTAAAACAAACAGGATTCGTTTTTTCAACCGCTTCACTCCTTCGCGTATGAATCTTCTATTTGGTAAAACTTTCTTGTCCCTACATGATAGGGGATCACGTTGCAGCTTGTCCAGATTGCAACCGGAAAACGGCTCCCATTCTATTGAAGGAACAGGAGCCGTTCCGTGCGCTTTATACGCCCGAGCCGAGGGTGAAGGTCAGTGTTGCCGTATAGGTTGTCGCTACTGTGCCGACCGTATCGTTCACATGATAGCTGCTGGAGCCGCTGCTTACCGAAGCGACCGTAACGGATTTCGGCACTGCCAGCGAATAGGAGACGCCAGCGGTATACTCGCCCATGCCGTAGCCCGGAGCGGCCTGCAGCAGCTTGAGCGGTGTGGAGGACAGCGTACCGTTATAGGCCAGCGGCCCGTGGGTCGGATCAACCGCTTGACCGCTCAGGGCCACGACCGGCGTGCCGACAATGATCGAAACGGCGCTGGCCGGAATTTTGACAGTATACGTCCCCGTGGTCGTCGGGTCGGGCAAGGAGCCGCTCACAAAATCAGTGGACGAAACGGATACCGACCAGCCGGCACCGCTGCCGCGGCTGTCTCGAACGGTAATCGCATTGGAGGCTGTCGAAATCTGATTTGCGGTTACGTCCAGCGTGACCGAGCTGAAGGAAACGGTCGTTTGCGACGATTGATTCGTGCCCGCGATGATAGACACCGTTTCGGCATGGGCGGCGGCAGGAAGCAAAAGCGCCGTTGCCAAGGCAAGGGGAAGCAGCTTGCGCATCAATTTGAACATGGATCAGTTCTCCTTTACCAAATAAATGAGTGATCTATATGAACATGCCGCGTCCGGCCGCAGCATGGGATTTTAACGCGGTTCCTTGGAACGCCCTTTGTCTGCTCGCCTGCGCCGCCACGTTACGATTCCCAGCAGGAGCAGCAGTCCGGCATACACATAGATGCGCGACGAGCCAAGCCACGGCGAAGGCAACGGAGAGCCGTCCTCCGCCACTTCAATGATCTTGCCGGAGGATGCCGTGCCCCAATGGGTACGCTGTGCTTCATCTGCCACCTCAAAGGGCAGTTCTTTTTGCTCCGTCCTTCCGTTGACCGTCGTGATGACCTCCGCCAGATAAGCGCCCGCAGCCAGCGGCCGATTAAGCTCGGCCCGGTGCTGCGCCACCGTCCCCGCATAGATGGAATCGAAGCGAGCTTCCAGCTCCAGCACCGGCTTGTCCTTGCCCTGGCGTTTGACCTGCACCGTCATTTCCGGCTTGGACAGGCTGCCTCCCTCGTTCATCAGCAGGATGGATAAAAAGCCGCGCCCATTCTCCAGCCCATATGTGACCGAATTCGGAACCGCCTGCGGCGGCTTTGCCTCGTCCAGCTTATAGCTCAGCACAACCTGCAAGCCGGTCTTGCGAACCATGCGGGTCACAAACTGCGTTAGTTCGTTGTCCGACGCTGCGAGCGTCGGCCCCTGATCGTCGTAAACGCCGATCACCGAAACGTATTGCCCCGGCTCGACATGCTCCGGGATACGCATGTTCACGGTATAGCTTTGCGTCTCGCCTGCCCGGAGCGTGATCGGACGATCCGGTGTCGTATACCAGGCCGACGAGCCAAGCTCCGGGTCATCCGGCAGCGTAAAATCCTTGCCTCCGCCCAGCGCAGGGACGGCATCGGCCGTGTAGAGCAGGGCCGTGATGTCCTTATCCGTTGGATTGGTGACCTCCACCTTATACTCGCGTTCGTCTCCGGGGACGATCTCTTCCATGTAAGCGCCGAGCTGCGGCTGGATGCGCGCCGGGTCGCCGCTTACGATTAATTGCTGTCCCTCCGCTGGGGCCGAAAATCCCGTTGCAACGCAAAAAACCGTTGCCAGCAGCAACAGTCGAATCCACATCATGCGTCATTCGCTCCTTCGGTTTAGAGTCCGCTGGTCAGCGTCAGGGTGAACGTACATGTATACGTTCCGGCCAGCATGCCGATCATGTCGCCCTGCTTATAAAAAGAGGAACCCGCAGCCTGCACAACCTGTACGGTCTCCGGCACCGCCAGAGCTAGTGATAGGGCCGTAGTATAGATTCCCGTGCCGTAACCGGCATCCGCCTGCATGATTGGGACTGCGGTCGCCTCCAGTGTATGTCCCGGCAGGTGCCTGGGGCCGTGAACGGCGTCGATCTCCATGCCGCTCGTCACCGTAATCGGCGCTTGCCCGCTTACGGTCAGGCTAGAGGCTGGAAAGCTGACGGTCAGAATGCCGTCTCCGGTCGTCGGATCAAGTCCCGACCTGTAAAACGGCGTGGCGGACAAGCTCAGCGTCCAGCCCACATTATAACCGCGCAAATCCGCAACCGTTATCGGCAAGGTGGCCGAGCTGTTCAAGGAGGACGGCAAAACCACCGGCGAAAACGAACCGACGCCCTTGGCGTCCACAAGCAATCCTATCACCAAACCGGGGACGGACCGGGAACCACCGTTGTATCCAAGTACGCTGCCCGAGTTATTTCCCCAGCTATAGAGCAAATCGCCGGTTGTTCCGGCCAGCACAAAGTTGGACTTCGTGCTGCCGACAAATTGCACATCCTCCAACTGAACGCGGACCGGCGCGTGGCGGTCCATGCCGGTCCCGTCTCCCAGCTTGCCGCCCCAATTCGAGCCCCAGCCCCACAACTCGCCATTTGCCAGCCTCGCATGGGTGTAATCGCCACCGGCATGAATCGAAGCGACATTCGATAACGCCGTAAACAGCGTCGGTTCATAGCGCCTGGCGGTATCGCCAAATCCCAGTTGCCCATACGTATTCACGCCCCAGCACCAGATTTGACCGTTGCTATCCAAGGCAAAGGAGGAATCGTTTCCTGCCGACACGCTGACTATGTTGACCAGGGCGCTCTGCCAATACGGCGTCGTCACCGGCGGTCCGGCTCCGCCGTTGCCAATACCGCCATAGCTGTTGCTCCCCCAGGCATACACCTGACCGCTCGTTGTCACGGCCAAGCTGTGAGCGCCGCCAGCCGCGACAGCCCGAACCGCAGCCAACCCCGATACCTGCACCGGGGACGTTTTGCCGATCGTTGTTCCGTCGCCAAGCTGCCCCTGCTGATTCTCTCCGGTTGCCCATAACGTCCCGTCCTGCCGGACAAACAGCGCAAACCGGATACCGGCGTCCACCTGAGTCACGCCGGAGAGCGAAAGCATTGTCGGCTCATTTCTTTGCTCCGTGTCGCCAAGGCCAAGCTGACCCTCCGCGCCGCGTCCCCAAACCCACACGGTGCCACCGGTTTGCAGCGCATAACCCGATGTCGCACCGCAAGCAATACCTGTGATCTGATGCAAGGATTGAATGCGGGTTGGAAACGAAACGAATCCACCGCCGGAATCATAACCTAATTGTCGCTGCGGATTGCTGCCCCACGACCAAACCGTTCCATCCGATTTTAGCGCCAGGGCAAAATCGCTGCCGCCGCAAGCCTGGGTATATACAGGCCCGGCCGCTTGCGCGGCGGGCATTTTGACGGCAAGACACAGCAGAATCGCGATTAATACGCGTATATACACATCGGACAGCCTCCTTTCTTGAATGCGAGCTATGATGTGCAGGGCAGCGGCATATACCCTTTGCGGGCCGCCGCTTGCTCGCTGGCAAAGACCTCCTCACGCGGGTAGTCATAGCGGCAGGAGCTGCGGAAATACACCTTCATCGTGCCCTTGCGTGCGCCGATAATGGACTCCTGCTTGAGCACCCGACTCCCTCCCAGCGCATAGCTGTTGTACTGTTTCGCGCCTATCGGAACGCCTTGCAAAAACGCGAGGACGCCTACGTCGTCGATGCTGTTGCTCCAGTCCTCGTCCGGGATCAGCGGCAACGTAAACACGTAAGAAATACCGGATCGGGAGACGACTTCGTTGTATTGGTTGATACGGTACGCCAGCTCATCCTGAATGGCCCGGACAATCGTGCTGCGGCGAACCTGTTCAAAGCGTTCGGCATCCTGCAAAAGTGGAATCGACGTTTGTTGCCGAATGTCCTGGCGCAAGCCCTCGTGCCAGCTTCCGCTTGCCGCGTCGTAGGCCAACACCTCCTGATCCAGCGTAAACGACAGGCTGTTGCCCGCCGTATCCGCATAGGCATACGGCTGCTTCGCTCCCCAAACCGGCTTCATGATCGTTTTTCCATCCGCTCCCGTCCATTCCTGTTCGCTGTAGATGTAGAAGCCGTCATACCCGATGATGACAAGTGCGGGAATGAAGCGATGCAGCGTCCCCTGCGCCACCGGATCGCCCGCAATGCCAAATCCCGCATCAAGCGTTTGGTAAAACGCCGCAATCGCGTCTTCCTTATTGAGCGCCATCCGTTTGTCCGAGCCGTACTGCGCCTCTTTCTGCTGGCTGGCGTTGCCGATCAACTGACTGGCTGCATCGTCCACCGCCGCATCCAGCGCGGCGTCATACCGCAATTCGGCCAGCAGCGTCCGGCGCAGCGCATCCGTCTCAATGCGGTTAATCGTCGCAAACGGAAGAAACAGCAGCGCGCCGACAATGGCCCATTCAATCCATCGCATGGCGCACCGTCCCTCCGTAGGGAATGACGATCTTTTCATTCGGGCTTATCGTGTTGTTCAGCATGTCAAAGATCAGCGTCCCCGCCGTCCTGTTCGTGTTGCGCACCATAACCGAAAAGGAATCGCCTACCCGCATCCGGTATCGGCGGCTCGGATCATCCTTGGCCAGCGTATTGTTGGGGAACAGCACCGGCAAAATCTGCGCGTTGTAGAACGAATCGTAGTGAATCTCGTAGGTGCCGCGGAACGTTTCCGGCCGGGTCGGGTCCTCGTAGACCGGCACATAGGTTTTGCCGCCATGCTCCATCTCGACGGCAAAACTGTTGCCGGTTGCCGCCAACGCGGCCATAAAATCGTTGTACATCGCAGGCGTAATGCCTCCCTTGTCACGCACCGCATCCACAAACGAGGTCGTCGCCCGCATCGCCACCAGCTCGGAAATATCGTCCTGCTGGTCGAAGGCGGCGGAGAGGGGATACAGGTAAAGCAGCAGGAGCGCGATCAGCACCGCAAACAGCTTGAGCAGCGTGTTCATGGCATCCGCCTCAAGACCAGACGCAGCAAACGCCCCTCCGCATCGCGTTCGTATTCAGGCACATATTTCTTCTGCAAAGGAATGCCTGCCATGCGAAGCTGCTCACGTTCCAGCGGCGCTACGTACCGCATACCGTCCACGAGCATTTCCGCATCGCCTTCCTCCAGCCGAGCAAGCACGTGGAGCACCTCCACGCCGCTCATTGTGCCGTCGCCGACCGTTGGATTTGCGGTCTGGTGCAGGCTACGATCTTGGGCTTGGCCGGAGACGTAGGCTAACGTATTCAGCGAAGCCCCGTTTTGAAACAGCAGCAGGCCCGTTCCCACCGCCATCAGAAATGCCAAAAAAGCGACACTCATCTCCATCATCGTTCTCGGGGCGTAATCCATCCGGTTTTCCTCCTTTCAGACGGAAACGTCCGGTTTCCCCGGACGCTTCCGGTCCTTCCTCCGGTCTTACTGCTGCCGGAACACGATGCCGCGAATGACATTGCTGCTATCCAGCACCAAACTCGCGCGGAACTTGCCGCTCGGGTTCACGTAGTTGATGTCCGCCTCGTCCACCGTCTGCGCGATCAGGCCCGGAGCCACCCCGACGACGGTGCCGTAGGTCACGTTGTCGAGCGGCACGCTCGTATTGATCGTTTTGCCGTACCATTGCCCGGCCGGATTCTTGCCGGTGAAAATCTGAATGCCGAATTGATCGACATCGCGGAATTTGCGAAGCGCATTGACGACCTGGCTGCCCGACAGCGTCGTATTGTCGTACACGGTAAAGGCCGTTTGCGACAGCTCGGTTTGAATGTTGCTGAAATTGCTTTGCCCCGCCTTGGTGGAATCCTGGGCCGAAGCAAACAGCACCACGGCCAGGGTAATGAGAGCGATGGCGAGGAAAATGCCCGCCGCCATCACCAATGCTTTTTGTGCATTCGACATTGAGTTCGCTCCTTTAATTTGAATAGACAAAAAAGCCTTCCCCTAAGAAAAGGAAGGACGCCTGTACGACTTACTGAAGGCGTTGAAGCTGTTCGTAGTAAGACGTCATTTGATGCAGGCTGACGACAAGGAGCGGGATGACCAAATACCCGAAAATCAGCGTCATCAGGGGGGTAAAGCCGATCCAGCGCCCCCAGCCTGCCTTTTGTTCAATCAATTGCTCATACTCCTGCTTGCGCTGCTCCCGCGCAAAGGCCTGCTCCGCTTCGAGATCGTCGAACGCCTGACGGATCGTCAAATGCTGCGATGCCAGCTCCAGCTTCTCCACGGTCCGCACGAACGGTACGAACGGCGCGTCTTCCTTGAGCTGCGCCAGCGCCTGCTCCTCGCCCTGCTCAAAGTGGAGCAAGCATACTTGCAACGGCTCCTTGAACACACGGGCAAATTGCTCCATCCAGATCAGCAACTGCTCGACCGACATGCGTTCCATCCCGGCCAGCATGGCGATCACCGCCTGCAACTGATCGACCTCGTGCTTCATCTCCATCCGCCGCATGCGCCGTTCAAACCATCGGATGCCAACGGGCAGCGCAAACCCGCCCCAGCCTGCGGCGATAGCCAATAACACCTCCCACCACAGCAGCCGCGGCTGCTCCAATCGTTCCAGCTTGTCCATCACCCGTCGCGCAGTCAGACGAAGCTCCTCGTCCTGTTCGCCGTTTACCGCCTGCTGGCGAAGCAGGTTTAGAATGATGCGTTCGTTGCGCGGCCTCACCTCCTTTACTTGGTCGATGATACGACGATCCAGCGCTGCGGCTTCCCGCGCCTTGGCTTCTTCCTCGGCCGACAACTGCCCGAACAGCATCCCCGGCTTGACTGGCGCATACAGCAGTTGATGGCGCTCCGTGGCATGCAGGGATACGAACAGCCCCAGCACGGCGGCAAAGGCCAACGCGCCCGCGACCAGTCGCTGCACATAAAACCATTCCAGCCGCAGCTGGGATGCGGTTTCCTTGAGTAGCCGGGTCACCCGCTGCTCTTCCCGCGAATCGGGAGTCGGCCCCAGCCGCTGCACGAGCCAGCGCATCCAGGGCCAGCCGTACACGTGTTTTTCCCAGCGACGGCGGCTCGTATGCCGAGCGGCTCCATCCAGTTCCGACAACGCGCGGAGTAGCACATAGGACAGCCATACGACTACGAGCAGGCTCAGCTTCGCCAGCCAGCCGAGTGCTCCGGCGTAAAAGGCGTCCATCGGCGGAAAAAAGCGGCTTGCCCATGCTTCAATCGGGCGGGTAAAGAGCAGCGGCACCAGCGCAATCACCGTCAGCCCTTGCAGCAAATAACTGAGCTTCTCCCGCCGCAGCAACTCCAGACTCAGCTCGCCGGACAGCTTTTCCAGCCCCTTGAGATACACTGAGCCGCTTTCCGTTTGCCGGTCGCCATGCTCTTTAATGAGATAAGACAATCCGGCCAGCCCCTGCAAATAACGATTGGGGGCCAGCTCCACGTATTGCGCCAGCTTGTCCTCCGCATTGCTGTCCGTCAGCATGTCGTACAGCTCTTGCCCGTGCAGCGCCATTTCATAGGGCGCGCCGTCCGCCGCCTCATAGATCGCTTCCTCGACCATGCCATGGCGATGGTAGTGATGACGCACATCACCGAAGAACGTGCGAAGCTGCCGGAGCAGCCGCAGTTCCAGCCGTTGCACGCCCATATCCGCGAGCACGCCGTGGCCTACCCAAAGCCCAAGCAGCAGCATGCCCCAGGTGAACGGATCGCGCACCATGACGGCAAGCGGGATAACGAGCAAGAGAAGGATGCTCCACACCCGCAAAGCAGACTTGATCGTTTCCAGTCGCAGCTTCCACTCGTCGCCCAACCGAACGATCAGGAGCCGCTTGCGCAGATGATGCAAATAGGCACGCAGTATCGGCACCTGCTCGCACACGCTGTACAACTGTTGCAGGAAACTGTACATCGCTTGTCTGCGCGACGCCTGTCCAGGCTTGCGCAGCGATTCGTAGCGCCGAATGGCGGCAATATCCGAATCGCGTCGGGACAGCCATAGGAACGCCGCCACCGCCATCAGGAACAGAACTGTCGATATGCCGAGGAGTGGAGAGAGCCATTCCCGCATCATGACTCCTCCTCCCAATGGCTGTCCAGAAAGGCATCGAAGACCGCCTGATCCGGGCCGTTCAAATAGGTTGCCATGTCCCGACGGCTTTGCTCGGACAACGGATGAACAGCAACATACCGTCCTTCCCGGTATTCGATCAAGTTCCGGGCAGTGTACAGCGGACGATCCGTCGAGCGTCGGAAAAATTCCAGCACCGTTTCCATAAAGGCGGCCAGCCGCACATCCTTGGTCATCTTGCCGGTGAAGTCAGTCGGATAGTCCGCTTCCTGCGGCACCGGCATACATTCCGTAATCCGTTCAATGTATCTTCGCCCGTCCAAGTCGCGGCGCAGATGAATGTCGAAATTGACGACGCTGACGACCTGCTGCTCCGCCACGCGCTCGCTGCTGAACACGCCGGTCTTGAGCAGGGAATTGCGCAGAGACAGCACGAGATCGCGGAACGTTTTGGCGTGGTGGGTGAACAGCGTAAACAGGGATGCGACCTGCGCCATCTGCACCATCCAGGCCGCAACCGGGTCGGTCGCCACCTCGCCCAAAATGTTCACCGAGCCGTCCGTTTTCTTCTGAATGTCCAGTCCTTGCTGGCCAGTAATCGTTTCCGTTTCGCGCAGGCTGACGATGTTACGGTTCGGGTAAATCTTGCGCAGTTGCAGCTCAAAGCTCATCTCCTGAACCCGGATCGGTAGCACGGCCGGAATATGGCGCACCATCGCCATCAGCAGGGTCGTCTTGCCGCTGCCCTGCGCACCGGTGATCGCCGTAATCCGCGCACCCGCGACCAAATAGCGGATGAGTCCGATCGGCAGCTCCGCATTTTCGTCTTGAATCAACTGCTCCAGCGTGGCACTCTGCACATCGAATTTGCGCACAAAAAAAGCCCACGATTCCGCAAACCGGGGGCGCAAGACGACGACGCGCGAGCCGTCGCCCATTTCATTGACCTTATAGCCGTTGGCCTCGGACAACTGGCCGGGAAAATTATGCTTGTAGATGATCTGACAGACGCGGCGCAGCTCCTGCTCCGAGCCGAACGAGAGGAAACTCAGATGAATGGACTTGCCCTTGTAAAACAGCCAGACGCTATCGTGCGAACGGGGCAATGCCTGCCATTGCACATCCTCCTCGAACGCCCATTCGCCCTCCCACATCAGCGGCGGCAAACCGGACACCCCGCCGGATACGCCGTCGATTCGCATATCGCGCAGCTCGTCGATGACGCTAAATCCCTTGTAGTGCTGGTAAATCCGCTGCACGACAATGCGCAGCTTATCCTCCACTGTCAACTGGGGAGCGCTTTGAGCATAGATGCTCTGAATGTCTTCCTCCGTGATCCGGTAAGCCTCAAGCTGCCCGTCGTCATCGAAACGTTGCCGATCCAGCTCATAAACCTGAAGCATCTGCTCCAGCGCCCGTAGCCCGAATTGCTGCCTGTAGCGATCCAGCAGGATGTCAAACTGATCTTGGGCAGTGAGGGCATCCGGTTGATGGAACGGCAGCAACAGGTTCAGGTGTTTATTGTCCAATTCGTATTGCTGCATCAGCAAATCGGCGATTACTTGCTTCACGTATTCCTTGTCCCGCAAATCGCCGGAGGTGCAGCCGCGCAGTGCCTTCTTTAGCTCTGCCCGCTTGTTCTTGCGGCGGCGGTATTCTTCCTCGGACAAACCGAAATCGCTGAGATGGCTCGTTGTCATTTCGTGCAAGGTGTCTTTGACGAACGCCGTCATCGCTTCCAGCGTGTATACGGTCTCACCATCTGTTCGCTCCGGCAGGCGGCGGCTCATGCGCATATACAAGAAAAATGCCGCCAGCAGCAGAAGCGCAAGCACAAGCAGGGTATTCAGCAGCGTCATCATGGCGTGTCCTCCTTGCCGCCGAACAGGGGCCGATTAGCGCCAGTCCCCTCCATCAGCGCATGCGCCAGAGCGCGCACCTGCCGAACAAAGCGATGGTTCTCGTGCTGGCGCGACAGGCTGCGATTGCGGAACCAATACTGGAGCCCCTCTCCTTGCTGCACCGCATCCAGCCAGCCGGTATTATGCACGACCGGAAAGGCCGGCTGCTGCCAGCGGAAACGGCGCTGGAGATTGTTTACAGTAAGAGCCGATGCCGGATCGAACTGTCCAAACACCAGCATCGCTTTCAGTCCGTTTAACCGCTCGCTTTCCGGCGATTGAAAAAAGCGTTCCAGCAGCAAGCGATTTTGCGGCAGGCAAACGACGACGAGATCCGCCCGATTCCGCAGCGTCTCTCGCCAGCCCGAAGCCCGCCCGCTGCCGCCGTCCAGCAGCACCAGATCGTAAGCGCGCTTGGCCGTATCCAAAAGCGGCTCCAGCAATCGCTCCGCCAGCATGGCAAAGCCTTCGTTCGACTTTGCCGAGCCATGCAGCACGTCCAGCCGTTCCCGCAGCAGCGGCTGCGCATAATCCCGCAGCATCCTCGCTTCCAGCTTCCGGTTTTGCAACAGCCGCAGCAGCGCGTCGATGCCGCTATCCGGCAACCGGGACGGATTTTTTTCCGGCTGGTAAAAGGCCCGCTGCACCGCCTCATCCTCCTCGCGAAGAAGGCCGAGGTGCAGCAGCCGGGCCGAGTATTCCAGCCCCAAACACGCAGCCGTTGCCAGCAGATTGGTTGTCGTTCCGGCCTGGCCGGGGAACGGACTCCAAAACACGACGATCATTCCCATGTGCGTTCTCCTTTCTACCAGACTCGCCATCGCTTTTGGGCTATCGCCCAAGCGCGCCGCGCGGCCTTGGCGTCGCATTCGGCAAGCTGTTGCAGCATCGAGAGCAGCCCCTGCCGAAACGCTCCGCTCACGCCGCGAAGGTCAAGGCGGTGTTGATGCTGGTTATGCACATCAACCGTGGCATCACGTTCATCCAGCGGGAAGTGAAAAGAAGGCTCCAGCCACTCCACATGGCGCAGCCGCGTTTCCGCCTGCCACGCGGGCAGTCTGCCCGGCAAGGCCGGAGACAGCCATTCATAAAAAGAGAGCGGCGCTTCCGCTTCGTGCAAGCACAAGCGCAGCAGCAGCTCCTCATTTTTTTGCAGCGACAGCCGCTTGCCGTCCCAGCACCATATCCGTTTGTCATAGCCGGGTAAATCGCGGCCCGTTACCATTTGCGTATGGTCGGTGTCGAGCAGCAGCACATCATAAGCGCCTGCGGTTCCCGCCTGTTCCAGGGCACGCTCCAGTTGCATGGATGTCACATAGCCATAGGCCACATCCATGTCCTCAAACTCCTGCACGGCGCTGCCGGTGAACGCAGGCGGCAGATATCCCTGGACGGCTTGGCCCATCGTGGAATCCACGAGCAGCACCTTCTTGCCCAGGCTGGTCCATAAACGACCGAGCGCCAGCAGCACATGGCTTTTGTCCGCCGAGCCGAGAAATACGATTTTTTTCATAGCCGTCTCCCTTACTGATTTAAGATATCCTCCCAACGGTCTTCTCCCGATGGGGCATTTGTTTCCGGGGTTGCTTCCTTTCCCGTTGAAGCCGGAGGGGGCGTAACGGAACCTGTCGGAACCGAAGGAACCGACGGTTGCTGCGGTGCCTCCTCGGAAGCCGGTGGCTGTCCCGCCCCCGAAGTGGTGTCGTTGGGTGCCGTCGTCTCCGAGTTCCCGCCCCCTAATGGCGTCTGCGTCTCAAACATGGCATTGCCTTGCCGGGTGGTCGCCCGCTCGTTTTGCAGTTGCTGCTGGACCGTGACATTGCCGCTGGACGCCCTCAGCTTGTCCGATTCGCTGACCGCCTTCAAATTGGTGTCCAAGGTTTGGCGCAGATTGCGAGCCAATTCCGTTTCGGCCGTCTCGAGCAGATTGGGGTCGATCTTCATTAAATCCAGAACCTTCGGATTGGCAGGGTAGTTGACGACAGCCGCCTCCTGCAAGCCCGGCTCGACGTAAGGCAGCGCGTAAAGCCGCGCGCCTTGCAGATACGCATCAATGATGGCGCTGGAGGCTTGCAGAATGTCCTTTTCGTTCATTTCCAGCCAGACCACATTGCCCGACAACTGCCGCACCTTCTTTTTGGACAGCAGCACAAAGTCTTCACCCGTGGGGAAGCCAATTCGCACGTCGATGAACTGCTCGGCCTTGAGATTGGAGGGAAGCTGAATCACCTGAAATTCCTTGAGCCGCACATCCTTTGGAACCGGCTGTCCCTCGTACAGAAAGGAAGCGAGCAGCGGCGTTCCCGGCTCCAGCGCCACCTTGGCATGCTTGCCGATAATCTCCTTCCGATTGGTCAGAATACCGGACGGAAGAAGCTCGGCGGGCATCGGAACCGCCTTGAGATCATCGGCTGTCAGCACAGCGCCAGCCGCAACAGTCCGGCTTGCTACCCACGCCTCCCGACTCTTCCTTTCCTGTTCCTGCTTCAACGTTTCAAGTTGCTGTTCATAGTATTCTTGCAGATGTTGCTGCTGTTGCTTCTGCTCGACATGCTGCACCAGCATGTAAACCGCCGCCGCTATCAGCAGCGCCATACTAACCGCAATGGCCCCAATGACCAACGCCTTGCGGTTGCGAGAAGTCCACGACATCGAGAACGACTCCTTTCTTCATTGGAAGGGATGGGACTTTCCTTAGCGGGCTTCGTCTCGCGACCGCGGCTTCTGTTGCTTCTCTGCTTGAAGCAGCGCCAGCTTCTCGGCTGCCCACGTCGGTGTATGCTCCGGTTTCAGGAAGCCCAACAGGTCTTCGCGGTTATAGCGGCATTCATCGCCGGAATAGAGCCTCATCGCGAAAACTGCACGGCCGCGTGAATTTCCTGATGCGCCGAAGCCGCCCGTCACCCAGACCACTTGATGATCCGCCGTGCGAAACTCCGGTCTCAGCCTTTCCGGGCGAATCACAACCAACCTGCCGCTCAGTTCATCCTCGCCCTTGATGGGCAGGCAATGGGCAGATAGAACCGGAGCCATTGGCTCCGTAAGGGCCGAACGCTCGGTCTGGAGCTTCTCGATCTCCCACTGCATCAGCTTGGTAAATTCCTGCATCGCCTGCAGATAGTCCGCATATCCTTCTGCGCCATAATACTGGTCGATGCCAAACAAATTGTTCTGGTCGCAGTAGCAGACCAAATAGGGCTTCTCGGGATTCGTCGCGTCGATGCCCAAAATAACCTCGACCCGGCCAACGGGCAACGCCTGATAAACCTCGTAGTCGCCGGCCATTCGTTTCTCCTGCTCCATCGTCAGTCCCCCCGACTTCGTTTACGTTCAGGCTTCTTTGGCACTGTACCAACGCTTTGTGCCTGCTTGCGAGGCGGCCGTTCTTCCTCCTCAGACGGTTCGCTGTTTGTAAAGCCGGGCTTTTCCTTCATCAGCCGCTCATATTTCCGCCGTTTTCCTTCGGTAAAGTCCATCTTTAAAGCTCCCTTCTGTAAAATGGGCATAAAAAATCCCTCTGTCTGAGAGACAAAGGGCTGTATTAACGGTCGTGTTCCCGTTCTCGCTGTTTCCGGCGATACCAGTTTTCCAATAGTTGCACGAGCAGGTCTTCCTTTTGCTGCTCACTGAAATCTTGCGGAAAAAACTTGTCAATTCGTTCCTTGCGAATCGTCAGTTTTTCCTTCTGATTGGGTTTTTCCTCCGTCATAATGCCAAGGATAACGTCTCCGTTCAACTTACCATCCTGACTCAGCTTCTTCATGCGTTGTGCCTGCGCCAGCGAAGGCGTACAATCCTCGGCTTGCATCGTTTCCAGCAGGGCTTGCTGTTCTTTCTCGGCCAAGTAAGAGATTTCAACGGCAGGACTAAAAGCAATTTGCTTGTCGTCTACCATTTCGAGAATCTGTGGAACGAGTTCGGTTAAGCGGATATAGCGGGATATTTGATTTTTACTTTCTCCGACTTGTACAGCCAGTAACTCTCTTGATTCTTTTCCGCCCAACTTCCGCCCAAGTTGGGCGGAAGTTATATCGGTACGTTGCCCCTGCCTTTTCATGGCTTCCAGCTTCATTTTGTATGCAAACGCTTTTTCGCTAGGTGAAACATATTCCCGCTGTAAATTACTGTCCACCATAATAATGGTCGCCTGATCGTCGTCCAGTTCGCGTACAATGCAGGGGATCGACTCCATACCGGCCAACTCGCTCGCCTTTTTCCGACGATGCCCGGCAACCATTTCAAAGCCGCCGTCCGTTTTGGGCCGTACCAGAACAGGCACCAGCACCCCGTATTGCTTCACGCTTTCCGCCATTTCCAGCATTGCATCGTCCGCCTTTACCTTGAAGGGATGATCGAGAAAGTCGCTAATGTCCGACAACGGGATTTCCTTGATTTGTTCCTTCTGCTGGGCATTCCGGGCTTCTTCTGTTGTAAACAAATCATCGACTGTGGTCAGCTTTATGCTGGCGCGCCGGTCTTCTTTCGCCGTCAATGTCCTGCACCTCCTTCGTTAATGCCACATAAGCCTTGGCGACTTGCCCGTTTGGATCATGCGCATAAATGCTCTTGCCGCGAGCGCTCGTTTCCGCCGCGCGAATGGAAAGGGGGATTTCCGTTTGAAACACCCGCAGCTTGTCCCCATAGTCCCGGCGCAGGACGAACGAAATATCTTTCGCAAAATTGGTGCGACTGTCTACCATCGTGAGCAATACGCCATCCACCACGAGCTTTTTGTTGATCTGGCGGCGAACGCGGGCAACCGTCTGCAATAACTGCGTCATCCCCTTTGCGGGCAAATAATGGGCCTGGACGGGAATAATGACGCTATCTGCCGCTGCCAAAGCATTAATCGTCATCATGCCCATGCTCGGCATACAGTCGATCAGAATGTAATCGTAGTTATCCGTCACAGAATCGATGTACGTGCGCAGGATGGTTTCTCTGCTCATCGTATTGACTAGCGCCACTTCAACGGCCGACAACTCGATATTTCCCGGCATCAGGTCGATCCCTTCGTGATGCTGCAAAATACCTTCTTGCGGATCATAGCTTTCTTCCGCCATGCACTTTTGCAGCATCGTCGCCAGCGATACCGGAAGATTGTCCGGCTCTTGGAAGCCGAGCGAATCCGTCAGATTTCCTTGCGCGTCGGCGTCCAGCAGCAGTACCTTTTTTCCTTCCGCCGCCAAACCAATACCCAGGTTGACCGCTGTAGTCGTTTTGCCTACGCCGCCTTTCTGGTTGGCGAGAGCGATCACTTTGGCCATGTATTCAAGTCTCCTTTCAATAAAAGAAAGCCGGTCGCTCTGAGGAATCCGAGCACCGGCTTTTCAAGAGTATCTATATAAAAAGAGAACACCCCGCAAGGATGGACTCTTGGATATTCGACCTTAGCGTTACTTTCAAGTATGCCTGACAGAATGGTTTAGCTTGAACGATATTACTACGGCAAATACTGCTCTACAGGTTTCTTGCATGTACAGAACGATTGTTAACATCTATCATGATTATTAGTTATTCAATTTTCTCGAAACGCGGAGTGGCAGATTCGGGTTTAAATATAGAAAAATTTATCCGGCGGACAGCGGCTAACTGTCCTCATAGGTGCAAGATTGCACCTCCTCCAGGATTGCTGCAGGCCGCCCCCATTGCGATGAGCTGTGGCTGGACGGAAGTATCATAATCCCGCCGTACAGGTCATCGCCGAAAATGGAACCACCATTTCGCTATGCTTCACGGAATCGCTCTCATGTTATCCTGCGTCTTGAAAAGGCATACAGAAGTAACATGGTCATGGCGCGTTTGCATACTGGCTTTCCTCTGAGGCTGCATGGGGAATGTACCGGACAAACTTGTATGTGGTTTTCAAGGAACAGAGCGGAGGGACAACGCCCCCTCTACAAGCCGTTTCATTTTTCGGGCAAAATCGGGTAGTTTGAGAAAAAGATTTTGAGGAAGGAGGTTTTCGGCAGCCATTTATAGGGGTTTAGTGTTCCACTGTCAAAATATGGAATATTAGAATACGGCGAAATCCTGTTAGCTACGAGGGGAATGGAGATGAGTTGAAATGAATCTTTCTGAATTGAAAATTGAAAATTTCAGGATGTATGGCGAGGGAGATCAATCATTTATTATCCCTCTTCATCCTGGATTGACAGCGCTTATGGGTGAGATGACACCGGAAAAACAGTTGTTATTGATGCTCTTCGTCTCGCAGTGGGGACTCGTGATCAAGATTTTATTAGAGTGGAAGAAGCGAATTTTCATCTGCCACGAGACAGTCATACACGTCGAACAGAGATTAGAATTCGATGCAAATTCGATGGCTTGACTCTGCAAGACAAGGTAGCTTTCACGGAATATCTTAAAATCCCCAAAAGGTGTCGAATGAAAAATGGCCGCACTGGTTGGCCGAATATTCACTTGATTTTTTGAAGTTGTGTAAGAGAAAAAAAATTTGCTACATCCAGGCGTCACAGTAAGGTAACGGCCCCTCACGAACAAGAAACGGTAACATACAAGCCTCCAATCCCAAAGCCGCTGCCGTTAAGAGGCAAACTGCAAACCCCACCCCCTCGTAAATCTTCAAAATATCAACAGCAGCTTTGATTGCAACATGTCAACACCGGTGTTGACCAATTAACCAAAACAATACCTCGCCATCAAACAACGGTTTTTAATTCATCGTTGAAAAAGTCAACCATCGCATAACTTGAGAAGCTATCATAGAGAAAGAGCCGATAACTGTGAATGTCTCACAAATTATCGGCTCTGCGTCTTAGCGTCTGGCTCCTTGATAACTGAACTATTTAATTCTCGCACACTTATTAAGGTTTCTTGTTTACATTTCGGACAGAACAAGGGGAAATTTTCAAGTATTGTATCGTTCCGTATCTTTGTACGATTTTTGCTATTGCAAATAGAGCATAAAATCCATTCAGTTCGCTTCATTTTTTTCCTCACAGTTATTTCATTTACGTATGTGGCGAAGCACAGTCAATATCCGGTCATTACACCGAGCGAAAAGATAACCCATTGAAGAAGATGCAGTCCCTAATAGCAATTTGCAACAAATTAATTCGAGTCCTATTTGCCGTAGGTAAGAAGCAATGCCAAATTAGTGAAGAAAAAATGTTGAGCGATACTCCGCACATGGATGTAACTCTGTTCGCAAACGCTGCTTAATCTTTCCTCGGATTCATTGAGTAAAATTTTCATTGATTTGAGTTTTTGTTAGACATCAGAAGCACGGATTAGTCGGTATTACACTATTACTGCGGGCTATGACCCTGTCGGGCAGCATCGCCGACATCCACCTCATGGAAAGGTTGAACTAAGGAATTTGGGAGCTATGACTCTGTGAGAAATGGGAGGGTTGACCCCCATGCGATGATGTGGCGATCCATTAAGTGCCACCATATACTAATTTTTTTCCACTTTCTGGATCGAATTGGTCAACAAGCTTTTTCCGTGATGGATGGCACATCCTAATCGCATATGAAATGAGGATGCGGCCGATAAAATCGGTGATGTTCCTTAAGCATTCGAACTAAGTTGCCATATAATGCTCCAGCAGAAACCTGCCGGTGAACGAAGCTTCGGCCGCAGCCACTTCCTCCGGCGTACCCTCATAGAAATGACTCTATCCGATTGTAGATCATAACCATGTCATCTCTTGTCTTAGATCCGAGAAATGGAACGCACGCGTGAGGTCATATGATTTTTCCTCATCGTTTGTTACAATTTAAGAAGCCGTACCGAAGCCAAAGTCGAGCGGCTTGCTGGTTTCCGCGATCGACTTGATATTGCTTAAAATCATCCACCAATAACGCTCGGTTTTGCCGAAAAGCGGGTTATTCTCCGTCCACCGGTCGTTGATGAGATGCAGCTTCGTGCATGAACCGACAGGCTCCAGGGTGAGCGTGACGCGGCTTTCCATTTCGGCATGCTCGGCGTAATGAGAAGGGCCGGGATGGTCCGTATAGCTCAATACCCGGCTCGGTTCATACGCCAGCACTTTTCCGTAAATTTGAACCGTCTCGGCGCCGTCCGCTCCGGGACCTACGAACTCGATATCGTCGCCGACGCGGCAGGTAGAGCGGATAACTCCGCCCAGAAACGCTTGAAACGATTTTTCCGGATGAAACAGCACGTCCCAAACTTCATCGGGATGAGCACCGATATAAAACACATATTCCAGTTTCAACGAAATGGCCTCCTTTTATGAAAATGAAAGTCTGCAGCCGCATCTCTCATAAAAACAATAGCACAGGAAGCCACTTCATTCTTGTAAAAACGCGCCAATACGCGAGGAGGTGAAACCGCTGTGACAAAGGGACGCAACCCGAACAGGGGGATCCTGCATTATGATACGGCAAAAACGAAGTTCTCGCTGACACGCCATCTTCCGTCGGACGATCTCTGCTTTTTCGTGCAGCATTATTGGCTCGTCGAGTGGGATTTGCGGGGACAGGACCCTTGCGCTCAAGAGGTTTTGCAGCACCCGGGAATAAACCTCGTATTCGAGCGGGGCCATTCCCGCATCAGCGGAATCGAGAGCAAAAAATCGGCCCACGTTCTCCAAGAGGAAGGGCAGATCGTAGGGGTGCTGTTCAGGCCGGGAGCATTCCGCTGCTATTATAAGGCGCCGGCATCCGCCCTAACCGACCGCATTATTCCTGTATCGGACTGCTTTGCGATCGACAGCGGCGCCTTTGAACGGCGTCTGTTCGGGATGGAGGATAAGAAATTGCGGATCGGGCTTGTGGAATCGCTGCTGCGCCAAAATATGCCTGAGCGCGATGAAACGGTTGAATTGATAAACGACGTCGTCGATACGGTCATCCATGATCGCAGCTTGGTCAAAGTCGAGCAGCTCGTCCACCGTTTCAGCGTTCCGAAGCGGACCTTGCAGCGCTTGTTTCACGATTATGTCGGCGTGAGCCCCAAGTGGGTCATTCAGCGGTACCGGATGCACGAAGCCGGCGAATTGCTGGAAAACGGAATGGACATTGCGCAGTTGGCGCTGGCGCTCGGCTATGCCGATCAAGCCCATTTCAGCAAAGACTTCAAATCCGCAGTCGGCAAATCGCCGCTGCAATATGTCAGAAGCCTTCGCCCGTGAACGGCAACGTCCGGCCGGAACAAATGCCTATCCCCCGCTGGCTGATGCCCGCGGGGGATTGCTCTTTGAATATATGCTTGCCGCATTCTATGTGACGGACATAACTTCCCTTCAACACCATTTTATATCTTAAACTCAGGAAAAAATTTGTGCTGTCTTAAGCATCGGAGCGTCTCCATTGTCTTTCCTCATTAAAAAATAGCGTATGAATTACAATTAGCGCAACGCCGCTGCATATGCCCGAGTCAGCTACATTGAAGCTCGGGAAGACGTAGCTGCCGAACGTGAACTGTAGGAAATCGGTGACCTCCCCATACAGCGCACGGTCCAGAAAATTACCAAGCGCTCCACCTAATACCATGCCGAGTCCGATCTGGAGCAGCACTTTGCCGGAATGGCGGTTTTTATGCAAATACCAAACGATGAGGGCAACTACTACCAGCGTGATGGACAGGAGTAAAACACGCTGCTCCTGTAACGAACTGAAAGCCGCCCCGCGATTGCGAACAGAAGTTAGGCTAAAGAAACGCTCTCCGATGACATGAATGGTATCTCCTACCACTAGAGTGCTCTCAATGATCTTCTTTGTAATTAAATCGACGGCTAAAACAAATAGCCCGATCCAATAATAATAGTACTTCAATTCATTGTCCTCCCCGGGACATTTGTCGACTATCGCCACGTATTTGCCTTTCGCTTAAACTTATTCTAAAGAAATTTCAAACTTCGTACCCGCTTCTCCGGCAAAAACAAGAGTACCGTTTTCAGGCAATTGAACAGGGCGATTTCCGCTGATCGTGCTGAAATAAACGCAGGTCCCCTTGTTATCGTAGACTGCGTAAGAACTGTCGTCAGGCATCTTCACTTGCATGGATTTGCCGACGGCTTTGTCGGAAATCGTGTACCACTTGGCCAGACCGTTCGCAGGAACCGTCACCTGTGATTGATTA
The DNA here is from genome assembly GCF_037963805.1 of Cohnella sp. 56. Classification (NCBI taxonomy): domain Bacteria; kingdom Bacillati; phylum Bacillota; class Bacilli; order Caryophanales; family Paenibacillaceae; genus Cohnella; species Cohnella sp. 56. The sequence goes on along the minus strand of NZ_JAZDQE010000005.1, from coordinate 241,298 downwards.
CCTGCATAGATCGGCTTCACCATACTTTCACTTTCGAAAATGTTGCCCGAAGTTTCGAGATACTCTACACCATCTTCCCGATAAAAGGTATAAGATATAGAGTCTCTGCCCGCCATTGCAGGAATTTGCAAAGCACTGTCCGACGAATTCGGGCCAGTTATCTTTTGGTCCATTACATATCCCGGTAATTCATCGAAAAGTTCAATACGAAGTGTAGGCTGCAGTAAATAGGCAAGCGAGGTATACTTCTCGTTTACCAGGTAGTACTTTTGTCCGGCCCGCTCTTTCCATACGGCTTCCGTTGACTCCGGGATCTCATTGTTCTCCAACTTCTCTGCGGCGTACTGCGACATGGCTGTCTGGCCAAGTCCCGGCAGCGTGGCGTATGCCCGAGTCCACAAATAGATGCGCCCATTCTCCTCTTTCACGAAGCTGATCTTCGTCTTTCGGTCCTTGCTTATAAATGTTCCATCCGATGAATAGTCATATTCCGCGACTGAAGCTTCCGGGGCGGCCAGCAACGAAATGGACATTTTACCTTCGTTGCTGACATCTACTTTCGTCAATTGATTTCTTGCGCCATAAATCCCTGCCATGTCCAACATAGCCTGCGGCATCGTCGTCTTTACGGGGGAACAAAACAATTTCTCGGGGATGATCTCGGAGATATCCCCTTTCTCGATCAGCGCGCTAAGCAGCATCTGGTTGGCGAGCAGTTCGTTTGTCGTGCTAGAACCGCCTGACGAGAGAACGGCCGCCGCCATGCCTTGTTGCGGAAGCACGACGAGCGAGGCATGATACAGAATGGTGTCGCCTCCCTTCGCCAACGCCTGAATGCCATAATCTCCGAAGGGATAAAGATCCACACTATCCCAACCAAGCCCAAAGTTGATGGAAGTATCCCCGTCTTTAGGCCATATGCCGTGGGCATATTCTCTTTGCTCCATGGCCGCAACCGATTCATCCGAAAGTATACCTGCTTGAGGATCGGTGAAAGTTTGCGAGAAACGAACTAAATCTTCCGCAGTCGAGTAGATGCCGCCAGCTCCGATGATGTTCACCGTTTCGTTCGGCAACTGGCCTTGATAAGCCGGAAAGTAGAGACCCGCCGTTCTGGAAGAATCGATCCGGTCCTTCGGCGTCATTGTATTGAACATGCCAAGAGGTTGCGTAAAATAATGATGAATGTAAGCAGTGAAGTCCATCCCGCTGACCCTCTCCACCAATATCTCTGCCAACGTAAAACCGTCGTTGCTGTAAACCGAGTAGGCGCCCGGATCAGCTTTCAGTTTCTGTTTAGCCAACTGTTTCAGCAGCGTATCGTGGGCATAACTGTCGTTATCCTCAAACAAAAAGGCGTTGGCCACCGAAGAACCGTAAAGTCCCGAGGAATGGTTCAGCAGCATGCGCGGCGTAATTTTCTTGAAGCGATCATCTTGCATCGTAAAATCAGGGATATATTGAACGACAGGTGTGTCCAGATTCAATTTCCCTTCGTCTGCTAACTTCATTACGGCGGCTGCGATGAACATTTTGCTCGCTGATCCAATGCCGTATAACGTATTTCTCGTCAGCGGTATTTTTCCCTCTTCATCGCTCCGGCCAGACGCTCCGGAAACGACTATTTGACCATGATCGATAAGTGCGTATTGAACGCTTGTTGTACCATATTGACCGGTGAGAAGGTCGACCTTCTCTGCCGCAGCTTTACGCGTAGCTTCATAGGATGGGGCGGCGCCTTGTTCTGCTGCCATCGCTCCCGAGGGAGCAAAGGCCGTCAATAGCAGGATAACAGCAAGTATTCGAGTTTTGTTCACCATTCAGCCTCCTAAATAACTAATAGTGGATTGCCCGTGGTAGAGAAGAAGCTTTATACCTTTTTGCCAAGATAGATCCAGTATCCGAGCCCCACTAGGATAGTTAGTGAGAATAAACTCGTGATGCAAATTCTAAGCCATGTATACCCGATGTCGTTCCACCCCGTGACGAGGATAATCAGAGATAAACCTGCCAATTGAAAGGTGAACAGAAAGCTGAATAATTTAAATCCCATAAATCGCGCTCTTTCGTCTGTCCCTTCCTTTTTAACTAAAACCGATAATACGATCACGCCAAACAGTGCTATTAACGAAACGCCGTTCGTTATATCTGTTAATAATTCCACGGTCATCCCTCCTTCTCTGTTTCCAACTGAAAGACTTCATTAATGTCTACTCCAAAGGCCTTGGCGATTTGAAAACCTAAGATTAACGAGGGAGTAAACTTTCCTTTCTCTATTGAAATAATGGTTTGCCTGCTTACTCCGACCTTTTCAGCCAAATCTTTTTGCGTCCATTGACATTCCACTCTTAGAACCGGCATTCGATTTTTTAATGTAGAATTTTTATCCAACTAACCACCCTCTTCTGAAGTAAAACTTGCTTTACCTAAAGTAACACATACTTAACTTAATGTAAAGCACGTTTTACCTATTCCATCTCATCGGATAAGCAATTTTTATTGCTAACCTAAAGGTTGTTGAATAAGAAGGGGTAGTCCCAGCATTACTACACCACCGCAAACAAATGGATTAAATTGGTAAATTATTAATAGCCACGTTATATTCACTTTGAGCATCGGTAATCGCCAACTTTGAATAAACTTCTAACGACTTTCTGCTTTCATGGCCGGAACGGTTGAATCACTTTTTTTCCATGAGGACTCAAACAAACAGGCTGCTTGCTTCTTTTTCATCGAATCTGCGTCTTTGCTGGCTTTTCCTTTGTTGATCCTGATCTGACAGTAATGAAAATCGATGTCCGCCCCAGCCCCCTGTGTCAGAATAGTTGTCGTACCCCTCGAATGAATGAACAGTAAGAAACAGAGAGGTCGAGACAATGAACCAAATGGACAGCGAATTGAAGCGGCGGATCGTGGAGCGGTTAATGCCGCCAAACCCGGAATCGGTAAGCCGCATTGCAAAAGAAAGCGGGATATCCGAAACGACGCTGTACAAGTGGAAGAAGGCAGCCCTGGCGCAGGGCGGGGTGAAGAATGGCAGCGAAAGATCGAACGAACGTTGGAGTACGCAGGAGAAGTTCGCCATCGTGGTGGAGACCGCCGGTTTAAGCGAGATCGAGCTGTCGGAATATTGCCGCGGCAAAGGGCTTTATGTCGAGCAGTTGGCTGCATGGCGCGATGCCTGTTTGCAGGCGAACTAAGGCGTTGCCGAGCAGGCGAGTATGCTGCAAAAGGAGTTGCGTGTGAAGGAGCAGCAGTTGCCCGACATTAGCCGGGAGCTGCAGCGTAAAGACGCTGCTCTGGCGGAAACCGCCGCCTTGCTGGTGCTTCGAAAAAAGCCCAGGCGATCTGGGGGGAGCCCGGGGACGAATGATCAGTGCCCCAGAGCGCACGTCAGCCGTTACACTGATTCAGGAAGCCCGGCGCACGGGAACGACTCGCCTGCCAGACGCTTGGGCTTACCCAGCGAACCTTGCAACGGTGGCGCCGCAGCGGCTGACGCGAAGATGGCCTTCCGGCTGCTACGCGTCCCGCGCCTAGCTCACAAGCTCAGTGCAGAGGAAGAGCAGCAGATCCTGGACATCGTGCATCAGGCGGGATTCCAGAGTTTGCCGCCAAGCAAGATCGTTCCGGCTTTATCCGATCAGGGCACATACTTCGCCTTCGAATCGAGCTTCTACCGCGTGATGCGCAAGCATAATCAGCAGCACGAACGTGGACGGAGCAAAAAGCGAACCGCCAGCCCGCTCACCAGCCACAGCGCCACTGGCGCGAACCAGGTGTGGATGTGGGACATCACGTGGCTGCCCGGACCAGCCAGGGGACTCTTCTACTACCTCTACCTGGTGCTGGATCATTCCGAACGAGGTCTTTTCTTTTTTTCTCTTGACTACCCGATTTCTACCCAATAATGAAAAGGTTAATGAAGACATAAATAACTCACTCCATTTTCGAGGGTAAGTCAAATTACTCCAGCAAGGAGAACCTCCATGTCACATGAGGAGAATCAATCCATTTTAGAATCTGATCCGTATCTTCTCCTTTTTCAGTCCATGCCCGATGTCGTGACGGTCGAGCAAATGTGTATGATGCTAGGAGGCATCAGTACCAAAACGGGCCGAAAATTACTCCAATCGGGGCGAATCGCTCATTTTCGCATCGGTCGGTTTTACAGAATTCCGAAACTTAGCATCATAAATTATTTACGGGAAATCATTACCCCCAGCAATCACTTTGACGCTTTAAAGCATTGAAATATCTTTTCATTGCCTGTTATAATTAAAGCGTCGATGGTAGGTTGCCGGGGCTGCTATCCTGGAGGGATATGAAATGGTAGCAGGCCACTTGCAAGAAAAGAAAGGCAATTATTACATTGTTCTGAATTACAAGGATGAGGCGGGCAAGCGAAAAACCAAGTGGATTGCAACAGGGCTGCCAACCAAAGGAAACAAGAAGAAAGCGGAAGCAATGCTTCAAGACGCACGGAAGAGTTTTAAAACTCCTTCAGAATTCGCTGATAAGGAAGCTACCGTCATTGAGGAAAAAACAACACCAGCGGAGGATAGTCCAGCCGGTATTCTTTTCGCCGACTTTATGGAGCAATGGTTGGAAATGATGAAGCATCGTGTCGAAGTCACGACTCATGCCGCATACACCTTTGGTGTTAATGGTCGCATTGTTCCTTACTTCCGCGAAAAGGGCTTACGACTACAGGAGATTCAACCCAAGCATCTGCATGACTTCTACCAGTACGTATTGAAGGAATTCAAGCTCTCTACAAGTACCGTCCAGCACTTCCATGCTTATATCCGTCAAGCGCTGCAACACGCGCTTAAAATGGACATGATCTTAACCAATCCGGCTGATAAAGTCGAGCGGCCCAAAAAGAGCCACTTCACAGGGAGCTTCTATCGGGATCAGGAGCTCCATGAGTTATTCGAAGTAGTAAAAGGCGATCCCATCGAGCTCGCCGTTCTGCTGGCCGCTTTCTACGGGTTGAGGCGCGGTGAAATCGTCGGACTCAAGTGGCAGGCGATCAATTTTCAGAATCAGACACTAACGATCCAGCATACGGTCATTCCCGTATCTTATGAGGGTAAACTAATCACGGTCGTCAAGGACCGAGCAAAGAATAAATCCAGTCACCGAACGCTCCCACTCGTTCCAGCATTTCAGGAACTACTTCTGCGACTGCTGGAGGAACAACAGAGAAATAAGCTGCTCTACAAAAAATCGTATTCCGATGAATACGCAGATTACATCTATGTGAACAAGCTGGGGGAGCGAATCAAACCGGGGTATATTACGCAACACTTCCCGATTGTACTGGAGAAACACGACTTGCGCAGAATTCGGTTTCACGATCTTCGGCATAGTTGCGCCAGCCTTCTGCTGGCAAACGGTGTAGGGATGAAGGAAATTCAAGAATGGCTGGGGCATAGCCATTATTCGACGACAGCGAACATTTATGCCCATCTGGACTACAGTTCCAAGATGTCGTCGGCACAGGTCATTAGCAACACGTTGCAAATTCCCGGCATGCAAAAAAGATCTTGAACACCGTCAAAAGAGACGAATTCAAGATCTTAGAAATTTAAGGTGGTGCGGTCGAGAGGACTCGAACCTCCACGGGTGATTAGCCCACACGGACCTGAACCGTGCGCGTCTGCCAATTCCGCCACGACCGCAAATTTTCGCCTCAGCCTGTGTTTCAGATAAAAGAGAGAACTACAGGAGAGAACTTAAGAGTGTAAAGCTGATAAAACCGCGTAACCACGGGCATTTTGGAGAAATACAAGCGGCTCACGCACAAGTACCTGAATCCAGCGCGTCTGCCAATTCCGCCACGACCGCATATGATCTCTCCGGCGACCAGACCGCGCTCGTCCGCAATGCGAACCAAGCGTACTATCCACCGCAATCACGAGATTCATAATAGCACGGCGCAGGAAATGAAGTCAAGCGCAACCGCAAAGTTCTAATTTTCAGTTATTTGCTTCGTCCGGCTCGCCGATATCTTCAAGCTCGAACGGCTCCCCGTCTACGATCGGCGCTTGTCTCGGCTCAGAGGCCGGACCAATCGCATAGCTGCGCCGCAGCTTGACGACGCGCCGATTGGGACGTCTGATCAGCAGGAAATCGTCGTCCCAAGCGACGACGATGCCCCGGACGTCGTTGATCGGAAGCGTGTCCCGAACGACACGGACCTTGATTCCCTCGAGCCGATACTGATCCAACTGTTCGTCGCTTACTGCCATGGTTGTCCTCCCGCCCGGTAATCATATATTGTCACACACCAACGAGGGCCCGCACAAGACCGCCGTCTCGTCCGGGCCCTCCGCTATTATACGACGCAGCTGCCTTAACCGACGTGCTCGCGCGATTCGTTCGTCTCGTACCAGTAATCCAGCACCTTGCTCGACATCACGCGACTGCGCACGTATTCGGCCTGGCGCTCCGTGAACCGCTCCGTCCAAGTGATCTTAAGATCGTCGCACAGCTGTACGATCGTGAGCAGCTCGGACCAAGCCACATAGCGCTTATACCAGAAAAACTGCGGATGCTCGATCATATAAGGGTACAAATCATCGAACTCCGTATGCTTGCAGTCGAGCGCGCGCTCGAAATGGATCTTGGCTTGCTCCAGCTTGTCGACAAAAAATGATTGCTCCACGTTCATGTCTCCCATTTGCTGCTCGCCTCCCTCTGCACTTAACCTTATTATAGAACAAATGTCAACCCGACGGGAAGTGCTCTCCGGAAGGTTAGGCTTGGGATTATCTTACAAGAAATGCGGACTAGTCCTCGAATGTTATGGCGTTGCCCTCCAAGGAAGCGATCTTGACGAGCGATTCGACATCGTACCCCAGCTCCCGAAGCGTCCGCCCGCCGGCCTGGAAAGACTTCTCCAACACGATGCCGATACCGGCCACCGTGCTGCCCGCTTGCTCGAGAATCTTGAGCAAGCCTCTGGCCGCATCCCCGTTGGCGATAATATCGTCGATGAACAGCACATGATCCTCGGCCTTGAGCAGATGGCGCGATACGAGCAAATCAGTGACGATGCCCTTCGTAAAGGAAGGCACGCGTTCGCAGTAGGCGTCAGGCTCGTTCAGCAGCGTTTTTTTGCGTCTGGCGAATACGAGCGGCACATTCATCACCAATGCCGTCGCGAAGGCGACCGGAATGCCGGAAGCTTCGATCGTGATCACCTTCGTGATGCCTCTGCCTTCGAACCGTCGAGCGAACTCCTTGCCCAGCTCCATTGTGAGGCCCGGATCGACACCGTGATTGAGGAGCGAGTCGAGCTTCAGCACGCCGGCGCTCATGACGGTCGCTTCTTCCAGAATCCGTTGCTTCAATATATCCATAACAATCTCCCCGTCCACTCTTTTCCGATTAAAATAACACACCCCGCTTATTCCTGCAACATCGTGCAGCATCCGGCTCCGCGTAGGTCGTTGTTCCTCCAATGGCGATCCGCGCGGGACGATCCGCCTATGATTCGCGAATCAAATCGTTCCTGACGAGCAACTTAGCGGTTGGAATGCAGTCCAAACTAGATATAGAAAACGATGTAAGGCGGTGAATATGCTGACAATACGAATCCTTGGCGGAAAAAGGTACCGCGATATCGTGCTGGCGGCCGGCCTGCTCCTACTTCCGACCGCATGCGGTCATGCGTCCAGCCTTCAAGCTGCGTCGGAGCCGAGCGAAGTCCCTGCAGTCTCGCAGCCAACTCCCGCTGTCGTCCCGAACGCGCCAAGCGGCAGCGCGGCAGCCGACGCGCACCAGCTTGAAGAACGGACTCGCCCCCGGCTTGGCGGCCTCGTCCTCGGCATGAACAAGTCCGAAGCGGAGGACGCGATCGGGAGCCTCGCGACGGACAGCTACACATTGCCTGCGGCGGGCACTTCGGTCGAGATGCGCGATTATGGCGGCATGACCGTCGGCTACGACAAATCCGGACAAGTCGTCTACGTAGAGACCGTCTCTCCCGATATCCCGCTCGACCGCTCGGACATTCGCGTGGGGAGCCCCGCCGCCGAAGCCGCGCATAACCTGTCACTGGAAGATACAGCCGCCTCCGCCGAGTTGACTACGGATGTCGAAGGCGGCATATTGCGGCTCGACATCGACCGCGCGTCCGGCACCGTCAGCGCCGTGAAGCTGATCGGACAGTCGCTCGTGTGACGCCGCAGCGCGCCCGCCGCCGGGCTTGTCATGGCACGTCCTTCGCTCTCATAGACTGAGAGAAGGACAAACATGGACGAGTCGGAGGAGGTCCGCTTTGCGATGAGAAGATGGGGCTTGAGCTTGCAGGTGGCGTTTACGTTCATCGGCACGGTCGTAGGCGCAGGATTTGCCACCGGCCGGGAAGTGCTGCAGTTTTTTACGCGGTTCGGCAACTGGGCCGCGCCGATGATCCTCGTGTCGACGGCGCTTTTCGTGTGGCTGGGCGCCAAGATGATGCTGACGGCTGCCGAGCTGCGGGCCAGATCGTACGAAGACCTGAACCGGCATCTGTTCGGACGCCGGGCGGGCGCCTGGATCAGTCACCTGATGCTCGTCGTCCTGCTCGGCGTGAACGCCGTGATGCTGGCCGGGGCAGGCTCGCTTTTCTCGGAACATCTGAACTTGAGCTATCAGACCGGCCTCATCCTCACAATGGCCGCGTGCTTCATGCTGTTGCGCAAGGGCATGAGCGCGATCATCACGATCAATACGCTTGTCGTGCCGGTCATGATCCTGTTTACCGCCGTACTCGTGTTCGAGACGCTGCACGGTCCCGGCGCGGATCGCTGGATGACGCTGCCGATGGAGCTGTCGCCATGGGCCGCCATCCTGTCCCCGCTGCTGTACGGCGCCTTCAACCTGTCGATGTCCCAGGCCGTCCTCGTGCCGCTCGGCGCGCGGATCGGCGACCCTGTCGTCCTCCGCAGGGGCGCCTGGATCGGCGGCGTCGGCATCGGCGCGATGCTGCTCGCAGGTCATATGGCGCTGTCCTCCCGAATGCCTGGCGTCTCGCAATTCGATATCCCCATGGGCGGCATCGCCAGAGAGGTCGGCCCCTGGATTCATTGGATATTCGTGTTTCTGATCTTCATGGAGATATTCACGACGCTCGTCGCCGATATTTACGGACTGTCGCTGCAGCTGCAGGAACGCGTGAAAATCCCGTTGAATGCGCTCGTCGTGGTCGTGCTGCTGCTCTGCTTCGCGGCGGGCCAGTTCGGCTTCGGCCCTCTGCTCACGACGTTGTATCCGATATTCGGCATGCTGAGCCTCGGCTGGGTGATGCTGATGGGCAAGGACCGGCTGCGGCCGGAGCCGCCCGCGCCTCCCGAAGGATTCACCTGAGCGTCGCAGCGGCACCGCGGTCCCTGCGTCAACTGGCAGCGTCGGACGCCGATCCTTCGTCTAGGCTTCGCCCGCCTGCCGCCAGCTCCGGCAGCTTCAGCAGCTTGGAAGCCGGCATGCCTGCCGCCAGCGTCTCGGCGACATGCCGATGGCAGGTGAACAGAATGATCTGGCGCGATGCGGACAGCTCGCTCAGAATACCGGCGCACCGACCCAGGCGCGCCTCGTCATAGTGCACGAACAGATCGTCGAGCAGCAGCGGCAGCGCCTGCTCGCGGGACGCGGCCTCCGCCAGCGCCAGCCGCAAGGACAAGTACAGCTGCTCCTGCGTGCCGCGGCTCAGGAAGGCGCTCCCGATCGTCCTGCGATCGGCCGTCTCCGCATGCAGGTCGGGCGCATCGCCGGGCACCGCGATTCGGCTATAGCGGCCGGCCGTCAGCTCCGCGAAGTAGGCGGACGCCTGGCGCAGCACGGCCGGCTGCCGCTCCTCCTCAAAAGTGACGCGTGTCCTGCGGATGAGCTCCGCGGTTACCGCGAGCAGCGCGTACCGCTCCGCAAGCCGCTCGAGCTCGGTCTGCAGCTCTTCGAGCTCGAGCGCCTTCTCCTCTGTCTCCGCCTCGCTGCGCAGGCGCTCGAGCTTCTCCGCGAGCCGGCCGCGCGCGTCCAGCAGCGTCGTACGCTCCGCCTCGCCGTCGTCCAGCACCTCTCCCGCCTGCGCCGCATGCAGCGCGAGCGCGGCCTCGTCATGCGTCTCCAACAGGCCGACGAGCGCTTGCAGCTCCGCCTCGCCGCGGCCCGCGGACAGCCTCAGCTCCGCTTCGCGGCGTTCCCGCCGCAGCTCGCGCCGCCGCTCGTCGGCCTGCACGCGAAGCGCATACGCCTCCTCGCTCGCCGCTCCCGCACCGCGTAGCGCGGCTGCCGCGGCGTCATCCGCGGCTTGCAGCGCGGCGAGCGCCGCCGTCTCGGCGGCCGCAGCCTGCAGCAGCCGCGCGTCCAGCAGGCGCGCGGCCGCCGCCGTCTCCGCCTGCTGCCGCGCTTCGCGATACAGCAGCTTCAGAGCCAGCGCCCGGTCGCGGCCCGCATGGGCGGGCGGCGGATAAGCGGCGAGCAGCTCCGCCGCCTCGATCTCGAAGTCTGCCCGCTCCGCCTCAAGCTCTGCTGCCCGCGCCGCGAGCCTTGCCCGCTGGCGCAGCTGTTGGAGCGCCTGCTCCGCGAGCTGCCCGAGCTCAGGCAGCGCGGACGGCTGCAGATGACCCGGCAGCCCGCGGGCGGACAGCCATGCGGACCATTCCTCGCGCGTGCGCCGGACGGCGCTCTCCGCATCCGCCAGCTCGGATTCTGCCGACTGCAGCTCCCGTGCGAGTGCGTCTCTGCGCGCTGCCAGGTCGGCCCGCCTGTCCCGCGCGGCTTCTGCCTCGGTCAGCCTGTCCAGCTGTCCGTATACCTCGTCGCGCAGTGCGATCCGCCACTCGCCGAGCGCATCCCAAGGCACGGCGTCCCCTGCGCCGCCGATCCGGCCTTCATGCGGCCGGTCCGCCGGCGCGACAGCGGCCTTGGCATCGGGCTGGCCGATCAGCTCTCGCAGCGCTGTCTCGGCCAGTCTGCGCGCTGCGGCCTCCGCCTGGAGCGCAGCTTGCCACCGCTGGCGGATCGCAGCCGCGCCGGCCGCCGGCACGGCTGTGGGCGCTCTCGCGGCCTGCCTGCGGGCCAGCAGCCAGAGCGCGGCCGCCGCGGCGGCCAGCACGGCAGCCAGCAGGCCGTAGGCCGCGCGTCCCTCGACCGCTGCGGACGACAGCGCGGCCCATAGGCCGGCGGCCGCGCCCAGGACGGCGGCAGGCAGCGAGTACGCGTACAGCCGCCTGCCGGTTGCGGCGCGGTCTAGCGGCTGCGTCCGGCGCGCGCGGGACCGTCCGCCGGCGGCGGACGTGCGGCCCTCGATAGCGCTCGCGCCGGGCTCGCCGACCGGGACGGCGGGCCCCCGCTCCATGTCCGCGGCGCCGTAGGCACTCTCCGCCGCGGACGCGGCCCATGCCGACTCGGCCGCTTGCAGCGCATCGTCGAGCCGATGCCAAGCCCGCATCAGCGCCTCGCGCGTCCGCGGCGCGAATCGGCGGCTGACCGCTGCCGGCGTCTCGTCGGACTCGCTGCGGCGCTCCGCCTCCAGGTCGAAGGCCGCCAATTGGCGGCGCAGGCGCTGCGCCTCGACTGCCAGCAGCTCGCGCTGCCGCTCCGCCTCCGCCAGCCGCTCGCCGATTCTGCGGGCTTCTTCCCGTTCCGACACGGCTGCGACGGCCGCGGTATCTTCCTCGCGCCAGCCCGGCCCGAGCCGCTGCAGCGCCGAGGAGGCCGCTTCCTCGGCCATCCGCATGTCCGCAGCCAGCCCCTCCGCTTCGCCGCGTCGCGCCTGAATCGCATCGCCGCGCAGGTCCAGCGCCTCCAGCCTGCCAAGCATGGCGACCAGCGGAGCGTCCCAGCGCAGCGCCGCACGCTCCGCTTCGAGTGCCGCGCGCTCGGCGGCGGCGCGGCGGGCGGCTGCCCGCGCTTCGTCTCTGCGCGAGCCGAGATTGCGCCACTCCGCCCCGGCTTCGGGCGGGAGCAGCTCCGCCTGCTGGCCCGCGGCGGACAGCTCCGCCTCGATCGCGGTCTCCTCGGCCGCTAGCGCAGTAGCGCGCAGCCACCATTCTCTGCTGTCCAGCGCCCCCTTGGCTTCCGCCGCTCGCACCCTCAGCGCGGGCAGCGCTTGTTCGAGCGCCTCCGCCCGCGCGGAGAGCGCCTCAAGCTGGCCGAGCGCTTCCATATAGGCGCCGAGCTCCTGTCTGCCTTGCCGCAGCCTGCTTTCCAGCTCTCTGATTCGCGCCAGCAGCATGCCGATCTCCTGCACCGTCCCCTTGGGCTTGTACAGCCGATCCATCTCGGTCCGCAGCTGCTTGCCTGCCGAGGACAGCGCCGCACCTCCCGCCATGCCCGCATGGTACAAAAAGTTGCCGATCTCATCTCCCTGCAGCGCTCTCAGCTCGTGAAGCTCGTCCAGGCCGACCGCGTACAGCTGCCGAAAAAGCTGCTCCGATACGCCGCCCAGCAGCAACCGCTCGATGTCGGCTTGCGCCAGCGCCCGCTCGCTGCCGTCCGCTTCCCGCAGCACTGCGACGGGACCGCCCCTGCGCACCGGAATGTCGCCGTACCGCTCCAGCACACGCATCTGCCCGTCTTCGCGCAGAACGAGTCGGCCTCCGTGCCGTCCGCCGCCAACCGGCTCGCCCCGCTCGGGCAGCTGCGCCCGCGTCGCGAAGCCGTACAGCATACTGCGGATAAAACGGAGCAGCGTGCTCTTGCCGGCCTCGTTGGGCCCCCACACGATAGTCACGGGCGCTTCGAAGCCAAGACGCACGCCGGAGAGCGGACCGAAGCCCTCGATATGCAGCTCTTCTATGTACATTCCGTCTACCTCCCAGGCTTTCGCTGCTGTGACAGTGACTTGTTCGCATTTTTCGAGGCCATTCTAATCGAGTCGGTTCCGTTCACTCCCCGGCTTCTCAGCCCGCGGATTTAACTGCCGTCTACCCAGCTGCCCGCGCCCCGATGGACTGTCGATCAGAAGCACCTGGCTCACAAACATTGCCCGCAGCTGAGAGCGGGCAGGTATGTTGTTACCTCGTCCATTCGCAAACTCCGAGCCATCGCCTCGACTACGAGAGGCGATACGCTCTCCACACACCTATTCCGCACCATCGCCTCCACTACAAGAGGCGATGCGCCCTCCATACACCAATTCCGCACCATCGCCTCTACTACGAGAGGCGATACGCTCTCCACACACCCATTCCGAGCCATCGCCTCCACTACAAGAGGCGATGCGCCCTACGCACACCTATTCCGCACCATCGCCTCCACTACGAGAGGCGATACGCCCTACGCACACCTATTCCGCACCATCGCCTCTGCCACAGGACCCGACCGGCCCGCGGCGGCCCCAACTCCAACTCCAACTCCAGCCTCAACCCCAGCGCCGGCTCCCGTCTCGACCCCTACTCCCCGCCCTCGCTCAGCAGCACGGCCGCCAGCTGCCCGGCCCGCGCGACCAGCTCGGCCCGCTGCGCCGCATCTTGCCCGTCCAGCCATTGCCGCAGCCGCGGGTGGCGGCGTAGCGGCTCGGCCGCTTCGTCCAGCAGCTCGCGCGAGGCGGCCGGAGCGGCCGAAGCGGAGGCGGCGAGCTGCAGCAGCTCCCCGAGAAATCCGTCCTCCACCGCCCCTCCCGCAAGCGCGGCGCGCCTCGTCCCGACCACGATGCGCTCCACCCACACCCAGTCGTCCCGCTCGTCCGGCGCGCCGAGCCAATCGCGCAGCTCCGCCGTCCACGCCTCCGCCTCACGGTCCCGCAGCAGCCGCTCCAGCAGCGCACCGCTCCCCGACAAGCGCAGCCGTACGACCGCGGGCCTCCCGTCAGCCTCGCGGCGTGCGCGCTCCGCGGCGTCCAGCAGCTTGTCTTTGAGACGCTGCTCGCCGTCCGACTCCTCCGCGACGACCTCGCAGGACAGCCAGAGCACGTCCGACAGCCCGAAAAAGTCCAGATCGATGCTGCCGCCTTCCGCCACGGATACCCGGTAGGCTCCCTTGAGGCCTGTCTCGCGGATGCTCCGGCCTTGTGTGTTGCCCGGATATACGACATGCGGGTATTCATGAAGCACGCGGCGGTCGTGGATGTGGCCGAGCGCCCAATAATCGAAGCCGGCCCCGGCCAACTCCGCCAGCCGACAGGGCGCATAATCGTCATACCCCTCCTGGCCGTCCACATTGGCATGCAGCAGGGCGATATGAAACGGCGCCCCCGCGCGAAGCGCATATTGCGACGCCAGGTTGTCCCGCACGGACGGCGTCCCGTAGGAGATGCCGTACACATGCGCCGCCAGCTCGCCGCGACGCGTGTAGGCCGGCATGCAGCCGACCTCCTCCGTGCCGAATACGTGCACCGTATCCGGCCAGCGCAGCCGCGCCGAACGCCCGCCCGCCGGGTCGTGATTGCCGTGCACAGCGAACACCTGCTTGCCGGCCGCAGCGAGCCGCTCCATCGCCTTCTGCATGCGAAGCTGCGCGCGCAGGGAACGGTCGGCCGTGTCGTACAGATCGCCGGCGAGGACGACGAAGTCGATGTCGTCCCGGCAGGCTGCGGCGGCAAGCCGCTCCAGCGCGGTCAGCGTCGAGTCCCGCAGCCGCTCGCGGACCGCAGAGGGAACTTTGGACAGCCCGCGGAACGGACTGTCCAAGTGAAGGTCGGCGGCATGGATGAATCGAAAAGGAACGCGCATGCTTATCAGCTCCGAATACGTATAGGCTGCTCCCGGTCCGCGTTACGCCTCCGGCGAAGGTTCTGCAGCCGGACCGAGATCGGTATATATTTTTTTAAGCTCCTGAATGACTCGCGTGAGCGAATATGTCTTCTTCGCCTTGTTCCAGGCCGCCCGCGCCAGCTCATAGCGGTAATGCGGATCGAGGATCAGCTTGTCGATGGCGTCCGCCAGCGCCTCCGGGTTCTCGCAGGGAACGAGCAGACCGCCCACGCCGTCCTCGATCTGCTCGGCGATGCCGCCGACGTCGGTGCCGATCAGGGCGAGCAGACAGAGCGCCGCCTCCGCGAACACGGAGCCGAACGCTTCCGCGCGCGAGGGGAGCGCGAAGATGTCGAAGAAGGGCAGCATCTCCTCGGGATGCAGCATATAGCCGTAAAAAATCGTCTCGTCGTAAATGCCGAGCCGCTGCGCGAGACTCTCCAGCTCGGGGCGGATCGGGCCGTCGCCGATAATATGCAGCACGAATCGGCGGTCCCGCTTGCGCAGCCGGGCGCATGCCTCGAGCAGCACGTCGATGCCCTTGGCGGGCACGAGCCGGCATACCGTGACGATCTGCGTCACCTCGTTGTCGTGGGCGATCGGCTTGAACCGGCGTTCGTCGTAGCCGTTCGGGATGACGCCGACCAGCTCGGGACGCGACATATACGCACCCATGTAGGCGGCGAACGAATGCGATACGGTCAGCATCTTGTCCGTCCGCGCCTCCAGCTCTCCGTACAGCGAGGTCAGAAACCGATGCTCAGGTCCGTCTGCGGGGATGCGCCCGTTCAGGATCAGCTCCCGCTCGAAGCTCGAGTGGACGGTCATGACGATCGGCGTATCCGGATAAATCTGCCTAAGCGCCAGCGCCGCTACGGGATGATGCGCATGAATCAGATCGTAGCTGCCCTTCAGCCTGAGCTTCACCCACCATACGTAGTCTTTGAGCGTTTGCATATATTTGTCCACGACCGGGTTGCCCGCGTATTCGCGCCAGTCGAACGTCTCGAATTCAAAGGGCTCCTGGCCCTTGTTGCGAATCCGCTTCGGAATCGAGAACAGCTCCATGTCCCATCCGATCCTGCGGAACCGCTCTCCGATATAGGGTACCATGGAAGATACGCCGCCCGGCTGCTCCGGGGGAAAAAACAGCGCCTGTAATATATTCATCGGCGATTCCTCCTTCAGCCCCGCTATCTCGTTCTATCTAAAATATGATATAGTGGAACATATGTTTCTGCAAGTGACCGATCTCGCAGCAGCTCGCAGCCACATTCGCGGGATGTCGGCAGATGCCGGTCCTTCTTTAAGCTGCGCTCAATCGGATACTAACGCCAGGTGATGCTCATGGACGTTCAAGACTTCTGGAACAATCGCACACTGCTGAACGCCTCCTCCTCCGCCGCTTCCGCCGTTATCGTCGGCCTGATGATGTTCATGGCGTACAGGCTGATCGCGGGCAACCGCAGCAGCGCTTTTCGCCTGCTTCTGTTGTCGCTGTCGCTGCTCGAGGTGCACCAGGCGGTCGCGTTGGCCTATGAGCTGGGTCTGCTTCAGACGCGGCTGCTGCCCGAGCTGGGCGACGGTCTGTATGTGGTGGCGTTCATTACGCTTAATTTCTCTTTCTTCGAATTATACTACAGGAAACGCGCTCGTACGCGTACCTGGTTCTACGGCCTGCTCGCGGTCGGCGTCACAATCGCGGCATGCGAGGTGCTGGCCGGTGTCGGGCGGTCCTCGGGTGCGGGAGCAGGAGCGCCCGGCGGCGAACAAGCGGACCTGCTGCAAGCGCTCCAGGACGGGTTCATCCTGCTGCTGCCCGCGCTGTTCGGCCTGATGTTCGCTCCGCATGTGCGCCAGCGCGCCCGGTATGCCATCAGCCTGTTTTTTGCTTTTTTCGGACAGATGGCGTCGATTCTCTCGGAAAACTGGGGCGTCGATTCTCCCTACTGCGATGCGCTGGCGGCGGTATTGCCGGTCTTCTATTACATCGTCCTGTTCATGATTTTGTTCGAGCGGGTCGTCGAGCTGCTTCAATCCGCTTATCGCTCGTCGATTACCGACGGGCTGACCGGCCTGTACAATCGCAGGTTTTTCACCGGCAGGCTGGAGAAGACGCTGGAGAGCGCCGGTCCGGGCGGCGTAGGTGCAATCTTCTGCGATATCGACAACTTCAAAAAGCTAAACGACACGCAGGGCCACCAGGCTGCCGACAGCGTACTGAAGCAAGCCGCCGTCATTCTGATGGAGGAGACGGAAGGCATCGGACTTGCCGGCCGCTACGGAGGCGAGGAGCTGGTGGCCTACGTCCATGCGGTTGAAGGCGAGCCCGCCGCCGTGGCCGAGCGCATCCGCGCCAGAATCGCCAAAGAAACGGTCGTCACGGCCAGCATCGGGTATGCGCTGTCCAGGCCGGGTCTGAATGCGGAGCAGCTCATGAAACACGCGGACCAGGCCATGTATCTCTCCAAGCATGCCGGCAAAAACCGCGTGACGTCTTTCGAACAAAAATAAGGAGCAATCGCATGCAAACGCTGCCTCAAATTTACATCGAGCGAATCGCGGACCAGCTGGGCGAGGAGACCGATGCGTTCCTCCGCAGCATGGCGTCGCCCCGTGCGCACGGGCTTCGCATCCATGCCGGGAAGCTGCGTCCCGCCGACAATCCGGACATGATGTCCCGGCTGATAGGCGCGTTCGACCTCAAGCCGGTGCCCTGGTGCGGCACCGGCTACACGTACGATCCCGCCAAGCGTCCCGGCAAGCACCCGTACCATCATGCCGGACTGTATTATATTCAGGAGCCGAGCGCCATGATCGCTGCCGAGCTGCTCGATCCCCGGCCCGGTGAGATCGTGCTCGATCTCGCCGCGGCGCCGGGCGGCAAGACGACGCAGATCGCGGCCAAGATGCAAGGCGGCGGCCTGCTCGTCGCCAACGAGATTCATCCCGGCAGAGCGCGCATCCTGTCGGAGAACGTGGAGCGGCTGGGCATCGGGCGCGCGGTCGTCGTCTCGGCGACACCCGGCCAGCTTGCCGCCAGGCTGCCGCTCGCCTTCGACCGGATCATGCTCGACGCGCCGTGCTCGGGAGAAGGCATGTTCCGCAAGGAACCCGAGGCGGTCGCCGAGTGGTCGCCGGACGCGGTGGCGATGTGCGCGGCCAGGCAGCGGGACATCCTCCCCGACGCGGCCGCCATGCTGAAGCCGGGCGGACGGCTCGTCTACTCGACCTGCACGTTCAACCGCGAGGAGAACGAAGAGACGATCGCGTGGTTCCTCGCGTCCCATCCCGAGTTCAGCCTGCTCGAGCAGCGCAGGATGTGGCCGCATCGCGGCGAGGGCGAAGGACACTTCGCCGCCGTGCTCGTCAAGCGGCCGGCGTCATCCGACGCGGCGTCGCGTCCGCCTGACGGGCGCGATGCCGCGGGGCGCAGGGCCAAGGGCAAGCCGCCGCGCGCGGAGGAAGCTGCCGTGCAGGCTGCGCTGAAGCAGTACCGCGAATTTGCGGCGCAGGCGCTGCCGGGATTCGAGCTGTCCGGGGACGGCGTGCCGCTCTTGTTCGGCGAGTCACTCTATTGGTATCCGCAGCCCGCGGCTTCGCCACTGCCCGCAGAGGCGCTGGGCGGGCTGCGGACGCTCCGTCCCGGCCTGCATCTGGGCGACAGCCGCAAGGGCAGATTCGAGCCCTCCCACGCGCTGGCGCTGGCCGCATCCGCCGGGCAAGCCGCGATCGCGATCGATTATGACGCACACGACGACGCCATAGCCGCCTTCCTGCGGGGAGAGGCGCTGCCGGACCCGGGCAGCGATGCCAGGGGATGGGGTCTTCTGTGCGCGAACGGCTATCCGCTCGGCTGGTTCAAGGCCAGCGACGGCCAGCTCAAGAACCATTATCCCAAGGGACTGCGAACGAACTAGCGCCGGCCCCAGCCGCAGCGATCCGCGCCCAAATGAAGGCGATCCGGGCAACTGTCCAATCCGACCCGGGACTTTGTCATACTATACATTAGTCCGAGCGGCGACGCGGCTGACGGGGCGAAGTTCCCGCCGCTCCCTCGGAGACCCGATTGAATGACAAAGGAGGAATTCGCATGTCCGGTGTTGCAGGTGCATATGGTTCGTCCGCTGCGTTCGTTCTGGTGCTTTTCATACTGCTCGTCATTATCCTTCGTGCAGGATTCTAATTGCAGAACCTTCGGCAACGCCAAAAAGTAGCCGGCCTCGCGGATGCCCCGCAGGCCGGCTTTTCCAATTTAAAGCGATGACGTCGACTCTTCGTTCGCCAGACAAGCCTCAAGCACGAGCGCGACCCCGTCCTCGTTGTTGGACGCCGTGACCGCGTCCGCCACGGCCTTGACCTCGGGTGGGGAATTGTCCATCGCCACGCCGCATCCGGCGTATTGCAGCATGCCGATGTCGTTGAAGTAGTTGCCGATGGCCAGCACCTGCTCGCGCGGGATTCCCCGCTTCTCCGCCCACTGCCTGAGCGCCGTTCCTTTGGACGCCTCCCGGTGCTGGAGATCGATAAAGTAGTCGCCGCTTCGGATCGTCTGCAGCTCGTGCCGCCAATCCCGCCAATGCGCTTCCAGCTCGTCCAGATCGGCCTTGGGAGCGAAGATCGATATTTTGACGGTCCGTCCGGGGAACCGGTCCTCCCGCGATCGCAGGATCGGCTCCGACAGCATGCTCGCATACATGGAAGCGGTCTGGTCGTTCAGATGCTCTACATAAATGTCGAACGCCGTGTTCAGGTCGAAGTGAATGCCGCGCTCCCTGCACAGCGTCAAGTAGCGTTCCACCTCGTCCGGGCCGATCGGCGATTCGCGCAGTATCTCCCGGGTCTCCCCGTCCACAATCGATGCGCCGTTATGGGTGATGACCGTCCCGGACAATCCGAGCTGCGCCAGCACCGACAGCGCGCTTGCCGACCCTCTGCCTGTGCACAGGACGATCTCCGCGCCGGCGGCCGCCGCTCTCGTGACCGACTGCTTCACCCTTGGCGTCAGCTCGTGGTCGTCGTTCAACAGCGTACCGTCGACGTCCAGGGCGATCAGTTTGTATTTCATGACGATTGATCCTCCGTTTTTTTGTAGCTGCGCAAACGATCGAGCTCCTCCTCGGCCAGCTCCCGCCACTGACCCGGCGCCAGCGATCCGTCCAGCGACAGCGGCCCCATCGTCTGGCGATGCAAATACAGCACCTTTTTGCCGACGGCCTCGAACATCCGCTTGACCTGGTGGTACTTCCCTTCGCTGATCGTCAGCTCGATCCAGCTGAGCGGCGATCCCGCCTCCGCAGCCTCCTGCAGACTCGCCTTGTTGGCACGCAGCGCGGGCTCCCGCTCGAGCCGTTCGAAGGCTGCCGCAGGCCCGATCACGCCATCCGCCGTCGCATCTGTCCCCGGCGGATGTCCCGCCTGATCCCCTGCCTGCTCTCCCGCCTGCTCTCCCGCCTGATCCGTCGCGTCCGCCTCCGCCCGCGACATCGGCTGCCGCACGTCTCCTTCAAGCACACGAAGCTCGGACGGCAGCGTCACATATCCGTCGTCGAGCGTCACACCTGTCGCGAACGTCGCGATATCGTCCGATCCGACCCGGCCGGCGACTAGCGCCAGGTAAGTCTTGGGCACATGCTTGCGCGGGGACAGCAGCTCGTGGGACAGCTTGCCGTCGTTGGTCAGCAGCAGGAGCCCCTCCGTATCCTTGTCCAGCCGACCGACAGGGAACGGGGACAATACGGTCAGGTCGTCCGGCAGCAGCGCCAGCACCGTCACGTCCCGGTTGTCCTCCGTCGCGGACACATAACCCGCGGGCTTGTACAGCATGACATAGACCGTGTCGCGGTATGCAATCCGCTCGCCCTCCAGCACGACTTCGTCCGCATGCGGATCGATCTGCATGCCCGGGTCCTTGACGCGGACGCCGTTCACCGTCACCGCTCCCTGCCGGACGAGCGCCTTCAGGCTGCTGCGCGTGCCGTAGCCCAGATTGCCGAGCATTTTATCGAGCCTCATCGTCTTTTTCATGGCATCCTCTTTTCTTCTGCCGCAACGCTCGATTTAGATTCGGCGCCATCCCGGCAGCAGTTCGTTTTTGAGAAGCGATCCGTCCCAGCGTCCCCAGCCCAGCGGGTACCCGTCCAGACAGACGAGCGTCCAGCCGCGTCCGTCGGCGGGCTTGCCGTCCGGTCCGCTGATGCTGCCCGGCTCCGGCTGCAGCGTCTCGCCCTTCAGATATCGCACGGCATCCTCGTCCCCGCCGACCAGCCGCAGGCTGAGCGCGGCCCGGTCCGGCGACAGGCCCATCGCCAGCGCCTGCGAAGGCTCGAAGCGGTGCTTCGTCGCCTTGCCGAGCAGCCATCCCCCGCGTACGAGCCGAAGCCCCTTCAGCGCCCGCCCCGGCTCCGGCGCCGAATAGACATAATCGCCCTGGACGCCGATCTCGCCCGGCGGGGACCAACCCGGCAGGCTCTCGCGGACGAACGCCTCGAAGCGCGAGAGCGCCAGCGCATCCGCCTCCGCAGTCGCATTCGCGGCCCGATCCTGCTGACCGCCGCGCCTGCCCTCCGCGCCGCGCCGGTCGGCTTCCCTGCCGCCGCGGCGATGCCGATCATGCGGCAGAGCGCCGCTTCGCGCGGGCCCGCCGGCCTCGGACGGACGCGGCGATCTGCCGCTCCGCCCCTTCCCGGCCGCCCCGGCTTCGTCCGGCTCGGCCGGGCGAAGCCCGTCGGCAGGCTCTCCGCCGCCTGAGCCGGCGTCGCTATGCCCTGCTGCGGCCGGCTCGTCCCCAACCGCGCCGCCGGTCCGCCGGAGCAGCGCGGCATAGTGCCCTTCGCCGCGCACGCGGTGCGGCCACAGCCGGATCGTGCCGGCGAGCTGCGCCGCGCGCTCAGGTCCCAGCGCGGCCGCCTCCTGCGGCGTCAGCCAGTCCGGCCGGCCCGGCGCGAAGCCCCACTCCCCTGGGAAGTGCGGCGACACGATCTCGAACTGCTCGTGCTCCGCGAGAAATCGCGCGATCGTCCCCTCGTTTTCCACCGGAGAAAAGGTACAGGTGGAATACACGAGCCGGCCGCCCGGCGCGACCAGCCTGGCCGCTTCCCGCATGATCTCGTCCTGCATCGCCGCGTACCTGGCCGGCGCGCCGCCATCCCATTGGCGGATCATCCCCTCATCCTTGCGGAACATGCCTTCTCCCGAGCACGGCGCATCCACCAGCACGCGATCGAACGTCGCACCGAAAAACGCGGCCAGCCGCGCCGGCGTTTCGTTCGTCACGACGGCGCAGGCGATGCCCGCCCGCTCGATGTTTTTGGCCAGCGCCTTCGTCCGGTCGGTCGCCAGATCGTTCGTCACGAGCAAGCCCGTGCCGTCAAGCTTGGCGGCCAGCTGCGTCGACTTGCCGCCGGGCGCCGCGCACAGATCGAGCACCCGATCGCCCGGCACGGGAGCCAGCAGCTCGGCCGGGAGCATCGCGCTCGGCTCCTGAATGTAGTACAGCCCCGCATCATAATATGGATGCTTGCCCGGGCGTTCGGACTCGTCCGTATAATAAGCGCCCTCCGCCCAAGGCACCGCTTCCCGCCCGCGCACGAACGCCTTTGCGCCTTCCGTTTCCGCGCCGCCGCTTCGCGCCTTCAAGCCGTTCAGCCTGATCGCGGTGCGCTTGGGCTCGCCGTAGCTCGCCATGAAGGCCGCGAACTCCTCCTCGCCGAGCAGCTCGCGCATCTGGTTCACATATTCCGCAGGCAGCGCCATCGCCGCCTCCTTCCTTCCGCTTCGCGGAATCCCATTTCATGCTGCCGGGCACTTCTGCCGGACGTTGCCTGCCTCTCGGCTCCAAAAAAAGAGAGCCTTGCCGCATGCGAAGCCGGCCGGACTCCCTATTTCCCGCTATGCCCGCCTTGCGGCCGTTGCCTATGCCCTCGTGACTGACGTCGCCGGCTGCGCCTCATGCCTTCTCGTCTCAAACGTCTCGCCTGACGGCCGCCGTCGCCGTGCCTCGCGCATTCGCTTCAGTGGCCGCTGCCCTTGCCGGCGCGGACGAGCGCCGCCTGGATCTCCTGCGACAGCTCGGCGAGCGCCCACATGTCCTCCTGCTCCCACAGCTCGTTGAACCGCAGCTGGAACTGAGCCGCCTCCCGCACGCGGCGGAAAAAATACAAGCCCTGAATGTCGTTGAGCACTTTGCGCACGATTCCCGACTTCTCCTCGAAGTCCTGCTGGGCGTCCACGATCTCCTGCCGGATGCTCGACATCTCGCGATCGAGCGCGAACGCGGCCTCCGCCGCCTTGCGCAGCCGCTCCCTCACATGTTCCGGCAGCTGCTCGCGATATTTATAGTTCAGCGAATGCTCGATCGTCGCCCAGAAATTCATGGCCAGCGTCCGGATCTGTATCTCGGCCAGCACCGGCATCGATCCGAGCGACGTCTGAACGGGATATTCCACAATTATATGATAGCTGCGGTACCCGCTGTCCTTGTAATTCGTAATGTAGTCCTTTTCGTAGACGAGCTTCATGTCTTGCCGGATGCGGATCATGTCCGCGACCCGGTGGATGTCCTCCACGAACTGGCACATGATGCGGATGCCCGCGATATCTTCGATGCCCGTCGCGATTTTGTCCATCGGGACGGAGAGTCGCTTCGCTTTTTCCAGGATGCTCGATATGCGCTTGACCCTGCCCGTCACGAACTCGATCGGCGCATATTCGTCGCGGGCCTTCAGCTCGGAGCGCAGCGACTTCAGCTTGATCTTCAGCTCTTCGACAGCCTGTTGATAGGGCAAGAGAAACTTGCTCCAGTCTCTTCCGTCCATACGTCTACGCATCCTTTCCTGCCGTGCGTTGCCGCGATACGGCTTGCAGCCGCCCTTAATCTGTGAGCCCGGTTCCCGTCAGCGATGATCGGCCCCGACCGCCTGGGTAATCCGGGTATAGCCGTCTCGTCTGAGACGCTGCTTCAAGCCTTCGGCAATCTCCTTGACGACGCCGGGGCCTTTGTAAATAAGCGCGGTGTATACCTCGACCAGGGACGCCCCGGCCTTGATCTTGTCGTAGGCATCGTCCGCGGTGAAAATGCCGCCGGAGCCGACGATCGGCAGCCGCCCGTCCGTCATCCGGTAGAGCGAGCGGATGACCTCGGTCGAGCGCTGCGTCAGCGGACGGCCGCTAAGCCCGCCCGTCTCCGTCTGATTCGGATGCGTCAGGCCCGGCCTCGCGATCGTCGTATTGGTCGCGATGACGCCGGATATGCCGCTCGCGACGATCGCCTGCGCCATGTAAGAGAGCTGCTCCTCGTCGTTGTCCGGCGCGATCTTGACGAGGATCGGCTTGGGCAGATCGCCGTGCGCTGCGGCCTGCAGCTCCATCTCGGCCTTCACCTCGGCGAGCAGGTCCCTCAGTTCGTCGCCGTGCTGCAGCGCACGCAGGTCAGGCGTATTGGGCGAGCTGATATTGACGACGAACAGATCGCCGTACTTGTACAGCTTGGCCAGGCACGCCCGGTAATCCGCCGCGGCCTGTTCGTTGGGCGTCGTCTTGTTTTTGCCGATGTTGACGGCGAGCGGCACCTTGTGGCTGCCGAGCTTCGCCAGCCGGGCCGCCATCGCGTCGGCGCCTTCGTTGTTGAAGCCCATCCGGTTGATGAGCGCCTCGTCCGGCGGCAGCCGGAACAGCCGGGGCTTGTCGTTGCCCGGCTGGCCCTTCGGAGTCACGGTCCCGACCTCGAGGAACGAGAGGCCGGCGCTGCCGAACCCTCTGACCGCCTTGGCGTTCTTGTCGAGCCCCGCAGCCAGCCCTACCGGATGGCGGAACCGGCAGCCGAACAGATCGACTGCAAGCTCCGGCGACTCGCCGACGCCCCATATCCCGGAGAGCAGCGCGGGCACGCCCGGAACGCGGGAGGCCGCTCCCATGCCGTCCACAACCAGATGGTGGGCGGCTTCCGGATCCATTTTAAAAAACAGCGGTTTAAACCACTTGTACAAACGACTCAGCATCCTTTCGTTTTCGCGCTGCCGCATGGCCTGCCGCGAAAAACCCTCGCGTATCAGTTTAGCCTTTTCCGCGCCAAAAGAAAAGGGAGCATCGCCCGTTCGCGGAGTCCGTTTCATCTGGCGTTTTGACGATCAAGCGTTTACAATAATAGCATATGCCGATTATGCAAAAGTGAAAGGTTGGTTCCTATGAGCGCGCCCAAAAAGAAAGCCCCGATCAGCCGCAAGCCCGAAGCCAAGGAACAAATCAACAAGCGCGGTCTGATCATCGCCGGCACCGTATTCGGCGTCATCGTCATCGCGATGGCCGTGCTGCTGATTACCAATCCTTAAGCGATTATTTTAAGTGGCTTTTGTTCGTCAATTCAGCCACGCGTACTTTTTGCCGGGGTTTGTCTCGTTCTGCGCAGGCGTCAGCCTGAAGCGCTTGTCCGGCGCCCGCAGCTCCAGAGGCAAGCCCCCTTTGCCGATCGTGACCTTCGTCCCGATCGCGACGAGATCGAACAGCTCCTCCACATCCGTCTTGTTCATGCGCACGCAGCCGTGAGACTCGTCCTTGCCGACGCTCGTCGGCTCGTCCGTGCCGTGGATTGCATACAGCGTGTCCGACAGCGCCATGCCCCTGCTGCCGAATGCGCCCTTGCCTCCGTTCGGATCGCGCACCTTCTCCGAGATAACGAAGCTGCCAGGCGGCGTCGGCGTGTTGCTCGCGCCCAGGCCGACCTCATAATTGCGGAGCAGGACATCGCCGCTGACGACGGCGAGCCGGTTCCTCGTCGTATCGATGACGATCTCGATCGGCTGCGTCGTCATCGGCGCCAGCAGCCCCGCCGGCTGCCCGCTCCCTGCCGCCGGCCCTGCCTTATCCGGCCATCCGGGCCAGTCTCCCGCCCGCGCAGGCTTCGTCTTCGCCCCCGCCGCTGCCGTCAATTCGTCGAACCATGCCGTCGATTGCGCGTTCCAGCCCGACATCACATTATGCGGATAAGCCGCCGCCAGCGCCTTGGGCGATGACGGCCATTTGCCGTTGATTCGCCTGTAGGCGGCCAGCGCGGAGCTGACGACGAGCTTGCCCTCCTGCAGCGGCTTCCAGGCGGCGATGCGCGAGGCGGCTTGCTTCGCGTCCTTGGCGGCGCCGCACGGGCACCAGCCGGCATCGTACCAATCGACGCTCGCGGCCGGCTGGCCGCCGGCCGCCGACAGCTGCGCGATCGGCTTGCCCGCCTTCGTCCAGTCGGTCCACTTGCCCAGCCTGGGCGCCGCGAGCAGCATCGACGGCGCCGTCTGTCCCGGAGCCGTGAGCAGCCGGCCCAGCGTCGCCTGTCCGGCAGCATCGTTCGCGGCGACCGCCGCCATCAGTCCCATCGACTTCACGTCGCCGCCGCCCGCCTTTTGCTCCCCGCCGCCGGGCGCCGCGCCTTGACCTTCTTTTTTGCCGTCGTCGGGATCAGGCCGAGATGCCGGCTCTCCCGTCCGGGCCGCAGCGGCGTCTGTGGCATCGGCTGCGGCGGCTGCCTGCTCGTGCGGCGCTGCCGCCCGCTCGCCGTAGGCGAACAAACCAAGCACCAGCACTACGGCCGCGGCGGCGACCGCCGCCAGCCCCATCCGGCGCCCGCGTCTGCCCGCCCTCCCTGCGCTCGCTCCCGGCGCAGCAGCTTCGCTCAGCTGTGGGCTTTTTTTGGATTCGAACGCCTCGTACACCGGTCCCGCCTGCGCGAAGCAATAATTCGCCTTCGCCTCCTGCCCGCGGGCCAGATATTGCTTGCCGAGCAAGTACCAGGCCATCTGGTTGTTCTCGTGCTTCAGCAGGTAATCCTTCATGGGCAGGGCATCCTGCACATCCGGCCCGTTCTCGTAAAACTGGTTGATCTGTTCCTCCAGCCGGTCGTCTGTCGGCATGTCCGTCCCCTCCGTTGTCTCCTGCGTCGTTCGGCGCGAGTGTCAAAAGGGACCGCCGCCAGCGGTCGAGCGCTGGCGGCGGCCCCGGAGGCCGGTCGATCAGAACGTTTTGCTGCGGATGATGACGGTCTGGACCGCGCCATCCCACTGAATGTCGAGATCGCCTTCCGTCGCGAAGAAGCGGACGGGGACGTAGAAGCTGCCGTCCTTGAGTACGGGAGCCGCGTTCAGCAGCAGGTCCGACGTCTGGCCGGCGGCGCGCTTGGCGACGTTTTTCTGTCCGGACTTGACCGTGTATACGGCATCGCCCCTGACCAGCTGGCCCGACTTCGTCTTGGCATCGTAGGTCACCGTGAAGCCGGTCGCCTGCCCGACGGCGCGCAGCGGCAGATAGGTCGCGCCCCCGGAGACGAATGCCGGCTTGTCTGTCTTGAGCAGCGCGCCGTTCAGCAGCGTCTTGATCATGCCGTCCTTGCGGAGTCCGGCAGCGCCGGCATACTTCGCGAGCAGCCGGATCTTGTTGCCCGATTCGTCGGCGATCGCGAGACTGCCGTCAGGCAGGATCGCGACATCGGTCGGGCGGTCGAACTGCGCGGCGTAGGTCACGCCGTCCGCAGCGCCGGGCTCGTCGGCCTCGCCCGCGAGCGTCGTCACCTGTCCGTCCCGCAGGAGCCGGACGACATGGTTGAGGCTGTCCGCGATGACGAGCGTGCCGTCGGCCGCGAGCGCGAGGCCTTCCGGCGCGTTGAAGCGCGCCTGGGCGGCCGCGCCGTCCAGATAGTCGCCCTCGGCATACGGGCTGTCGCCCGGGACGGCTGGCGCCGTGCCTGCAGCCGTGCTCACCGTACCCGCCGCGAAGTCGATATAGCGGATCCGCTGGTTGCCCCGGTCGCTCACGTACAGATTGCCCTTGGCGTCCAGGACGAGCCCGCTCGGCTCGTTGAACTTCGCCGCGGCCAGCGGGCCGTCCGCATAGTCGCCGAAGCTGTCGGCAGCGCCTGGCAGGTACTGGCCGACGCGCGTCGACGGAGCCGTGAGCGTCGAGACCGTGCCGTCGGCGGCGATCTTGCGGATCGTGTGGTTCAGCGTATCGGCTACATAGACGTTGCCCGCCGCGTCGACGGCGACGTCGGACGGCGCGTAGAACGAAGCCGCCGCCCCCTTGCCGTCGGCGCTGCCCGCGAGGCCGCTGCCGGCCAGCGTCGTCACCTTGCCGTCCGCGCCGATCTTGCGGATCGCATTGTTGCCGGCATCGGCGACATAGGCGTTGCCTGCGGCATCATAGGCGATGCCGAGCGGACGGTCGAACAAGGCGCGATCGGCCTGATCGTCATGGTAGGAGCCGGTCGGCAGCCCGCTCTCGTCCGCGCCTGCAAAGTGGCCTGCGGACGTCGTCAGCGTGCCGGCGGACAGCGTGCGGATCAGATGGTTGCCGCTGTCGGAGACGGAGAGGCCGCCGTCCGGACGCACGGCGATCGCATGCGGCTGGAACATCGTCGCGTTTGCCGCCGGACCGTCCTTGCTGCCCCATTCGGCCTGTCCCGCCCATGTCCTTACCTCGTACAGATCGCCCGACCTGAGCCACCCGGCGTCCGCCGCGAACGCGGCGCCCGGCAGACTGACGCCCAGCGTCATCGCCAGTGCCGCGACCGCTTTTTTGCCTGTCCATGCTCTCATATTCATTCTCCTCGGATGCATGATAATAGTTAAAATTATGTATTTGAAACGTTGTGCGCCGATCTGTTAGTTCTATTGTATAGGAGCATGCGAACCAGAAAATCCGACAAAAGTCTCTAAATCGCATTTTGGCCGTCTGGCGCCGCGGGCGTCCGGCCGGAGCCAGCCTCCTCCGCCAAGCCAAGCAGCTCGTACACGCGAATCGGCAGCGATTTGCCCTTGAACATGCGGTCTTCCCCTTCGTCGTACCGGAAAAAAGGCGCCGTCTTCTCGTACACGGCGTCGGATACCATAATCTGCCCCGGCTTCGTCTGGGATTCGATCCGGGCCGCGATGTTCACGTTGTCCCCGATCGCCGTGTAGTCGACGCGCAGGTAGGAGCCGATATTGCCGACGACGACGGTGCCCGTATGGATGCCGATGCCGACGTTGACCTCGCAGCCGTACTTCTCCTTGATCGTGCGCCGGATCGCGGCCATGCCCTGCTGAATCTCGTAGGCGGTCTTCACGGCGAGCCGCTCATGCTCCTCGACGTCGAGCGGGGCGTTGAACAGGATCATCGCCGCGTCGCCGATGAACTTGTCGATCGTGCCGCGATTGGCCAGCGTCGTCTCCGTAATCATATTGAACATCGTGTTGAGCGTGTCGACCAGCTCGGGCGGGGACAGCTTCTCCGACAGCGGCGTGAAGCCCCGGATGTCCAGGAACAGGACGGTGATCGTCTTGGAATCGCCGCCGAGCTTGATGTCGATATCCTGGGAGACGATCTGCTTGACGAGGTCCGGCGATATGTAGCGTCCGAATTGTCTGGTGACGAAGTGCTTCTGCGCGTTCTCGAGGTAGGATTTGAGCGATACATTGGTCAGATAGGCGAGCGTGACCGCCAGCATCGCGTCCGCTACGCCGATCTGGATCTTGTAGGCGCCGTAGACGAGCATCTGACCGTATACGAGGCCTGCGCCTGCAGCCAGGAACAACAGAATCGTATAAATGTTCTTGAGACGCCACGGCAGCACGATGAACAGCAAAAACAGCAGCAGTCCGCCTATCCATATCGTCCAGGCGGGCGCATAGCCGACCGAGGTGCCGCCGAGCAGCTGATTGACGATGTTCGCATGGACGTACACGAGCTGGGTTTTCTTTTCGATCGGCGTCGTGCCGCTGTCCTGCGCGGAGTCGTCGGACAATCCGACCGCCGTGAAGCCGATCAGGACGACCGCGTCCTTGAACACGGTAGGATCGATCTCCCCGTTCAGCACCCGGCTGAACGACACGGTCGTCACATCCTCCGTCCGCAGCTGGTAATCGATCGTGATCGTATTTTTGGCGACAGCGTTGTTGTTCTCGAAAATCTTGCCCGGATCCGTCATCCGGTCGTACCCGGACAGGTCGGCGCCCGCCATCGCCGCAGCCTGGTAAGCCAGCGAGGGATAGACCGTCCCTTGGTCGTCCCGGATCTTCAGCCAGGTCTGGCGGATGACGCCGTCCGGACTCGCCACCCGGTTGATGTTGGCCAGCTTGGCGTGCTCGGCGAACATGGGCAGCGGGCCGTCGATGCGGTAGGCCGTGAGCAGCTCGTCGGGCTTCGCGACCGTATCGCCGAACACATCCCCCTCCGTCACGCCGATGACCGGCAAAATGACATTATCGTACGAGGCCAGCGCGTCCGCGAACGCCTGGTCGCTGTCAGAGTCGGTCTCCTCGTTGAACGTGACGTCGAAGCCGATCGCCTTCGGCTCGTTGCCCGGCTGGTTGAGCATATCGAGAAACGGCACGTAGACGGCGCGGTCCCATGGGAATCTCCCCAGCTCCGCAAGCGAGTCGTTGTCGATCGCGACGACGACGATATCCTTGGGCGGAGACCCCGCCGCCTGCTTCATGTTGTAATCGTACAGCATGTTGTCCAGTCTGCTGAGCCATCGCTCGTTGTGCGCAAAGTACAATGCGACAAGCAGCAAAGCGTTCATGACGATCGCCAGTCTCTTGATTTTCTCTCTCACCGGATGAGCCCCTACCTTTTCTCTGCATGGCAACTATAGCTAGTATACTTGAATCCGGCGCCCGAATGTTCAAAATTTGTCAAAAAAACGCGCAAAAAAACCTTCCTGGGCGGTTGTCCCGGGAAGGCTGCAAACACGAGCATGGCTTACATATTGAAAGGTTCGTCTGCGATCTGAATCGAATCGGTCGGGCAGCCGTCCGAGGCGTCCTGGAGGTCGTCGTACAGAGACTCGGGAATCTCGGTATTGCCATGGTTGCCGTCGCCCTTGTAGATGACCTCGGCCAGACCTTCGTCGTCGTAATCGTAAATATCGGGAGCCGTCGCGCCGCAAGCGCCGCAGGCGATGCAAGTGTCTTTATCTACATAGGTGTATTTAGCCATCGAATGAAAACCCTCCTAAAAGTCAATCCCGTCCGCTCTGGGCGGAAATCCAGCATGGTTACAACCAAATATAATACAAAAGTACGCGGTTTTCAAATAAAATAAGGCGCGCCGGCTTATAACTTCCTCTTATAAGCGGGTTATCGGCCGGTATCTTCTTCCCGCAAAAAATCAGTCTGGAGCGACGTTCCGCGAATTTTTTTGTTGCGGATCAGGGACGAAGGATCGTCCGTCAGCATCCCGGCCGTGAGCACCGCGCTCTCTCCGAATTTGTCCCGGAGCTTGTCGAGAACGGTCGTGAGCTGCTCCTTGCGCGGCGCCTCCTCATAGGCGAACAGATCGAGCTGGACGGGTGTCTCCGTCTTGGGAGACAGGCTCTGGAGCGTCACGCCGAGCAGGCGGACGGGCTGCCCTTCGCGCCAATGCGCGTCCATCAGCTTGCAGGCGGTCTTATACACTTCGTCCGCGTTGTCCGTCGGCACCTCGAGCGTATGCGAGCGGGTGATGGTCTTCATATCCGGATCGCGGATTGTGATCTGCACCGCGCGGCACAGCATGCCCTCGCGCCTCAGCCTTCGCGCCGTCTGATCGGCCAGATTGAGCAGCACCCGCCGGTACTCCTCGCGCTTCGTCAGATCGGCTGGCAGCGTCGTCGTATGGCCGACCGACTTGGCCGCTTCGCGCACGGGCTCGACGGGAGCGTCATCGAGCCCGTGCGCGGCCCGCTTCATCCACGCGCCGTACACGCCGAACTTATCCGTCAGCAGCTTCTCGTCCGCAGCCGCCAGCTCGCCGATCGTCCGGATGTTCATCCTTAATAGCTTATCCGCCGTTTTCCCGCCGATTCCATACAACGTTTGGCAGGGCTTATCCCACAGCAGCTTCGGCACGTCCCGGCGGCGGACGACGGTGACCGCATCCGGCTTGCGCATGTCGGAGCCCATCTTGGCGAGCAGCTTGTTCGGACCGATGCCGATCGAACAGGGCAAGCCCAGCTCCGCCTTGACGCGGCGGCGGATGCTCTCCGCGATCTCGATCGCCGTGCCGAACTGGGAGCTGCCCGTAATATCCAGGTAGCACTCGTCGATCGATACGGACTCGATCATCGGGGTATAGGAGCTGGCGATGCGCCTGAAGCCGCGCGAGTAATGCCGGTACAGGTCGAAGTCCGGCGAGATCAGGATCAGCTCGGGGCATACCCGCTCGGCCTGACGGACGGTCATGCCCGTCTTCACGCCGCGCGCCCTTGCCTCGTAGGAGCTGGTGACGACGATGCCTTTGCGCAGCTCCACGCTGCCGGCCACGGCCGTCGGCTTGCCCTTGTACAGGTCCGGCCGTTCTGCCGCATGCACGGAGCAGTAGAAGGCGTTCATATCCATATGCAGGATGATTCTGCCGCGCTTGCCCGCACGTTCGCCTTCCATTACGCTCTCACCTCGCACCGTTCGTCTGCTTCTTCCATTATAGTCATGTTTGCCGAATCGGTCATCCGCGGCGCGCCGCAGGTATTCCTCCCTCTACAAATTACGTCGCCGCATGCTATAATGGTTAGAAAATTCGGCGTTCGTCTTTACGTCTTTTGGGAGGTACCCGTCATCCATGACCCAGACCATCAGCATCTTCGACACTACGCTACGCGACGGCACGCAGGGCGAAGGCATCAGCCTGACGGCCGAGGACAAGCTCAAGATCGCGCTCAAGCTGGACGCGCTGGGCGTTCATTATATTGAAGGCGGCAATCCGGGCAGCAACAGCAAGGATATCGAGTTTTTCAAACGCGCGCGCGATCTCAAGCTTCAATCCAAGCTGACGGCGTTCGGCAGCACGCGGCGCAAGAACAGCAGCTGCGAGCAGGACGTCAACCTGCGCAACCTGATCGAGTCCGGCGCGAAGGCCGCCACGCTCGTCGGCAAGACTTGGGACTTTCATGTGCATACGGCGCTGCAGACGACGCTCGACGAGAACCTCGCGATGATCGGCGAGTCGATCGCCTTTCTGAAGCGCCACGGGCTGGAGGCGATCTTCGACTCCGAGCACTTCTTCGACGGCTACAAGGCCAATCCGGACTATGCGCTCGCAGCGCTCGCCCGCGCGCGCGAAGCCGGCGCGGACTGGATCGTGCTGTGCGACACGAATGGCGGCACGCTGCCCAATGAGGTTGCGGATATCGTGAAGCGCGTCACGGCGGAGATTCAGGCGCCGATCGGCATCCATACGCACAACGACTGCGAGCTCGCCGTCGCCAATACGCTGGCCGCCGTCTCCGCCGGAGCCCGCCAGATTCAGGGCACGATCAACGGCTACGGCGAGCGGTGCGGCAATGCCAACCTGTGCTCGATCCTGCCGACGCTTCAGCTCAAGCTCGGCTATCAAGCCGTATCCGACGAGCAGCTTCGCTCGCTGACGAGCGTCGCCCGCTATGTGAGCGAGATCGCCAACGTCGTGCTGCCGTTCGGCCAGCCGTATGTCGGCACGGCCGCCTTCGCCCACAAGGGCGGCATTCACGTCTCCGCCATCATGAAGGACTCCAAGACGTACGAGCATATCTCTCCCGAGCTCGTCGGCAACAAGCAGCGCGTGCTCGTCTCCGAGCTGGCGGGCCAGAGCAACATCCTGTCCAAGGCCCAGGAGATGGGACTCGACGTCACCGCGGACAGCGCGAAGGCAAGAGGCGTGATCGACCGCATCAAGCAGCTTGAGCACGAGGGCTATCAGTTCGAAGGCGCGGACGCCTCGCTGGAGCTGCTGCTGCGCGAAGCGTACAGCGATATCGTCGAGGTATTCTCGGTAGAGTCGTTCAAGATTCTCGTCGAGAAGTCCAGGAACGGCACGCAAACCGAGGCCATCGTCAAGCTGAACGTAAACGGCCAGCAGGTGTTTACGGCAGCCGAGGGCAACGGTCCGGTCAATGCCTTGGACAACGCGCTGCGCAAGGCGCTGGCGCAATATTATCCGGGCATCGAGGATATCCATCTGTCGGATTATAAGGTACGGGTGCTAGACGAAAAGGAGACGACGGCGGCCAAGGTGCGGGTGCTCATCGAGTCGACGAACTTCAAGGACAGCTGGAGCACGGTCGGCGTCTCCTCCAATGTCATCGAGGCGAGCTGGGAAGCGCTCATCGACAGCATCCGCTACGCGCTGCTCGGCATGTCGCAGAGCGACTTCGCGCCGTCTGCGCCGCGCGAGGCACTCGGGCTCATTAATCACTGATTGGGCGATGCTATAATTAACGCCCTGCACGGCCAGCGGCCGTCAGGGCGTTTTTGCGCGCCATCGTATCGATAAACAAATGAACTGTTATAATTGCAGCTATTTCCGCGCGGATTGTGCGCGCGGTTTGTCGGCAATCAGCCAGACAGCGAGCGCTTGACCAACGGAAGTCGATCCGAAGCAGGCGGAGCGGCCGAAGTGGGATTAGGCTCCGCCCGATTCGTCCTGGAGCGCCCGATCGAGCATGCGCCTCCACTCCTTGAGGCTTTTGCCGCCTTCGATTCGTTCGCGGACGATGCCTTGGCGGTCGACGATGAAGCTGATCGGGTAGGAAAATACTTTGTAATCGTCGCCGGTCTTGCCGTCCTTGTCCATCAGGATCGGGAACGGAAGCCCCTTCTCCTTCACAAAGTCCTTGGCGCCCCTCACCGTGTCGTACTTGGTGACGTTGACCCCGTAAAGCTCGACCTTGCCTTTATATTCCTCATACAAGCGGACGAGATCCGGCGCCTCGATATCGCAGGGTCCGCACCACGACGCCCAGAAATTAACGATCAGCACCTGGCCTTTGGGCGTCTTCGGGTCCAGCGAATACGATGTCGCTCCGTCCAGCGAAGCGAGCTCGAAGCCCGGCGCGTACGATCCTACGACAGGCGCGACTGCGGCCGCCACGGCCCCCGAGCTGGGCAGCGCCTCGTTTTTCCCGGCTCCCTTGTCTCCGCCGGACAAATTCCGGACGAGTACGACGGCAAGCACGGCTGCGAACAGGATGACAATAATGACGTTTCGTTTCATGCTTTCTCCTCGCTTTGGCTTGATCGCTCCCTCCATCTTACCGGATTCGCTGGCATCTTGCCATCCCGCCCGGGATCGGACATACTGATCCATAACCGATCCGTATCGCCACGATACTCATCTCTATAGAAAGGCTGATTCCCATGCTCGTCCCCCGCGAAGCCCGCATCTCCGCCGCGCTGCTGCGACAGCTGATCGACAGCTGCCAATCCGCGCTTCCCGAGGAAGCCTGCGGCGTGTTGATCGGCGAGCGCCATACGGATTATATCGAGGTCCGCGAGCTGGCAATCGTCCCTAACGCAGCGGCGGAGCCCGACCGCACATTCGCATTCGAGCCCGGCGCATGGATCGCCGCCGCTTATGCAGCGCGAACAAGCCGACGCTGCATCGTCGGCTTGTTCCACTCGCATCCCGCGCATCCGCCCATCCCCAGCCGGTCGGACCTGCAGGGCTGGGACGGCTGCGGCTCGTATTGGATCGTCGGTCTTGCAGCTTCGCCCGCGGACATTCGCGCCTATCGGCTGGATGCGGACGGCGAACTGATGGACATGCGCATAGCCGTACGCTAGCATCAATGTCTGCTGAGATAGGCGTACAGATCGCCGAGCGTATTCACCTGCCGGGCCTGGATCTGCTCCAGAAAAGCGAACCACAGCTTGGCTGTCATGACTGAATCGTGCAGCGCGTGATGGCGGTACGTCACCTCGATGCCGTACGATTCCAGCAGCTCGTCGAGGCCGTAGCCTTTGCGCTTCGGCTCCAGCCACTTGGCGACCATCATCGTATCCAGCACGCGATGGGACAGGTTGACCTTGGACGTCTTCCAGAGCGCGGCGTTCAGGAATTGCTTGTCATGACCGCTCCCATGCGCGATCAGTACCCGCTTGCCGATAAAATCCAAAAAGTCGTGAAGCCCTTGTATAATATCGGGAGCGTTCTGCACCATGACATCGGTAATGCCTGTCAGCTCCGCGATATGCGGCGGGATTTTCCTGCGCGGGTTGATCAGGCGATAGAAGGGCTCGGCCGATTCCAGCTCTCCCCCCTTGATCAATACGCCTCCGATCGAGACGATCTCATCGCCGCCGTAGGGATTGAAGCCCGTCGTCTCGAGGTCGAATACGACGGCTTCCATCTCCGCCAGCGGCGTATCGAGCGGCGACTCCTTCCGCTGATCGCGCGACACTTGGCGGATGAACGCCATCTGCTGCGCATTGGTCGAGCCGAGCATCGATGCGATCGCCGGCGTGATGCCTCCTGTCTTGTACAAATGCCACATCCGCCCCATCGGACTCTTGGGCTCCTTCATGCCGTTCACCTCCCGCCGAAGCGCCGCTGCATCTCTTTCTCCAGTTGACGCTGAAGCCGTCTGCCGATCCGCAGCGCCTTCTTGAGCGGAGCCTTGTCTTCCTTGGCCAATACCGATGCTTCAAGCTTGCCGGACTCGGACCATCGCCCGCTGTCGTCGCGGTCGGAAGCCAGCAATCGGAGCCGCAAAAAAAGCTCGAACGCCCACACCGCCTCCGCGGCGATCTCCTCGCTGACGGCGCCGATCTCGCGCAGTGCGCGAATGCGGTCCAGCGTGCTCGTCTCCGACCGGTCGGCGCGTACGGCGAGCAGGCGGAAAATGTTGACCATCGGAATGTACGCGCCGTACTTGATGTCCAAGCTGCCCGCGTTCTCTCCGTATGATTCGACGAACAGCTGGCCGAATACGCCGATCAGCACCTTGTGCCGAAGCGTATTTTCGAGCATGCGCTTTGCTATATCGGTGTGCGACAGCATGTCGCCGATATATCGGCCCTTCCATCTGCGCGCCAAGCCGGGGTCGCCTGCGAGCAATCTGGCATCCGCCAGAATGAGCAGATACCGGACATGCTCCCAGCTCGGATCGGCGAACCAGCGGTCGACCTTGTCCTCCCAGGCGGAGATCGGCATGCGCCATTCCGGGTTGGATACGATAACGTCGCCTTCGCAGGGCGGATAGCCGATCTCGGAGAGAGCGGCGACGATCCGTTTGCCGAATGCCTCGAAATACTGGGCGGCGCGGTCCGCATCCGCCGGGTCCGCGCAATCGCCGTATACGAGCCCGCTGTCCTGGTCGCTCGCCAGCGTCTGCTCGCCGCGCCCGCCGCTGCCGAACACAAAATAGGCATACGGCACGGGCGGGGCTCCAAGCCCCGTCCGTGCCGTATCCTGCTCCGCAAGCGCCACTGTCCGCCGGATCAATGCATCGTGCATCTCGTTCAGCGCATCGGCAACCTGTACCGTCCAGGATCCGTCCTGCAGGAACGCGCGGAGGCGCTCCTGCTCGTGCTCCCGGATGCTGCGCAGCTGTTCCAGACTGCCGGCGCCACCAATCTCAAGCAACCGCCGTGCCATATCGATCTGCGACAATGCGGTTCTACCTCCTGTCGGGACGCCGTTATTTCACCATTTCCGAATGCTTCCTGCGCGTTATACCGAAGTCGAAGACGACGTCGTCGTTGCACCGGCGCGCTTGAGCGCTTCGGGATAACCGTACGAGCCGTGTTCGCTCAGATCGAGACCGATAATCTCTTGCTCCTCGGTGACGCGCAGGCCGCTTACTTGCTTGATGATCCACAGTACGACGAACGATGCCGCGAATGCGAAGGCGCCGCATACGACGACGGACAGGAATTGCACCCACAGCTGCTCTCCCCCGCCGCCGTAGAACAGACCGGCCTTGCCGACGCCTACTTGGTCGACGAGCTTTTGCGTTGCGAACAGGCCGTTGGCCAGCGTGCCCCAGACGCCGGCGGCGCCGTGTACGGACATCGCGGAGATCGGATCGTCTACGCGGATTTTCTCGAAAAATTGTGCGCTCAGGAACACGAGTACGCCTGCGACCAAACCGATGACGACAGCCGCCCAAGGATCGACGAATGCGCAGGATGCGGTGATGGCGACCAGACCTGCAAGCGCACCGTTCAGCATCGTCGGAATGTCGGCTTTGCCTTTGACCAGCCAGGAGATGAGCAGTGCCGATACTGCGCCGCCTGCCGCGCCAAGCTGCGTCGTGAAGGCGACATAACCGAAGAATCCCTCGCCGACAGATACCGCGCTGCCCGCGTTAAAGCCGAACCAGCCTACCCACAGCAGCAATACGGACAACGAAGTGAACACTTGGTTGTGGCCGAGAATCTCGTTGGCCGTGCCGTCCTTGTTGAACTTGCCGATCCGCGGCTTGAGCAGGATCGTCGCCGCCAGCGCAGCCATCGCGCCGGTCAGATGCACGACCGTGGAGCCGGCATAGTCCTGGGCGCCGTCCGCCGCCAGCCAGCCGCCGCCCCAGATCCAGTGGGCGATGATCGGGTAGATGACTGCGGTGAATACAACCGTGAAGACCAGATAGACGGACAGCTTGGCGCGCTCCGCGAAGCCGCCCCATGCGATCGACAGCGATACAGCGGCGAACGCCAGCTGGAATACGAAGAAGATCGTGGAAGGATAAGAGTCGCCTTCACCCGCAAGAATCGACGGATCGAAGAAAAAGTTGCCGATGCCCATAAATTTGTTCAGGCTCTCTCCCGCGTCGGCGCCGAATGCGATGCCGTAACCTATCGCCCAGTATATCAGAGACGCAAGTCCTACGGTGAAGATCGTTTTGCCAGCGACATGTCCGGCATTTTTCATGCGGGTCGAGCCCGTCTCGAGGAGAATGAATCCGCCTTGCATGAGCAACACCAGAATAGCCGCCACCATAATCCAGAGTGCGTTGAGGCCCATATCCAGCGTCGAAGCCGACGGCCCCTCCTCAGCTGCGAATGCCATCGTTGGGAACAAGAGCAGAAGTGCGCCAAGCCCGATCAAACTTTTCTTTACCACAAAGACCACTCCCGACATGTAATATTTCATAACATTTTAAGAAAGACTTAATGTCATTATAGTGAGCATTTTCCGATTTGACAATCATATTTTTAAATAAAAGTTCGGAATTTCATCAAAATACCTTACATATAAATCTATTTTACCGTTCAATATTCAGAAATAGGTCTGTATTCGCACAAAAAACTCGCAGCCACACCTTTGTAAGCTTACACAACTTCATTTGTCAGGCCTTCATAAAAAATGGATCAGTCCGTTCGATGTCAGCATTTCTACTTAACAATTCAGTCGGGAAGTTGCTCTCCACAAAATCGTCACAGGCTCGCCAATCTGACACAAGCATAACGTTTGACTGTACGGTTTGAGATTGGTTATGATAAGGACATCATATATAAGAAGGGGGATACGCCCATGAGACACGGGGCCGCTGAACCGCCTCGCAATCTGTACCGGATCGGTGAACTGTCCCGCCTGTCCGGCGTCAGCCCGCGCACGATCGACTATTATACAGGTCTTGGCCTGCTCTCGGCTGCCAAGCGTTCCGACGGCAATTATCGTCTATATAATGATGAAACGCTTGAGCGAATAAAACGTATTGAACAATTGAAGGCTCAGAAGTATTCCCTCGAAGAGATCAAGGAAACGTTCGCGGCGCTGAGCCGCGTATCGCCCAGCGAGCAGGTCAACCGCAAAATCGCCGACCTGTCCACCCACCTCTCTCAGCTGGAGCGGGAGGTCAAGGAGCTCGAGCCGGTGCTCGAACAGCTCAAGCCGGGCCAAGCCAAACGTCTCTTCAAGACGATCACGCCGCAGACCGCCGCTGTCATCGAGGCGCTGCTGCTGCTGCTGAACAAGGGGAACTTTATGTAGCCTGCATGATTATTCATGACGAATAACTTATGGAGGTAGAACGCATATGAATGCCAACTGGATGTACGTCTTGATCATTCCTGCCTTCATCTTATCTCTGTGGGCGCAATTCAGAGTCAAAGGAACGTTCAATAAATGGTCGCAGGTTCGCGCATCGACAGGGCTGACGGGTTACGACGCGGCACGGGCTATGCTTGACCGCAACGGCTTGCACGATGTGCCGATCGAGCCGATCAAGGGCGCGCTTACCGACCACTACGATCCCGTTCAGCGAGTCGTACGTCTTTCAGAGCCCGTATATTACGAGAGCTCCATCGCCGCCATTTCTGTTGCCTGCCACGAGGTCGGCCATGCAATCCAGCATCAACAGCACTACCCGGCACTCGTCCTTCGCCACCGGATGCTCCCGGTCGTGCGTTTTGCTTCGGGCCTTGCGCCTTTTCTGTTCATCGCGGGCATCATCTTCGCCGCCACGAACCTGATCGGGCTCGGCGTCATCTTTTTCTCCGCGGCCGTCGCCTTCCAATTGGTGACGCTGCCGGTCGAGTTCAACGCCAGCAACAGAGCGCGCGAGGTTATGGTCGCCGAAGGGTTCATCGGACGCGACGAAGAACGCGGGGTCGCCAAGGTGCTGAACGCAGCCGCACTCACCTATGTCGCTGCCGCGCTCATGTCGCTCCTCGAGCTGATTCGTTTCGTGCTCATCTTTACGAACAGCCGCGATTGATTTTCATGCGCATAACTTGAGCCGCCTCCAAGGACCGGAATTTTCCGGTCCTTTTTGTTTGCGCATTGACGGTTTCTGCCATTTCTTTTATAGTCGAATTGCAATTATTTTTTTCATCGAAATAATTAATGCGAGGTGCGTCATGAGCATATCGATCGGCGGGTACTCGTTCAACAATTTGTTCCTGGAAGGCAAAATGGATGTGTTCGGTTATTTGGAGACGGTCCGGTACAGATACCATCTGAATGCGGTCGATCTGTGGAATGCGCAAATCGCGGAGCGCACGCTGCCCTTCCTCCAGCTGTACGGCGAATCTGCGCTGCGCAAGGTCAAGGAGGCGCTCGACGAGCGCGAGCTGCACCTGGTCAACATCGCGGTCGATACGGCGCATGTGTGGGATCCCGATCCGGAGGTCCGGGGACGGCTGCATGAAAATGCGCTGGCGCATCTGAAGGCTGCCGTTCTGCTTGGCGCCTCTACCGTGCGGATCGACACGGGCTGCCAAGGCGAGTCCGCCTTTTCCGACGAGGCGTTCGACTTCATCGTCGGCACATACCGCGAATACTGCCGCTTCGCGGAAGCGCACGGTATGCGCGTCGGGCCCGAGAATCATATGGGACCTTCGCTGGTGCCTGCCGAGATGGTCCGACTCGCGCAGGCGGTGGACGATCCGGCCTTCGGCGTGCT
Source organism: Cohnella sp. 56 (assembly GCF_037963805.1). NCBI lineage: Bacteria > Bacillati > Bacillota > Bacilli > Caryophanales > Paenibacillaceae > Cohnella > Cohnella sp. 56. The sequence goes on along the minus strand of NZ_JAZDQE010000005.1, from coordinate 200,519 downwards.
GCTTCACCTCGGTCGATGGAACGAGCAGGCCGAGCAGGGCGACGCCCTGGTGGCGCCCTGGGCATTCCACACACACTTCGACCGCAAGACGGTCGGAACGAGCGATGCGCCTGCGCGCATCCGCATGCTGCGCGAGGCGGGCTATGAAGGCTATTGGGCCATCGAGCACAATGCACCGGCCGAGAGCGCCTATACGGAGATCGAGCTGCTGTTGGCCGGCGTCAAGCAGCATTTGCACGAAGCGCAGCCGACGGACGAGGAGCGTGCAGACGCATGAGCGATCAACGCGAGATCAAGATCGGACTGATCGGCGCCGGGCAGATCGGCATGCAGCATCTCGAGCGCTATGCGACGATAGCCGGCGTACGGATCGAGGCAGTGTGCGACATTAGCCCGGAAGCCGCCGACAGCGCTGCGAAGCAATATGCCATCCCTCGGGTGTGCACGGATTACCGCGACCTGCTCGCCGATTCGGACATCGAAGCGGTAGACGTATGTCTGCACAACAATTACCATGAGCCGGTTACCGTGGCGGCGCTCCAGGCGGGCAAGCATGTATACTGCGAAAAGCCGATCGCGGGGAGCTACACCGACGGTGCCAAGATGACGCATGCGGCCGAGGCCAGCGGGCGCATGCTGCATATTCAGCTTGCGCAGCTGTACAGCAAGGAGACCAAGGCCGCCAAGCAGCTCATCGAAGGCGGCAAGCTCGGCAAGCTGTACCATGCGCGCTCCACCGGGTTCCGCAGGCGCAACCGTCCGTTCGTCGACGGATACGGCACACCGGCATTCACCCGCAAAGAGATCGCCGGGGGCGGCGCGCTGCTCGACATGGGCGTCTATCATATCTCGCGCATGCTATATTTGATGGGCAATCCGCAGCCGCTGCGAATCTCGGGACAGCTCTACCAGGAGATGGCGATGGACGAAGCCAGACGCGCGGCCAGCGGATTCGACGTGGAGGAATTCGCCGCCGGCTTCGTCAAGTTCGAGGGCGGCATGACACTCGATATCGCCGAATCGTGGTCGATTCATCTCGGCGGCTTCGAAGGCAGCTCGATCGTCGGCAACGAAGGCGGCATCCGTTTTCCGGGCTCTACAGGTGCGGGAGAAGCCAGCCCTTTCACTTATCATTCGACGATCGCCGATCTCGACTTCGACGGACGCGTAGACCTGGACCTGGCAGAGCTGCGGCGCAAGCGGCTCAGCCCCTGCCCGGACGCGTACGACTCGTCTCAGCACCATTGGATCGCCGCGCTGCGGGGCGAGGTCCCGCTCCTCCCGACCGCAGCGCTCGCATTGAATACGATGCTGATCAGCGAAGGCCTGTATCTGTCACACGCATTGGGCCGGGAAGTAACGGCGGACGAGGTACGGGCGTTGTCCCCTTCCCGTTCTCTGCCGATCTAAGAGGAGCGGGCAACGATATGAACGCTGGCGTATTAACATCATCCTGGATCAGACTGATCAAAGCTTTTAACTTTACGCTGTACGGATCGATCGCAGTGTACAGCACCTACTTCGCTCTCTATCTGAAGGATCTCGGCTGGTCGACGGCCTCGATCGGCACGCTGCTTGCAGGCGGGCCGGTCGTCGCCATATTCGCCAATCCATTCTGGGGCTATTGGGCGGATCGCAAATACGGCAACCGGCGCATTTTGATTTTGGCGCTCACAAGCGCGTTTCTGATCATGCAGGCGGTATTCCTGTCGCGGCAAGAGACTGTTATTTATGCGGCCATGCTGCTGTTTTTTCTGTTCCAGAGCCCATTGTTCACGCAGAGCAACAGCCTTGTGCTGAGCTTCATCGAAGGAACCGGCCGCAAGTTCGGCGCCTTTCGCTTGTGGGGGTCGCTAGGCTGGGCGATCATCGCCGCCGCCTCCGGCCCCGTCATCGGCCGCATCGGCATCGCAAACTTATGGATCGTATTCGATGTGATGATGGCCGTCGCCCTTGCGTTCGCCTTTTTGCTCCCGAGAGAGGAAGCGCGCATCGAGCGGCCGGAAGGTCCGGATGCGACACGCCGTGGATCATTGCCCGCCGGAGCAAACGCGGTGCCGGGAAGCAGCGCGTGGCTCGGCCGCCACTTCATCTGCCTGCTCGCGCTCGGCGTGCTGGTCTCGGTACCGAATTCCTTCAATACCACCTTCAGCGGATTGTATATTCAGGCGCTCGGAGGATCGCCCCAGATCGTCGGCTGGTCGATCTTCGCTACAGCGATCCTCGAAGCGCCGGTCTATATGCTGCTTGACCGATATTTAAGCGGCAGCACGCGCACGATGACTGGGTTGCTCGCGGGCATCTGCCTGCTGTACGCCGCCCGCTGGCTGCTCATGGGATCGGTCGATGACGCGATGGCCATCGTATGGATACAGCTGATGCACTGCATCACATTCGGAGCGTATTACTATATCGGCACGCAGCTGACGAACCGGCTGACGCCTCCCGAACGGCGCTCTACCGGCCAAGCCTTGTACGGCCTAAGCTGGGGCGGCATATCCGGCTTTATCGCCGGCATAGCGGGCGGCTGGCTGTTCGGCCAGTACGGCGCGCCAATGGTGTATCGGGCCGGCGCCCTGCTGACACTGGCCGGAGCGGCTGGCTTCCTGCTGCTGCTGCGCGTCACACCCGAAGTTAAGGAGAGTCGGCATGGCCTCGACAGGTAATCAACAAACGATCAAAAAGGTAAACAAATCGTTGCTCCTCAGCTTGATCGCTAGCCGCGGCCCGCTCTCGCGCGTCGAGCTATCCCGGTTGACCCGACTCAGTCCGTCCACGGTCTCGATCCTGGTCGACGAGCTCCGCGCGGAACGATTCGTATACGAGACGGGCACGGTCTCCGGTTCGGGAGCGGGTCGGCGCATGACGATGCTGAACGTCAAGCCTGACGGCGGCTACGTGCTCGGCCTCGATCTGGCCAAGTCGTACGCCGTATTGCTCGATCAGAGCGGCGAGACTGCGCACGCGCGCGACATCCCGCCGCTGCTCGGCAAGCAGGCCATTGCGGATCGGCTGCCCCCTATCATCAACAGCATCCTGTCGGACACGGCGATTACGGCGGACCGCGTCCGCCGGATCGGCATATCCGTGCCGGGGAGAATCGACGAGAACGGCACACATATCGTGAGCGCAATGCCGCTTCAGATAGACAATTGGGCGCTGGCCGAATGGCTGGAGCCGATGGTCGGAGCCCCCGTCCGTCTCATCAACGATCTCGACGCCGCCGGCTTCGCCGAGCGGAGCAGCGGCGCCGCACAAGGCTGCCGAACGATCGTCTACCTGCTCATCGGCAGTACCGTCGGCGCCGGACTTGTGATCGACGGCCGTATTTATCGCGGCAGTACGGGAAGGGCGGGCAGAGTCGGCGATTTTGCGCGCTTCAGCACGCTGCAGCTGTCCGCGCGTCTGCAGCGCGAGTACCCGCATTATTTCCCCGGCAATCTGACGCCTCGGGACACGCTGCGCCGCTTCGCGGCGATCGCGCCGGACGCCGACGTGCGCCTCCGCGACGAGATGGAGGATATAATCGGGAGCATCTCAGCCTACTGTGGCAGCCTGCTGCAGCTGCTCGACCCGGAAAGACTCATTATCGGCGGCTGGCTCACGGAGGATAAAGCTTTGTTCGACAGGCTCATCGCACGCATCGGCCAAGCCGAAAAAGCCCTTGCGAAGCCTTGCCCGGTGTCGGCCGCCTCCTGGGGAGACCGCGGCTCGGCATTCGGGGCGGCGACGATGGGCTTGCACGATGTATTTAAACCGGTCGAGCTATGAGCATGAAGCATCGCGCCACGCCCTGTTCAAGCGAACCGCTCGCATTTAGATCGGCTTGTAGCGATCCTGGAAATAGTCGACGAGAAACGTATGGAACAGCTTCACGACCGCCTGCGGCTTCTCGCCGGCCCGTCTGATCAGACCGATCGTTCGCGTCACATGGGGCTCTCTGATCTTCACGACGGCGGGCATCATCGTGCCTGTCTGGTACAGCGCCATCTCGGGCAGCAGGCTGACGCCCATCCCCGCCGCTACGAGGCCGCGGATGGTGTCGGTCTCCTCGCCTTCGAATCCGATCGCCGGCACGAAGCCGGCAAGCCGGCAGGCGTCCCAGACGAGCGGCCGAAGCGAATAGCCGTTGCTGAACAGAACAAACGTATCGTCCCGCAGCTCGGCCAGGTGAATCGACTCCGCCGAAGCGAGCGGATGGCTCGGCGGCAGTATCGCATACAGCTCCTCCGTCAGCACGACCTCACCCGTTACCTGCTCGTGCCGCTCAGGGAACGGCGATATAAATGCGAGATCGATCTCGCCTTCCACAATATCGCGTATAAGAGACGGGTACATCCCCTGCTTGAACCGGAATTTGACACCGGGGTGCAGCTTGCGGAAGCAGGCAATCACTTGCGGAATCAGCTGCGTGCCCAGACTGTGCGGGAAGCCCAACCGAATCTCTCCAAGCTCCGGGTCCATAAACTCGTGGACTTCGTTCACCGCACGGTCCAGGTCCTTCAGGATCGACTCCGCGCGCTTCAAGAACAGCTGTCCGACCGGCGTCAGCTGCACGTTGCGCCCCCGCTGCATGAACAGGCGGACGCCCAGCTCTTCCTCCAGCCTGTGAATCTGCCGGCTCACAGCCGACTGCGCGACATGCAGCTCCTCGGAAGCCTTCGTCACATGCTGCAGGCGAGCCACCTGAATAAAGTATTGCAATTGCCTAAGCTCCACGACAAGAGCCCCTTCCTCTGCCTTAGGTGCGCAAAAAGCGGCTGCCCATCAATCCGTACAGCACAAAACCCGCCAGCAGCCCGCCGACATGCGCCCAATATCCTATGCCCGGGACAATAAACGACATGACCAGACCGATCGCGAGTATGCTCAGTATGGTTGTCCTGGAGCCCTGATCGAGCGCATGTCGCCGAAAGATCGCGATAAACAAGTAAGCGCCGTATATGGCGTATATGGATGTGGAAGCGCCCACCGCATACCACAGTCCCTGGGCGAACGCTACGGCGAACGCATTGCCGAGCATGCCCGCAATCAAATAAAAAAACGCATAGCGAACATGCCCGAACAACCGCTCCAACGGCGCCGCGAACACGAATATGGCGAACATGTTCATCGCCAGATGCGCAAGCCCCGCATGCAAAAACAGCGCAGCCGCAAAGCGCCACAGCTCGTCATGCGCGGGATCGTTCGTCACCATCCCGTACTTGAGCAGCGCGTCGGTGTTCGACGGGCCGCCGGCGATTGCCACCAGCACGAACATGACCAAATTCGCCGCGATAATCGCCGAATTGACGGGATATAGCCGCAAATACTGCTTCAGACTCTCGTAACGTACAAAGATCATCGGCCTTATCTCCTCTCCACACGGCATGACTCGTCATTGGACAATGGCAAATCCGACCTTTATAATGGGTTACGTCATCACCAATCGTTGAAGGAGGCCTTCCATTCCATGAGCCAAGAACGGAATCAAGCGGCAACATTCAAAGGCAATCCCATTACGCTGATCGGGCCGGAGCTTCAAGTCGGCGACCAGGCGCCGGATTTTCAATTGAGCAAAAGTCTCGTCGAGACGGTATCGCTTAAAGATTATGCCGGCAAGATCAAGCTGATCAGCGTCGTGCCTTCGATCGATACCGGCGTGTGCGACGCCCAGACGAGAAGGTTCAACGAGGAAGCGGCCAAGCTCGGCGAGCAAGTACAGGTGCTGACGGTCAGCGCAGACCTGCCCTTCGCCCAAGCCCGCTGGTGCGGTGCGGCCGGCATCGACAACGTCGTGCTGCTGTCCGACTACAAGGACAACGGCTTCGGCAAAGCCTATGGCGTGCTCATCAAGGAATTCGCGCTCGATATGCGCTCCATCTTCGTGCTGGACGCCAGCGACAAGATCGTTTATATCGAAGTGCTCAAGGAAATGACCGAACACCCGGACTACGATGCGGCCGTCGCCGCGGTTCGCGCGCTGCTCTAACCCGCAGACCGCGCCCTGTACGGGACACAGCAGAAGCGAGGCAAGGCTAGCGCCTGTACCTCGCTTCTGTCATGTCAAGCGATCTATAGTCAATCAACTTTTATAGTTGGACAGCTTCTTGTCGAGTACGCCGTAGATCTCTTGGATGACGCGGTAGTTGGCGCCGAGATCGCCGAGCGAGCCTCTGGAGGCTGAATAAATATCGACTGCGGAATTGCCTGGGCCCGTCCCTACGATCTGGATGGTGATATCCATCGTACGGCCGGCCATCGTTTTTTTCTCGAGCACAAGCTCCCCGATATTCGGAACCTCATGCAGCACTTTATAGCCCTGCATTTTTTTTAGGACCGAGGCGACTTCTTCGAACGCCCTGTCCTTCGACAATCGGTAGTAATGGGATTTCAGCTTCGGATCCTTCGCCCTGTCGCCAGTGTGTTCCTGGCTGCGTATTAATCCGACGAGAACTCTCTTCAGCAAATTCCACTCTCTCCCTCCGGGTGACCTGCGCTACGCTAATCATACCATGCCCGTCCCGGGGATTAAAGCCAAATAACGGAAAACCCGCCTTTGCCGTCCGACGCGCTTGTTTCTGAACCCGCTCTCGCAGGTGGGTGCCCGCAGCGCTGCGTTCAGACTACCCTTTTCGGGGGCATGTCATCCGCAGGGCGATATAGAGCTCCCTAGGAAACAGCATTGGTTCAAAACATGTGTCGCCGTAACGTGCAAGGCAGGATTGATACCCATTATAAACAGCCGGAAGCCAAAAGTAAACGCCAAGGAACCTGTTGGGGCCATTATCCAGAAGCGGACCTTGCGGCGTCTTGCGTTATACCTTGGGCTTGTCCTCGTCCCGGGTAGGCGATTCCTCGATCGGCAGCGGATCTTCTTCCTTGTTCGCGGCCGCCTGCATCTTCTGAATGGTCAGGTAAAAGTTGTAGAAGGCGAACACGGCGATCAGGGCCCCCATGAAGAAGGGAATCAGAAATGTCCAGCGGAAGCTGATAAACACGATTACGCCGCTGCCGATAGCTGTGGACAGCGAGCGCAGCGGCTTGCCGATCGTCAGGACAACCGCGTTTTTGAGCAGTTGAAACGTCTTCATGTGAAAATGGGACAGCAGCGAGAAAAACTGGAACAGCGAAATAAACAAAAGTACCATCAGCGCGAGAAACAAAATGGAAAGCACGCCGAGGTTTTCGAACTTTTTCAAATACACCTGGTAATCGACGATCAGAATGGCGAACAGCGCAGAGTACAGCAAGCCCCCGAGCATCGCCTGCACGTAGTTCTGCTTGTAGCTGCGGAAAAACGTCTTCAGCAGCGGCACATCCGTATCTCCCATCACCCATTTGCGGGCGACGGAAAACATCGCCGACGTCGAAGGGAACCAGGTGAAGGGCATCAAAACGGCCATCGGAATCAGCATGGCGACCAGCTCGTCCGTTGTAGACGCTCTCAAAACGCCGAAAACGAGGAAAAACCAAACGGGCAGCGATGTGAGCACCCACAGCACATTCGTTACGGACAGACGCATGATCCATTCGGAAATTTTATAAAATCCGCCCATCATGCCGCGCATTTCCATGTGGTACGCCTCCTGAATATGCGGCAAAGTGCGCGTCAGCGGCTCTCACCGCCCGCGCACTTGCCGTCAAATAAATCTGGCCGTTAGATGTTGACGAAGTCCTCGCTGCGGCTGCCGCGCGAATCTTCGCGGCGTCCGCCGCCCTGGCGCCCGCCGTCGCGGTAGCTGTCGTCGCGCCGCGAGTCGCCGCTGTAAGGCTTGCGGCTGCCATAGCCGCTGCGGGAACCGCCGCTGCTGCTGCTGCTGCCGCCGCCTTGATAGCCGCTGCGGTTGCCTTGATAGCCGCCGCTACCGCCGCTGTATCCGCCCGTACGGCCGCCTTGACCGCCGCCTTGATAGCCGCCGCTGCGGCGCTGGCCTTGATAGCCGCCGCTGCCGCTACTGCCGCCGCGGTTGCCGAAGCTGCGCTTCTTGGAGCGGATCGGATCTTCCGGCGTCAGTTCGACGGCTACGTCGTTCTTGTCGCCGGCGAGCAGCTTGATCGCCGCGGACAGCAGCTCGACGGAGTCGTGACGCTCGAGCAGCTCGGTCGCGATGCCCTTGAAGCCGGCAAAGTCCGCGTCCTCTGCGCTTACGGCTTCAAGCAGCCTGTCGGCGATGACGCGCTGCTTGCCTTCGATCGCCTCGGCGACGGTCGGCAGCGCCTTCTTCGCGATGCGGAAGCGCGTCACGCGCTCGATGAAGTGCAGGTGATCCATCTCGCGGTACGTGACGAACGACCAGGACGTGCCTTCCTTGCCGGCGCGGCCGGTACGGCCGATACGGTGCGTGTAGCTCTCCGGATCCTGCGGCAGGTCGAAGTTGATAACATGCGTCACACCGGATACGTCGAGGCCGCGGGCGGCGACGTCTGTCGCGACGAGGACGGCGATGCTGCCGTCGCGGAACTTGCGCATGACGGCGTCGCGCTGGTTCTGCGACAGATCGCCGTGCAGGCCGTCAGCGGCGTAACCGCGCTTCATCAGCGCTTCGGACAGCTCTGCTACGCGGCGCTTGGTGCGGCCGAATACGATCGCGAGCTCCGGCGGCTCCATGTCGAGCAGACGGCACAGCGCGTCGAACTTCATGCGCTCCTGCACTTCAACGTAAAACTGCTGGATCGTGCTCGCTGTCGTAGAGGTCTTCGGAATGACCGAGATATGCTCGGGCGTGCGAAGAAACTGCTGAGCCAGCCTCTGAATGTTGGCAGGCATCGTAGCGGAGAAGAGCAGCGTCTGGCGTTCGGCAGGTACCAGGCTCAAAATCGACTGGATGTCTTCCATGAAGCCCATGTCGAGCATCTCGTCGGCTTCGTCAAGAACGACTGTCTGAACGTCCTCAAGCTTGATCGTCTTGCGGTTGATATGGTCAAGCAAACGGCCCGGCGTGCCGATAATAATCTGTGGTTTGCGTCGCAGTCCGCGAATCTGGCGTCCGATATCCTGGCCGCCGTAGATCGCGAGCGAACGAAGGCCCTTGAATCGGCCCAGCTTCTCGATCTCTTCGGCCACTTGAATGGCGAGCTCGCGGGTAGGCGTCATGACCAGTGTCACGATGCGGTCTTCGGAAGCTTGAATCTTGCTGACCAGCGGAATGCCGAAGGCGGCCGTCTTGCCCGTGCCCGTCTGCGCCTGGCCGATCATGTCGCGGCCGCTGAGCGCCACGGGGATCGCTTGGCTTTGAATAGGCGTCGCGTCTTCGTATCCGAGCTGGGAAATGGCTTGCAGAACATCACTTTCTAAACCGAAATCTGTAAATTTACTCAAATTATTTTCATACTCCTTCTGTTATGGGGCCATCAACTAACGGTGCCGGTCCATCAACTAACGGCTCTGCCAAAAAAATATACAGATCATTATAACACAAAACGACCGTTAAACTCCAGCTATCGACCATACAGCCAAGCAATCCGGCAGGCCGTTCATTTTCGGGCTCAGCGGCTGACCCATCTCAAGCGGGCGGTTTGCGCGCCACGACGCGCAATTGTCGGGACGCCCGATGTTTATTGTGTCGCTCGCATCCGCGAATCAAGCGGGCGAAGTGGCTGCCAATAATAGCCGCGCGTTATCTGTACTACATCTCGTTGCCGCGAGGCATACCATTAGATCATAACACTATATGCAACTGAGTGCGAACGGTTGACAGCACGATCCGGACCGTCCCGGCAGCAGCCGAGCGCCTGCATCGCGCCAATAAACTTCGGTCATTTCCGAAAATTCTACATAATACCTCTGTATCCACTGTTTGAACTCGTTTATAATCGGGTTACAGTTTGGAAGAGTAAGCGGGGAGAGGGAAAAATGAACGTATTGTTGACGCTTCTGCTGCTCCTTCAATCGGCATGGGGGCAGCCGCAGGAAAAACCGGCTAACGGCAACGCGTTGGCCAAAGTAATGAACCTGAGTTGGCACAATCTGGTGTCGGCCAGGGCCGGAGAGACGGGCGGCGGCTCTAAAGCGCCGAACGGGAACGGCGCCAGCGAAGGCGGCGGACCGGGAGGCGCGGATCCGCAGCCAAAGGCGCCGAAAGTAAAGGGAATCTACGTCACCGCCTATAGCGCGGGCGGAGAGCGGCTCAGCACGCTGCTCGATCTGGTCGACAAAACCGCGCTGAATGCGATGGTCATCGACATCAAGGACGATGTCGGCTACATCACGTACAAGACCGACAATCCGGAGCTTCAGAAGCTGGGTTCTCCGATGCGCTTCATCAAGGATATCGGCGGATTGATGGAGACGCTCAAAAAGCACGACGTCTACCCGATCGCCCGGATCGTCGTGTTCAAAGATTCGATCCTGGCGAAGAAGCACCCCGAGCTCTCCTTCGTCACTGCGAACGGCACCGTCTGGCAAAACGGCAAGAAGGACAGCTTCGTCAATCCGTATCGCAAAGAAGTATGGGACTACAACATTGCGGTTGCGAAGGAAGCCGCCAAGCTGGGCTTCAAGGAAATTCAGTTCGACTACGTCCGGTTCCCGGAAGGCTTCGAGAAAAAGGCCGACGGACTCAAGTTCACGAAGTCGGACGAGTCCCGCACCGATGTCGTGTCGGGCTTCGTCAAATATGCCAAGGAACAGCTCGAGCCGCTGGGCGTCAGGGTGTCCGTCGATATTTTCGGATACGCGGCATCCGTACCTGCAGCCGAAGGCATCGGACAGGACTTCGCCAAGATCTCCGCGAACGTCGACGTCATCAGCCCGATGATCTATCCGAGCCATTACAGTACGGGCTGGTTCAAGCAAAAGGACCCGGACAAGGCGCCGTACGCCACTATCAAGGGCGCGATGGTTGATACGCACAAAAAGCTGGAGCCGCTGGCGGATGCCACCCCGATCATTCGACCCTGGATCCAGGACTTCACCGCCAGCTGGCTGGGCAGCGGCCACTATATCAAGTATGGCGCGGGCGAAGTGCAGGCGCAGATCAAGGCGCTCCATGAGAGCGGCGTCGACGAATACCTGCTCTGGAACGCGACCAATCGCTATACGTCAGGCGTCGACTATTAATATCGGCGGGCTATCGGTTCACCGCTTAATGCCATCTTCCATCTACGAGCAGACCCTCCGGCCGATACGGCCGGAGGGTCTTTTTGTTCGCTTGCGGGTTATTGCGCGAGACGAATCGCGAGGTTGTACAGATCCATATTAAACGTCTTCTTGGTCGAGACGACGGTATCGATGTCGGTCGTGACGAGCTCGCCCTTGACGATGCCGCAGCCCTTGGCAGAATCTCCCGCTTCGAGGCGCTCGACGGCGAAGTCTCCCAGCCGGCTCGCCAGAATCCGGTCGTTGTGCGTCGGAGATCCGCCGCGCTGGATGTGACCAAGCACCGTCACGCGAGGCTCGATGCCGCTATGCTCGGTAATCTGACGCGCGATCTCGTCGCCGCCGCATACGCCTTCGGCAACGATGACAATACTGTGACGCTTGCCGTTCTGGAAGTTCTCCCGCATACGCTGCGAGATCTCGCGGATGTCGAACGGAACCTCCGGCACGAGAATCGACTCCGCTCCGCTGGCAAGGCCCGCATAGAGGGCGATATCGCCGCAGTGGCGCCCCATGACCTCCACGACGGAGGAGCGCTCGTGCGACGTCATCGTGTCGCGCAGCTTGTTGATCGCGTCCACGACGATGCTCGTCGCCGTATCGAAGCCGATCGTGAAGTCGGTGAACGGAATATCGTTGTCGATCGTGCCGGGCAGGCCCATCGTCTTGATCCCGAGCTTGCTCAGCTTGTTGGCGCCCTGGTAGGAGCCGTCTCCGCCGATGACAACCAGACCGTCGATGCCGTGCTTGCGGAGCACCTCTGCGCCGCGCTGCTGGCCTTCCGGCGTCACGAATTCCTTGCATCTGGCCGTCTGCAGTATCGTGCCGCCGCGCTGGATGATGTCGCCTACGCTGCGCAGGTCCATCGGCCTCAGATCTTCGTTCAGGAGCCCCTGGTAACCGCGCTGCACGCCGTATACTTCAAGTCCCCGGAACAGCCCGCTGCGGACGACGGCCCGCACGGCCGCATTCATCCCTTGTGAATCTCCACCGCTCGTTAGTACTGCGATCTTTTGAACTGCTCCCATCGTTTTCTACCCCTTTGCTGTTACATCGCTTTGCGTATGAGATGGCTGTTGAGCCAGAAAAACAAACGCGCCCACGGACTTCCCTTCATGAGCTGCTTGGCCGTCTGCCGCACCCGCCGCTGTCCCTTGACCTTCGGATCGGACAAGTACAGCGCGACGAGCCCTTCGACGATCATCCTGTGAAACCCGGAGGCGGGCAGCCGGTCCGCGGACGCCCGCGCACTGCGGACCATGCGCAGCAGCCGTTCGTTCATCTGTGCCTGGTCGGCGTAGTAGCTGCAAAAATTAAGATCGCCGCCCTGCTCGTCCTCGGCCTGGTCGATCAAATAATCGAGCAGAATGTGAAGGCCGTTGATGGACGGAAAATAGCATTCGGCCACCTGGCGGCCGAACCCCGGCTCGAGCTCCGGCTCGCTGGCGGCAAGGAACAGCATGAACATCCCCAGCGTAGAGCCGGTCGCAGCTGCGAACTCGTTCCAGAGAAGGCCCGGGTAGCGCGGCGCGTGCGACGCCCACCACGACAGCAGCGCCTCCTCTCTCTGGTCATGCGCGATATGCTTGTACACCTGCAAATCGCCGTACAGGGATACAAGCTCTCTGACATGCGCTTGCACGGCGCCGTATGCAGGCAATGCCGCCGCGCACCGCTGGCATTGCTCGACGAGCGCCGCCAGATACCCTCCGTCGTCCTGCTCCTGCCGCAGCGCATAGTAGTTGCGGACCGGCGCGCCCGGCGTTACGGCATCCAGCATGCTCTCGTGCAGGAGCCTGAAGTCCGCCGGATCGAGCGAGGTGCTCCTGTCGCACAGATTGTCCAAATAATCGCTGATGGTCTGCAGCGCCACGATGAGCGGGATGAGCACGTCCCGCTTGCCCAGATTGGCCGCCGCGTAGACGGCGCCGCCCTGACAGTGAAACTTCTTGGACGCAATACTGGCCAAAGCTTGCCTGCGCAGCTCGGGGTCGGGAATACCGCTCGCCCGCTCCCTCCATCCGTCCAGCGCCGTCTTGACCTCGGGCAAGATATACTTATATACGCGGACCATCAGCGAGATCGGACCGCGAGGCGACGTTCTGGCCAGCCATCGTTCGTCACTCACATGGTACCTCCATGCACCCTTGCGGTCTCCATTAACCGTGCCGCTTGATGTCTTCTTCTTCAAGATCCTGCTGCGTTCGATACCAGATCTGCAGGTCGTGGATGACGCTCGCGGCTTCGGCGATCTCTCGATTCAACGAACAGCATCGGCCGAAGTCCTCTTCCTCGAACAACTCGTCCAGCATCCTGCGGATCTGCGCCTCGCGAGCGAGAATCGCATCCGGTATGCGTCCCCGGACGAACTCCCACCGGGCCACGACGGAAGCCCGCTCCTCCGCGGTCATCCCGTACCATGGCTTGTCGAAGCTCGGCACTTCAATGCCGAGGCGTTCGTTCCACACGAACTGACAATCCAGCCACACTGCCTCCGTCATCGCTCGAATCACCACATCCAGCCTGCTTTGCGTCTTATATAATTTATCATTTCACAAAGCCTAAATCCAGTGAAAAAGTATTGAAAACGCCCCCGCTTCGGCTGCAACACTGCTATAATAACCGAGTACCTTAAACGGGAGATGAATGTCGTTGTCAGAACATCAAGAGCGCGTATCGCTTCGGACACTTTTTTTATTTTTCATACCTCTGGGCATCTCCGCCGTGTTGATCAATCTCTCGCATGTCATCATCAACGGCACGCTCGCCCGCGCGGACGAGCCCGAGCTTGTCATCGCCGGTTACGCGACGGCCATGAGTCTGCTTACGGTCAGCGAGCGTCCCGCCGTTTTGTTCAGAGAGACCTGCTCCGCGCTTGTGCGCGACCGCATCTCGTACCGGGCCATCCTCCGTGTCGCATTTATCGTATTCGGCGCCTCCCTCGTCTTCGGCGCGATGATCGGCTACACGCCGGTCGGCACGCTCGTGTTCGCGGGCGCGTACGGCGCGGAGCCAGAGGTCGCCGAGGCCGCCGTGAACGTCTACCACGTACTGATGTTCCTCAGCATCTTCTCCGGCATCCGCTGTCTGTATCAGGGCATCATCATCTATAAAATGAAAACGCGCTGGCTGACGATCGGCATGGTATTTCGTCTCGGCGGCATGTTTCTGCTGGCGCAATATATTCAGCATATCGGCGTCACGAGTTCCGCGCAGGGCGCCGTTATTTTCGTATTCGGCATGATGATCGAGGCTTTTGTCAGCTGGCTGGAGGGCCGCCGGCTCGCCCGCAAGCTGCCGGTCGAGTCGCCCGAATGCGAGGTGAAGCAGCCCAGGCAGATTTTGCAGTTTTACAATCCGCTCCTGTTTTCTTCGTTTATTGTCGTATGGGTCCCGCCAATTCTCAATGCGCTCCTTGGACATACGGACCGGGGCACCTTATCCATCTCCTCGTTCGCCGTAGCGGGCAGCTTGATGAATTTATGCCTCGGCTTCTTCACCTACTTTCACCAGATCGCGCTTCAGTTCTACAAGACCGACCCCGGACAAGTCAGACGGTTCGTGCTGCTCATGGGTTTTACGCCCGCAGCTCTGCTGTCTTTGTTCGCATTTACGCCGGCGGGCGACTGGATGCTCGCACACCTGCTCGGAGTCGAGGGAAGACTGCTCGCCGAGAGTCTGACAGCGCTGCGTGGCTTTATTCCTTTCGTGCTGATCTTCCCCTGGCTCGATACGCTCAACGGCGTTATTTTGTCCAAGGGTCAGACGAAGCTGATGTTCGGCTCCCAGACGGCCAATGCGATCGTCACAACCGTACTCATCGTATTGTTGACGCTGTCTTTGCCCGGTTGGACGGGCATTCTCGGTGCCCTGGCGCAGTCGGGCGGCTTGCTGGCCGAGCTTGGGCTGCTCTACTGGCTGTTCAGACGCATCGTCAAGACTGAAGCTTTAACGAATATCGCAACATTGTCCGGAAAGGAAGCGCCCTGATGAATAGACCGAACTTTTTCAAGTCTCAGCTTACCGTTCTGCGCAGCCTTCACTTCTTCAACTATGCCACGCAGACGTTGATCGCTACGTTTTTCCCGCTTTATTTTTACGATCTGGGCTTCACCAAGCTGCAGATCGGCGCCGTCTATTCGGTCGGTCCGATGATGTCGATCTTCGCCAACCTGCTGGCCGGCATCGTGAGCGACAAAACCCAAGGCCTGCGTCGCGTGCTCAATCTGATCTTCCTCGGACAGATCGTCGCGCTCGCCCTGCTGCTGCCGCAGAAGGAATTCGTACATATCTCGCTCGTGATGGCGCTCCTGTACTTGTTCCAGACGCCGGTCAACGCAATGATGGACAGCATGACCCTGCTCGCCGCGAGCACGATGCGCCGCAGCTTCGCCTCGATCCGCATGTTCGGCTCGCTCGGCTTCGCGTTATGCTCGCTCGTCTTCGGCTACGTGCTGAAGCTGACCAGCTCCGACTGGACCCTCTGGCTCGCGCTCGCCACGGTATGCGGGTCTCTGCTGATCTCACTTGGACTGGCAGACTTCCAGTCCAAGGTAGGCAAGTTCCGCTTCGGCGGCCTGCTCGATATTTTGAAGCGCGGGGACACGCTCGTCTTCTTCCTGCTCGTCGCCTTCGTATCGATCGCACACCGGATGAACGAAGGCTTCCTCGGCGTGGCCATGCGCGAGCTGGGCGCAAGCGACGACCTGATCGGGTATGCCTGGCTCGCCTCCGCGGCCAGCGAGATTCCCGTGTTTTTCCTGCTGGCGCGCTACGGCAACCGCTTCAAGGAGATCCCGCTGCTGGCGATCGCAAGCCTCCTGTACGCGGTCCGGCTCAGCCTCATCAGCGTCATCCACGAGCCCGCCGGCTTCATCGCCGTCCAGGCGATGCACAGCGTGACGTTCGGCATCTATTACATTACCGCACTCCGCTACCTCCAATCGATCGTGAGCGACGAATACCGCTCCTCCGGACAGGCGGTATTCAGCGTCGTCTGGACCGGGATCGCCGGCCTCATCGCCGGTACGGTCGGCGGCGCCCTGTTCGACGCCTACGGCTTGTCCACCGTCTTCCGTACGGGCGCCGTCTCGGCTCTGATCGCAGCCGCAGGGTTTATGCTCGTCCATCTGCGCAGGCCCGGGAGCTGAACGACAACAAGCCGTTTCCTGCGCGTAGGAAACGGCTTTTCATTTTAATGCTGGCTGCCGGCCCATCTATTAGCCGCGGCCGCATTCGATTACCGTCTTGCAGCGCTCAATCCGCCGTCCCGAGACGTGCGACCTCCTCCGGCGTCAGCTCGAGCATATCCGCGACTTTGTCCGGCGTCATTCCTTTACCGAGCAGCTTGCGCACGACATCCTTGCGTTCCTCCAGCATCCCCCGGTCTTTTCCTTGTTCAATTCCTTGTTCAATTCCTTGTTCGACACCCTCTTCGAATCCCCATCGCTTCCACGCCGGCATCAAATCCATAATAAAAGCCTCCTCTTCGGGGACCATCTCCCGCAGCTCATTTAAAATCTGTTCGTCCTCTTCCGGCTTCGGTTCGTAGTATAAATCCGCTACCGACATGACGAGCGCCATTCGGGCGGGATCCAATCGGTCTTTGAGCCGAAGCAGCATCCGCAAATATGCAAACCGAAGCTCCCGCCTTTCCCTTCGATTATATCCCATTTTGCCGAGCAGCGCAGCGGCGACAGGGTTGTCCGAATCCGCAAAATCTCTCCAGTTCTGCTTTTTCAATTCGACCTTTAAAAAATTGAACCGAACGATCTCTTCAGATGAACCTGGCAATGTCATCACAAGCGAATTCGGCTCTTCGCCGGCGGAATCCGAAGTAAAAACGGCGACCGGGACGATCAGCTTGTGCGTGTGACGATATTTCTCGAACAGTCTGCCAAAGTAAATAAACATGCGCTCCACGAACCGTACGTCCCGATACGACTGAGGCTCAAAATGCAGCAGCACGAAAATCTCGGCCGCCGCCAGCTGCACTTCGAGGAGCAGATCAAGCGTACGGGCATCCTGGCCCACAATATCCACGAGCTGCTCCTGCATGAGCAGCTTCGCCTTCGAATAATCGAGCGTCTGATGAACTTCAGGAAAAAATAGTGCCATAAATTCTTCGAAAAACGTTTGCAGCAGCTTCTTGAAAGCTTCATCATGCGGTGTCGTTGGTGCCGTGCGCCGATCGTTCGCCATCCTGTTCCCCCTAAGTCCCACCGAACGCAAAAAGCCGCCCGCTCCCGCTAAGGAAGCGAACGGCGCATGCTTTGCGTCCGATATCGTTCTAATATCGATACCTTATCAACAATCGCGGCGATATGCAAGCCTGAAAATGAGCCGGTGACTAACCCGATGCCGCCTGAAGCGGCGCATTGCCTTCATAGGCTTCGGGCCGAATGATCGAGATGCGGGATACGCGCAGATTGTCGATCTCCGTCACGACGAAGCGGTGGCCCGATTCAAGCTCGATCGTCTGGTATTTGCGAGGCGGAATCTCGATCTGCGAATACATCCAGCCGCCGATCGTGTCGTAGTCGTCCGACGGAATGTCCAGTCCGAACTCCGAATTGATCTCTTCGATCAGCACCAGGCCGGATACGGATAACGTATATTCGTCGACGCGTTCCATATCCGGACGCTCCTCGTCGAATTCGTCCTGGATCTCCCCGACCAGCTCCTCCATGATATCCTCCAGCGTGACGAGGCCGGATGTGCCGCCGTATTCGTCGATGAGGATGGCGATCTGGGTCTTGCGCTTCTGCATCAGCTTGAGCAGCGTGCTGATCGGCATGCTCTCCGGCACCGTCGTCATCGGACGCGCCAGCTCGCGGATGTCGTGCACCGCATCGTCGGGCAGCTTCAGCAGGTCTTTGATATGGATAAAGCCGATAATATCGTCCTTGTCGTCGTCGCACAGCGGGTAACGCGTATGCATCTCCTTGAGCGCGACGGACTTGTTGGCCTCGAACGAATGTGCCGCGTACAGACAGACCATCTCGGTACGGGGAATCATAATCTCGCGGGCGGTCGTATCGGCAAAATCGAAAATGTTGTCCATGAGCGCAAGCTCGGTGTTGTCGATCAATCCGCTCTCATGGCTCTCCTTCATGAGGATGCGGATCTCTTCTTCGGTATGGGCGGACGACGACTCGGACGCCGGGGCGATGCCGAACAGGCGCAGCAGCCCGTTGGCCATGCCGTTAAGCAGCCAAATGAACGGATTCATGATGCGGGCGAACAGAATGAGCGGACCCGCGGCCCAGAGCGTGATCTTCTCCGCCTGGCGAATCGCCAGCGTCTTGGGCGCAAGCTCGCCGAGCACGATATGCAGCACGGTAATCAGCGTGAACGCAATCACGAAGGATAGAGGATGAACCCAGGACTCAGGCAGTCCCAGCACTCCGAAGAGCGGCTCGATCGCATCCGCAATCGCCGGTTCGCCGATCCAACCGAGGCCCAGGGAGGCCAAGGTGATGCCGAGCTGACAAGCGGACAGATAAGCGTCCAGATGTGAGGTTAAATGCAAAGCGAAGCGTGCGCGTGCATTGCCCTCCTGCACCAGCGTATCGATGCGGGAGCCGCGCACCTTGACCATCGCGAACTCGGCCGCGACGAAAAAGCCGTTCAAAAAAACCAAAATAAAAATAAAAATCAGGTTAACCGCGACCGGAAAGGGGTCATCGCCCAAATCGTCCCTGCTCCCCGTGACGGAGAACAGGTGCACCTCCTTTGAATTCAAGAAACAAATGATAAGATGGAACCGATACTTTATATCCTAAGCTTAGTCGATCTCCCGTCGCCCCGTCAAACGCAGCATCGGGCCGAAAACGGGAGAAGAAGCGATCCTGCCGGGCATGAATCCGCCGCTGAGCGGCGGAAATGCCCTTCAAACGCCTCATATCCCGAATCTCGCCCGGATCGGAGCGATCGGAGCCTGTCAGCTTGTCCGAATGGGTCCGCGCAGCCGTCGGATTCGCTAGCCGTCGGTCTTCCGTCTGCGACGTTGGTTCGTACGGATTCTCTCTTCCATTCCCTGTTCCGTCGCCTCGTAGAACACGCGGCTTTTCAGCTTTTCGGGCAAATACTGCTGCTCCACGTAGTGACCGGGAAAATCGTGCGGGTACTTGTAGCCGACATGCCCGAGCTTCTTGGCCCCGCCGTAATGACCGTCGCGCAAATGCATCGGCACCTCGGCCGATTTGGTCTGCTCGAACGACGATTCGATCTTGCCGATCGTCACCGCGATTGCGTTGGACTTCGGGCTCTCGACCGCGAACAGGATCGCCTGGGCGACGATGTACTTGGCCTCCGGCCAGCCGATCCTGTGATATGCCTCCATCGCGCTCACCGCCTGCACCATCGCCTGCGGATTGGCGAGTCCGATGTCCTCGCTGCAGGCGACCGTCAGCCGGCGCAGGAATGTCATCGGGTCCATGCCGAGCCGCTCGACCGCGTACAGGAACCAGTACAGCGCCGCGTCGCTCGAGCCGCGTATGCTCTTGTGGAACGCCGACAGCACGTCGTACTGCGTCGACTCGTCCGCCTGAATCGTCGGCTGGCGGATCGATTCCTCCGCGACCTCGAGCGTCAGGCGCACGGAGCCGTCCGGCTCGGAGGGCGTCGTGACGGCGGCCAGCTCCAGCGCCGTCAGCGCACGGCGGATATCGCCGTTCGCCATCGACGCGATATGGTCGAGCGCCTCCTCCTCGACCTGAAGCTTCATGAATCCGAGTCCCTTGGCCGGATCCGCGATCGCCCGCCGCATCGCCTCGAGCGAATGCGCCTTCGTCAGCGCCTCCAGACGGAACAGCGTCGAGCGGGAGAGCAAGGCGCCGTTGACCGAATGATAAGGATTCTCCGTCGTCGCCCCGATGAAGACGATAATTCCCTTCTCGACGGCAGGCAGCAGCGCGTCCTGACGGGCGCTGTTGAAGCGGTGCACCTCGTCGAGGAACAGAATCGTCTTGCGTCCGTACATGCTCTTGTTGCGCTCCGCCTGCTCGATGACCTCGCGCACGTCCTTGACGGACGCGTCCACCGCATTGAGGCGGACGAAGTCGCCTTCGGTCCGCTTGGATATAATGTGGGCGAGCGTCGTCTTGCCCGAGCCCGGAGGCCCGAACAGAAGGATCGAGGTGACGGCATCCCCTTCGATCGCCCGCCGCAGCAGCTTGCCCGGTCCAACGATATGTTCCTGTCCAATATATTCGTCCAGCGACTCGGGGCGCATCCGGTCGGCCAGCAGCCTTGCGGTCGGTCGCTTCTCCTCGCCGTAGCTGAATAAATCCATCCCTGTTCCCCGCCTTTCTCCATCCCTCTATTTTACCAGATGAGATGTGCCTCCGAAAGGCTCAAGGGAACTTACGTTCGCTAAAATAACGCCATGTTTACATCCGCTTCATATCTCGGAGCAAAATCACGCGGCGATCCCTGATATATTGGCGAATGGTGTTCAGCTCGCCGGAAAAATCGGCATAGCCGCCGCGCTTGAGGCGTTCCTCCCGCATATACGGTGCGATTCGGCGAAACAGCTTTTCGGCATGCGGCATAATCGCGCGCTCCGTAAAAACGGTTCGCAGCAGTCTCGACAACAGACGCTTATACCGCTTTTTGTACGCAGGGACGGACAGCAGCTTGCGCGTCAGCGCGTTGTAGCCGCCGATCTCCACCAGATCGGCGCGTACGGACTTTCCGAAGCAATTGCGTCCCCAGGTACCCTCGTAATCCCAGGGAATCATGCGCCATCGGCCTCCGTCCCGCTCCCGGTACATCGCGTAGTTCTGGTCGAAGCCATCGTAGTTGCCGGTCAAGACCGCTCCGGCCAGCCATTTCAAATAATTGTCGATATCCAGGTGCTGCGCCAGAAATGCGGCGAACTGCGACGTCGTGCGCCGGCGGTGCAGGCCCGCGATAAAACCGCTCAGCCGCTCCCGCTCCCGCTGTCCCCCGTAACGGTACTCATAGCCGGCCAGCAGCGACACGCGCGGAGCGTTCCGGAAGTCCGCGCGGTCGTTGACCGCGTAGAACAAGCTGGACGCCCGCAAGCCCCTTTTCTGAAAAAAATCGGCGTCAACCGCCTCGATCTCCAAATAAACGCCTAACGGAATGCCGTTGCAGACGAGCAGGACGTGGCGTGTGGAGGGGCTCGGCAGACCGATCCGGTCCAGAAGCCAGAACGACAGAGCGTTGCGAATCAGCGAAGGATCGTCGAATTCGGCGTTGTAATGGCGCGTTCCCTCAGCCGATGCGAACTCGAACGAGCGCTTCGGATAGGCTCGCGTATGCCCGCCGCGGTATCGCACTCCGATGCGCGTCGTACGCTTCCCCCACTCCCGCGTCTGTGCGGGGACGAAGCGTCCGTTCCACAGATTGTTCTCCAGCTCCGCTGCATGGCGCTCCGTAATGTGCAATTGGACGACGGGTAACGGCAAATGCTTCGCCTCCGTCCGGGCCGCTCGCCCCGAATTATTCATGAAATAGCCTATTCCGGGAAGCGGCGGACGTGACGGCTGTCTCTCGCCATTCCTCGGCGCTAGGAAAAACCGCCATCGGACGATGGCGGTTTCGGCGGAACGCCGCAGGGCGCTTTATTCACAGCATGCTAACGCTTCTTGCGGCTGTAGGTCGTAGCCGTACCGCCCGACGTTCTCCGGGAACGATGCGGTTCGTGCGAATGATGCCCGCCGCCCGGACCCGGGTCGATGCCGCCGGGTCCGCCCAGAACGCCGAGGCCGTCCAGCCCGGGACCGGGTCCCCAGCCCAGGCCGCCCTCCAGGCCGCCGAGCGTGCCGATGCCGCCCAAGCCCCCCAGCCCGCCCAGTTCTTCCGCTCCCGGAACGATCTGTTCGGGGACGGCAGGCGCGATGCCGCCGGAATAATGATGACTCCGGTGATGGCTGAGATGATGGCTCCGGTGGCCGCCGTCCGGCTTTTTATGCTTGCGGTGCGGCTTGCAGCGGCATGGCTTCGGATGATGCTTTTTGCGCCGCGGCGTGCGGCAGCTTGAAGTCAGAAGAACGCCGCTCTCGTTCGCGGATGCCCGCTTGCTCATGACTCTACACCTCCATACGAACAAGGATGCTCCAGTGTATGTAGGACATCAGCGGAGCGACAGGGACATTCGCACAAATTGGGCGCCTTGGCGCATAATTATCTATCCATACCCAAGCCTAAAAGAAAAGCCTCTTCCCGCGCGCATACCATTCGCTCGGGAAAAGGCCTCTATAACGTCAGCTCTGCTTCTTTTTGCCCGCTTCCACCAGCTCGCGGAACACGACGCTCACCATGATGAGCCCCGCGACCGGCGGCACGAAGGCATTGCTCGAAGGCGGCTGCTGCGCCTTGCGGATGTCCTTGGGCGCCGTATCCGGCACGATGCGCTGGGTGACGTCCTCAAGCGGCTTGATCGGCTCCTCCGTGGAGAAGACGACCTTGACGCCCTTTTTGATGCCCTCCTTGCGCAGCTTCGTGCGGATGACGCGCGCGATCGGGTCGACCGTCGTCTTGGAGATGTCGGCCACCTGGAACCGGCTCGGGTCCATCTTGTTCGCGGCGCCCATGCTCGAGATGATCGGGATGCGGCGCTCGAGGCACTGCTTGATCAGATGAATCTTGTAGGAGATCGTGTCGGACGCGTCGACGACGTAGTCGAGCGGGTACTTGAACAGCTCCTCGTACGTCTCCTCCGTGTAAAACATCTTCAGCGCGATCGCGTCGCAATCCGGGTTGATCAGCTTGATGCGGTCGCGCATCAGCTCGGCCTTCGGCTGGCCGACGGTCGTCGTCAGCGCGTGGATCTGCCGGTTGACGTTCGTGATGTCGACGACATCCTTGTCGATCAGGATGATCCGTCCGACGCCCGAACGGGCGAGCGCCTCGGCGGCGATGCCGCCGACGCCCCCGATACCGAGCACGGCGACCGTGCTACCCTTCAGCGTCTCGAGCCCTTCGGGACCGATGGCAAGCTCCGTACGCGAGAACTGATGCAGCATCGAATCGCTCCTCTCTTGGCTATAATCCCGTTTTTATTCCTCGACAGCCGCAGGCTCGGCACCGGCTTCGCCCTCGGGCTGTTCGGCCGGCGCGGCGGCTTTGGCCTGCGCCGCGAGCGCCTTGGCCGACAAGCGGATGTGCAGGTCTTCGAGCTGCTTGAACTCGACGCCGGACGGCGCATGCGACATCAGGTCGGTCGCGCTCGCCGTCTTCGGGAAGGCGATCGTCTCGCGCAGGTTCGTGCGGCCCGTCAGCAGCATGATGAGACGGTCGAGCCCGAAGGCGATGCCGCCGTGCGGCGGCGTGCCGTAGTCGAACGCGTCGAGGAAGAAGCCGAAGCGCTCCTTCGCCTCTTCAAGCGTGAAGCCGAGCGCGGAGAACATCTTCTCCTGCACCTCGCGGCGGTAGATCCGCATCGAGCCGCCGCCGACTTCGTAGCCGTTCAGGACGATATCGTACGCCTGCGCGCGGATCGCGCCGGGGTCGGTGTCGAACAGCGGCAGGTCCTCGTCGCGCGGACGGGTGAACGGGTGATGCTCGGCGACCCAGCGCTTGCCTTCTTCGTCCCAGCCGAGCAGCGGGAAGTCGACGACCCACAGGAACTTGAACTTCGTGTTGTCGATGAGGCCGAGGTCGCGGCCGACCTTCAGGCGCAGGTTGCCCATGACGTCGGCGGCGGTCTTCAGCTTGTCCGCGGAGAAGCAGAGCAGGTCGCCGTCTTCGACGCCGAGGCGCTCGGTCAGCGCGGCGATCTCCTCGGGCTTGAAGAACTTGACGATCGGCCCCTTCCACTCTCCGTCCTTGACGGTGATCCAGGCGATGCCCTTGCCGCCGTAGCGCGCGGCGAACGGCTGCAGGTCGTCGAGCTCCTTGCGGCTCCAGCTCGCGCAGCCCTTGGCGTTGAGCGCCTTGACGACGCCGCCGCCCGCTGCGACTGAAGCGAACACCTTGACATCGCTCGTCTTGACGATGTCGGTGACGTCTTCGATCTCAAGGCCGAAGCGCAGGTCCGGCTTGTCCGAGCCGTACTTGTGGATCGCGTCCGAATACGTCAGACGCTGGA
The DNA here is from genome assembly GCF_037963805.1 of Cohnella sp. 56. NCBI lineage: Bacteria > Bacillati > Bacillota > Bacilli > Caryophanales > Paenibacillaceae > Cohnella > Cohnella sp. 56. Next base: position 176,379 of record NZ_JAZDQE010000005.1, on the reverse strand, counting down.
ACGGCGTCTCGATCTCGGCGCCGATCGTCTCGCGGAACAAGCGCGCCATCAGCTCCTCCATCATGCCGAGCAGTTGGTCCTGCGACAGGAACGACGTCTCGATGTCGACCTGGGTGAACTCGGGCTGCCGGTCGGCGCGCAGGTCCTCGTCGCGGAAGCAGCGGGCGACCTGGTAGTAGCGCTCGATGCCGCCGATCATGAGCAGCTGCTTGAACAGCTGCGGCGACTGCGGCAGGGCGAAGAACTCGCCCGGGTGAACGCGGCTCGGCACGAGATAGTCGCGCGCGCCTTCGGGCGTGCTCAGCGTCAGAATCGGCGTCTCGACGTCGAGGAAGCCGTTGTCGTCGAGGAAGTCGCGGAACACCTTGGTCGCCTTGGAGCGCAGGTACAGCGTGCGCTGCATCTCCGGACGGCGCAGGTCGAGATAGCGGTACTTCAGGCGCAGCGATTCGTCCACCTCGACGCCGTCCTCGATCGGGAACGGCGGGGTCTTGGCGCTGTTCATAATCTCGACCTCGGTCACCTGCACTTCGATCTCGCCGGTCGCCAGGTTCGCGTTGACCGTCTCCGGATCGCGCTCGACGACTGTGCCCTTCACGGCCAGCACGTATTCGTTGCGGGCGCGTCCGCCGAGCTCCAGCGCATCGCCGGAGAACTCGGGGTTGAATACGATCTGCACGATCCCGCTGCGGTCGCGGAGGTCGATGAACAGAATGCCGCCGAAGTCGCGCCATCCTTGCACCCAGCCGTTCAGGACGACCGATTGTCCTACATGTTCCTTCGTCAGCTTGCCTGCGTCAAATGTCTTCAGCATCGTCATTGCGCTAACCCCTCTTCGTCTTGTTGGTTCCATTCGCGTACGGCCTGTGCCAATCCGTTAATCGGCACCTGCCGCTGCTCCTGCGTCTTCAGGTTCTTGAGTCCGACCTCGCCGCGCTCCAGCTCGTCGTCGCCGATGACGGCCGCGAAGCGGGCGCCGATCCGGTCGGCCGCCTTGAACAGCGTCTTCGTCTTGCGGCCCTGGTAGTCCTTGTCGGCCGACAGTCCCGCCTCGCGCAGCCGGTAGAGCAGGCCGGGCGTCTCGCGCTCCGCCCGCTCGCCGAGCGCGATCACGAACACGTCGACGGCCGGACCGAAGTCCGGCTTCGCCTGCTGGCTCTCCAGCAGCATGACCGTGCGCTCCAGTCCGAGGCCGAGGCCGACGCCGGGCCGGTCCTCGCCGCCGATCTCGGAGACGAGGCCGTTGTAGCGCCCGCCGCCGCCGATCGTGTCGATCGCGCCGATGCCCTGCGCCTTGTACTCGAACGCCGTGTGCGTGTAGTAGTCCAATCCCCGCACGAGCCGCGGATTGACGCGGTACGGCACGCCCATGTCGTCCAGGTACCGGCGCACGAGCGCGAAGTGCGTGCTGCAAGCCTCGTCCAGGCTGTCGAGAATCGAGGGCGCGCCCTCGAACTTGTCCTGGTCGACCTTGCAGTCGAGCACGCGCAGCGGATTGCGCTCCATGCGCGCCTGGCAGTCCTTGCACAGCGTGTCCTTGATCGGACGCAGGAAGCCGAGCAGCGCATCCCGATAGGCTGCGCGCACCTCGGGCGTGCCGACCGAGTTGATGTCGACGGTCACGCCGGTCAATCCCACTTCCTTGTAAAAGGCATAGCCCAGCGCGACGACCTCGGCATCCAGCGCGGGGTCCTCCGAGCCGATCGCCTCCACCCCGAATTGGTGGAACTGCCGGTAGCGTCCGGCCTGCGCGCGCTCATAGCGGAACATCGGCCCGATATAATACAGCTTGGACAGCTCGGGCTCTCCGTACAGCTTGTTCTCGACGTAGGCGCGCACGACGCCCGCCGTGCCCTCCGGCCGCAGCGTCATGCTCCGCTCGCCCTTGTCGACGAACGTATACATTTCCTTTTCGACGATGTCCGTCGTCTCGCCTACGCCGCGCCGGAACAGCTCGGTCGACTCGAACACCGGCGTGCGGATCTCTCTGAACCGGTAGCGTCTGCCGACTTCGCGCGCGGTCTGCTCGACGTATTGCCACAGCTCGGACGTACCCGGCAGGAAATCCTGCGTGCCCGGCGGCTTCTGGAATGCCATCATCATCATCCTCCCGAATTCATCAAAAAAAGCCCTCGCCCGGATGCGCATGCGTCGCGTATCCGGGACGAGAGCCTGATCTATGCCCCCGCGGTGCCACCCGTCGTTCGAACGCCTCGTCCCGCGGAAGCCGCAGAAAGCGAAAGCGATCGCTCTTAAGCCGGTTAACGCCCGGCGGACGCCTGCAAGCTACTGGAAGGGGCCTTCGTCATCGGCTCCGGAGAGCGCGGCGCTGAAGCATTTCCATTCGTTCGCGAGCGGTTCTCGGGGAGGTCGTTCGTCCGGTCATCGGCGGATCGCTCGCAGCCTGAAGGCGATCCTCTCTGAAGACGTGGGTCCGGAGTACTTTTTCCCGTCATGGAATCCATGGCTTGTTACAATTGAATTATATTCTACCCTTGCGGGAGGCTGTGTGTCAAGAATATGCGGCAGGCAGACAGCGGGCAGAGCAGCAGGCAGAGCAGCGGGCAGCAACGGGCCGACTTCGCCTCTATCGCACCCCGTTCAATCAATAACGATTCTCATTCTCATGAAATTGTGATACGATAGCTGGAAAGAGCCTGCAGCCGATGGAAAGTCGTCCGCCCGGCTCCACCAAGAGAATGTTAAAGGAGCGATACAACGCTTATGTTACCGAACGTATTCGACGTCACGATCATCGGCGGAGGTCCGGCCGGACTGTATTCCGCATTTTATAGCGGCTTGAGGGAAATGAAAACGAAGCTGATCGAATATCAGCCCGTGCTCGGCGGCAAGGTCAATGTATACCCCGAGAAAATGATCTGGGACGTCGGCGGACTCACGCCGGTAACGGGAGAGCAGTTGATCCAGCAGCTGATCCAGCAAGGACTCACCTTCAATCCCGAGGTGGTGCTGGGCGAGAAGATCACCTCCATCACCAGACAAGGGGACGATATCTTCGTGCTCCAAGCCGCAAGCGGCAGCCTCCATTATTCGAAAACGGTCATTCTGGCCGTCGGCGGCGGCATTCTCAAGCCGACCAAGCTGGATATCGAAGGCGCGGACCGCTTCGAGGTGTCCAACCTTCACTACACGGTCAAGTCGCTCTCCCGCTTCAAGGGCAAGACCGTCCTCATCTCGGGCGGCGGCAACACGGCCATCGATTGGGCCAACGAGCTCGAACCGATCGCCGAAAAGGTGTATCTGACCTACCGCAAGGAGACGCTGAAAGGCCACGAGGCCGAGGTGACGAAGCTGAACAGCGGGTCGGTCGTCTGTCTGCTTAACACCGCCATCGACAAGCTCGTCGCCGCGCCGGATCATGAATCGATCCGCAGCGTCATGCTGCGCAGCATAGAGGACGGCTCGACGGTCGAGCTGCCGGTAGATGAAGTGATTATCAATCACGGCTACGAGCGGGACAGCGATCTGCTCGACAAGAGCGACATCGCCGTCCGCATGAGACCGGACTGGGGCATCGACGGCACGCCGATGAGCGAGACGTCCGTGCCGGGCCTCTATGCAGCCGGAGACATATTGGCGCACGACGGCAAGCTGCATCTGATCGCCGGCGCCTTCCAGGATGCCGCGAATGCCGTCAACAAAGCCAAGCAATTCATCGCTCCGGAAGCAAACGCCTATGGCATGGTGTCGTCGCACAACGACGTGTTCGCGCAGCGCAATGCGGAGCTCAAAAAGCAAATGTTCGCGAAGTAGCGCAAAAAAAAGAGCTCGCACGGTATCCGGCGGGCCCAAGGTTGGTGCTTTATAGAAAAAGGGGGTCACCAACTATATTAGTCGGAATTCATTAAGGACGGATGAAAGCTTTATTACGTGTTTGTTACAAATGGTGGAAAGGGCTGTCACAAGCGGATTCGTTCAGAATCTGCCGTGACAGCCCTTTTTGGCAAGTCAGCCGCGTTTCGATCGATTCGGACGTCTGCCGCCTGCCGTCAGCCGGGAATCCGGCGCGAGCTCGGAGGCGAATTCCTCGCGGATCAGCGCCTGCGCTTCGCGCCGTTCCGCACCCGGAAGCATGCGGCCCGCCTGCTCCACGGCGGCTTGCTTTGGTGATCGGCGCATGCGATCGGCTCCTTTTCGCAAACGATATGAACACACATCGCTTCGTAGTGTTGCCGCGCCTGTCCGTTTTCATTCCGCAAATGCCGCTTCTTGAACGGCAATTATTCCTTGGTGTCCAAAATCAGTGTCACCGGACCGTCGTTCGTGAGCGACACATCCATCATCGCGCCGAACACCCCGGTCTCGACGGCAAGGCCCGCTTCGCGAAGCAGGCCGTTGAAGCGGTCGTAGAGCGCCGCAGCCGCCTCCGGCCTGGCCGCGCCCATGAAGTTCGGGCGCCTGCCCTTGCGGCAGTCTCCAAACAGCGTAAACTGCGAGACCGACAGAATCGCGCCGCCGATCTCCTTGATCGACAGGTTCATCTTGCCGTTCTCGTCTTCGAAGATGCGCAGCCCGGCGATCTTGTCCGCCATCCATACGGCGTCGCGCTCGTCGTCCTCATGGCCGACGCCGACGAGCAGCAGCAGCCCTTGCCCGATCTTACCGACCGTGTTGCCCTCGACAGCGACGCGCGCGTCCGATACCCGTTGCAATACGACTTTCACTTCAGCAGCACTCCTCACACACGAACGGCGACCGGGTCGGCCGCCGTCGCTCTTCATATTCATCCGCATGATTCAGCCGGCAGCCGCCGGCTGCGCGCTCTCCCGTTATTGCATTAATCGCTGGACCGAGAAAATGTCCTTGATCCGCTTGATCTTGTCGACGACGTTCTGCAGATGCTCCTTGTTGCGGATCAATATCGTCAGATGCATGATCGCAACCTTGTTGCGGTCCGAGCGGCCCGACACGGCCGCAATATTCGTCTTGCTCTCGGACACCGTCTGGAGCACCTCGTTGAGCAGCCCGCGGCGGTCGTGGCCGAGAATCTCGATCTCGACGCTGTAGCTCGCCTCGACCTCGTCCGCCCATTCGACCTCGATGACGCGCTCCGCCTCTTCACCGTCGGTGGCCGTCGGCAGGTTCTGGCAGTCCGACCGGTGCACGGACACGCCGCGGCCGCGCGTAATATAGCCGATGATCGGGTCCCCCGGCACCGGGTTGCAGCAGCGCGCGAAGCGGACGAGCAGATTGTCGACGCCCTTGACCCGCACTCCGCTCGTCGACCGCGAGCGGTTCGACGCAGCGCTATGCGAAGGCGCGCGCATCTCCTTGACTTCGCTCGTCAGCTGAATCTGCTGGGCTTCCTCGGCCTCCCTGCGCAGCTTCTCCGTCAGCCGGGTGATGACCTGCGCCGCCGTAATGCCGCTGAAGCCGATCGCGGACATCATATCTTCGATATCGTTAAACGTGAACTTGCGCGCGACCTCCAGCAGTTTGTCATCGGTCATCCACTCGGACGGCTCGAGTCCCAGCCGCTTCAGCTCGCGCTCGATCGCATCCCGGCCCTTCGCGACGTTTTCCTCGCGCTTTTCCTTCTTGAACCAGGCGCGGATCTTGGCGCGCGCGTGGGACGATTGGGCGATCTTGAGCCAGTCCTGGCTCGGCCCGTACGAATGCTTGGAGGTGAGAATCTCGACGATATCTCCGGTCTTGAGCTTGTGATCGAGCGGCACGATCCGGCCGTTGACCTTGGCTCCGATCGTCCGATTGCCGACCTCGGTGTGAATGCGGTAAGCGAAGTCGAGCGGCACGGCGCCCGCGGGCAGCTCGAACACCTCGCCCTTCGGCGTGAATACGAACACGAGGTCGGTGAAGAAGTCCATCTTGAGCGATTCCATGAACTCGGCCGCATCGCGCGTCTCCTGCTGGAGCTCGATGATCTCGCGGAACCAGTTCATCTTGTCGCCGAAGCTGCCTGCGACGTTGCCCGATTCCTTGCCTTCCTTGTATGCCCAATGGGCCGCGATCCCGTACTCGCTCGTCCGGTGCATGTCCCATGTGCGGATCTGCACCTCGGTCGGCTCGCCCGTCGGGCCGACGACAGTCGTGTGCAGCGACTGGTACATGTTCGCCTTGGGCATCGCAATATAGTCCTTGAAGCGGCCCGGCATCGGCTTCCACAGCGTGTGGATGATGCCGAGCGTCGCATAGCAGTCCTTGACGTTGTCCACAAGGATGCGGATTGCCAGCAGGTCGTAAATCTCGTTGAACTGCTTGCCGCGCTCGGTCATTTTTTTGTAGATGCTGTAAATATGCTTCGGACGGCCGGAGATATCGCCCTGGATGCCCATCTCCTCAAGCTTTTCCCGAATCCGGTCGACGAGCTCGGAGATGTACTGCTCCCGCTCCGTGCGCTTCTTCTTCATCAGATTGGCAATCCGGTAGTATTGCTGGGGATTCAGATAGCGCAGCGCGATATCCTCCATCTCCCACTTGATGGCGCTCATGCCGAGCCTGTGCGCGATCGGACAATAGATCTCCATCGTCTCGTGGGCGATGCGCCGCTGGCTCTCCTCGGACTGGAACTTGAGCGTGCGCATATTGTGCAGACGGTCCGCCAGCTTGATCAGGATGACGCGGATATCGTTGGCCATCGCGACGAACATCTTGCGATAATTCTCGTTCTGCTGCTCTTCCTTGGACCGGAACTGAATCTTCTCCAGCTTCGTGAGGCCGTCCACGAGACCTGCGATCGTCTCCCCGAACCGGTCGCGCACGTCTTCGACCGTAACCGTCGTGTCCTCGACCACGTCGTGCAGCAGCGCCGCTTCGACGGTGACGACGTCCATCTGCATCTGAACCATAATCTCCGCTACCGCTACAGGGTGGAGAATATAAGGCTCGCCAGATTTGCGCAGCTGCCCCCGGTGCGCCTCATCGGCGTACGCGTAGGCCTCCCGGATGCGCTCTAGGTCCTGTTCCTTCATGTATGTCGACGCTTTTTCAAGCAGCTGCTCCATGCCCATGCCATGTTCCTTTCCGCTCCCGACCGTCGAAAAATCCCGCAGGCCGCCGCGAATCGCGAAGTATTCCTTCCATTATGCCTCTTGGCGGAGGGAACCGTCAACAGCCGACAATGCCGCTTCAGCGGCGTTCGCGGTTGTCATGGGCGGGATGGGACGGCTCGGACGAGGGCAAAGCAAACGTAAAAACCGTGCCTTTTCCTTCAATACTGCGCACGGATGCCGCTGTGCCGTGCTTCTCAAGCACGAACTGCACGATGGCCAGACCCAGGCCGCTGCCCGTACGCGCCGAGCGCGCCTTGTCGGATTTGTAAAATCGCTGCCAAATCTTGTCGAGTTCGCTCTCGGGAATGCCGACGCCGTAATCCCTGACGCTGACATGCGCCCGGTCTCCGTCGCGCGTGACCTCGATCTCGACGCTGCGGTCGTTCGGAGAGAACTGGATTGCATTGAGCACGAGATTCGCCAGCACCTGGTCGATGCGGTCGGGGTCCGCGTACGCCCATACGTCCTCGCTGTCTCCGACAAGCGCCAGGCGGATGTCCCTGCGTCCCGCATCGGGCGTCATGCGGGCGAGCAAGCCCCGGATCCAGCTGCTGAGATTGTAGGAGACCGGTGATATCTCAAGCTGTCCCCCTTCCATGCGCGCGACGTCCAGCAGGTCGTTCACGAGCCGGTTCATGCGCTGCGTCTGCTCGCGCACGAGACCGAGATAATGCCGTTCCCGGTCCGGCGGCACGGCGCCGTCCAGCATCGCCTCGACGAAGCCGCCGATCGAGGTGAGCGGGGAACGCAGGTCGTGCGATACGTTCGCCAGAAACTCCCGGCGCATCCGGTCCAGACTGCCCAGCTCCTCGGACATATGGTTGAGCGAGGTCGCGAGTTCTCCGATCTCGTCGCGGTGCCGGTCCTGCAGCCTCACGTCGAAGCGCCCCTTGGCCAGATCTCTGGCCGCCTGCGTCATCCGCCGCAGCCTGGCCGTCATGCTGCGCGATACGAGCAGCACGATGACGGTCGATACGCAGAGCATCGTGATCATGATGTTGCGGAACAAGCCGCTGAATAAGCCCAGATCCTGCTGGAAAGCCTGCGATACGACAAGAATCGTCTGCGCGCTCCAGGACCGGTCGCCGCCGACCGGCCCGGCGGCGATCCGGATGCTGCCTTTGCCCTCGCGATCGGCAGGCCGCCAGACTTGGTCCCGCGCGGCGAGCGTCTCTCTGAGCGCCTCCGGATCGATCTCCGGTCTCGCGCCTTCGCCCGGGCCTCCCGTCTGCAGCACGACCTCCCCTGCTGCGTTCAGGAGGACGATCTGGCGGTTAGGCCCGCCGCTCATCTGCAGCGCCGACAGCAGCTGCCCCCTGCTCCAATGCTCGCGATAGGCGCTGCGCACGAGCGCCGCCGTCACGTCGAGCTGACGCATCTCCATCCGGTCGCTGCGGCTGCGCAGTTCCGAGCGGACGAAGCGGTCGGAGATGAACATCGTGATCGCAAAGGAAATGAGCAGGACGGCAAAAAAGGCGAGCAGCAGCTTGACGGTAATGCCGCTGTACCGCCTCATGTCCCGCTCGCCTCGAACTTGTAGCCGACGCCGCGGATCGTCTCGATCCGGTACGTCTCCGTCGTGCCGATTTTTTCCCGGATGCGCTTGATGTGCACGTCCACGGTGCGGGGATCTCCGTCGAACTCGTAGCCCCATATCCGGTCGATCAGCTGGTCCCGCGTGAATACTCGGCCCGGGATCGACGCGAGCAGATGCAGCAGCTCCATCTCCTTCGGCGGCAGCGTGAGCTCGCAGCCGCAGCACTCGACGATGTACCGGTCCAGATCGATGACCAGTCCCGGCACCCGGATCGGCTCTCTTGCGAAGCCGGGTAGCGTCCGTCTGAGCACGGCGCGGATACGCGCCATCAGCTCCTTGGGATCGAACGGCTTCACCAGATAATCGTCCGCGCCCAGCTCGAAGCCCTTGAGCTTGTCGTAGCTCTCTCCTTTGCCCGTGAGGATGATGATCGGCACCTGCCGCTCTGCGCGGATGCGCCTGCAGACGGCCCATCCGTCCAGGCCGGGCAGCATCAGGTCCAGCACGACGAGATCGGGCGGGCTGGACGTGAACAGGTCGAGCCCGTCCTCGCCGTCCCCCGCGATCTCGAAGGCGAATCCTTCGCGCTTCAGATACAGGCCGATCAGCTCGCTGATATATGGGTCGTCTTCGATGACAAGTATGTGCGCGGACAATCTGCCGCCTCCTTGCTGCCTATTGCGTTATTGACGAAGCGCCTCGACGGGATTAAGACGCGAAGCTCTCCTGGCCGGCAGATAGCCGAAAAGCACGCCGACGCCGATCGAAAAGACGACTGCGATCACCATAATGTCGACGGAGGGCGAAGCGGGCGAATCCATCATTTTGCCGACGAACTTGGACCCGCTCGCCCCGACCGCCACGCCCGCGATGCCGCCGAGCAGGCCGATCACCGAGGCCTCCACGAGAAATTGGAACAGAATGTCGCGCTGCTTGGCCCCGAGCGACTTGCGGATGCCGATCTCGCGCGTCCGCTCCGTCACGGACACGAGCATCATGTTCATGACGCCGATGCCGCCGACGAGCAGCGAGATGGCCGCCACGTACGTGAGCAGCGTGGACACCGACGTCGACACGGATGTAATCGTCTCGAGCAAATCCTGCTGATTGAATACATTATAGCTGTCTTCGTCGTTGCGGAAAAAGGACCTCAGATTGCTCTCCAGCTTGGCCTGCACCTTGTCTACGTTTTTCTCGCTGTCCACCTGGGCGTAAATCGTGCGGATCGCATCGGTCTTCAGGACGACGCGCGCCGTCGACAGCGGCACGATGATGACGTTGTCGCTCGACCCGTTTGTCGTGCTGCCCTTCGAAGCGAGGACGCCGACGATTTTGTACGGCGTTCCGTTCAACGAGATTTTGCTGCCGACCGGATTGCTCATCTTCAGCTCGGTCACGACCTCCGAGCCGATGACTGCGACCTTCTGCTTGAACGAGTCGTCGATGTCCATGATGAAGCGGCCCTGCGCCACCTCATAGTCGCGGATGTCCGCGAACGCCGGCGTCGTAGCGTTCACCTGCGCCGAATAGGTCAGCGTGCCCGACTTGGCCGTCACGTTGCCGCTGATGTTCGGGGCATAGCTCTCCACGTTGTCCACGTCCACCAGGTCCTTGACGTCGGTCTGCTTGATGCTCGTGACCGCGCCGCGGCCTACGACGTTAACCGTCAGCATATTCGTGCCCAGCCCCTGCAGCTGGCTTTTCACCTGCTCGGACGTGCCGTTGCCGATCGCGACCATGATCGTCACGGATGCGACCCCGATCAGAATGCCCAGCACGGTGAGCAACGTACGAAGGGGCTGGGCCCGCACGCTCCCCCATGCCATGCGGATGCCTTGGCTCAGCTTCATGAGGCCGCGCTCCTCTCCTCGGTCAGCTGTCCGTCCTGAATACGCACGACGCGACGCGCCTGCTCGGCAACTTTCGGATCGTGGGTGATGAGCACGATCGTGTTGCCTTCGGCGTTCAGCTCCTGGAGCAGCCCGATGACGTCGCGGCTCGTCTTGCTGTCGAGCGCGCCTGTCGGTTCGTCCGCGAGCAATAGCGGCGGCCGGCCCGCCAGCGCCCTGGCGATGGCGACGCGCTGCTGCTGGCCGCCGGAGAGCTGGTTCGGCATATGATACATCCGATCCCCGAGGCCGACCTTCTCCAGCGCTTCCTTCGCGAGCGCCCTGCGCTCGCGGCCGGACAGGCCGCGATAGACGAGCGGCAGCTCGACGTTGTCGATCGCCCTAAGGCGCGGGAGCAGGTGGAAGCTCTGGAATATGAAGCCGATCTTGTTGTTGCGGATATTCGCCAGCTTGTTGTCGCTGAGCTTGCCGACTTCGGCGCCGTCCAGCAGGTACTGGCCGCTGGTCGGCGTATCGAGGCAGCCGAGCACGTTCATGAGCGTCGACTTCCCGGAGCCGGACGGACCGATGATCGCCATGAAATCGCCTTTGTCGACCGTCAGCGAGATGCCGTCGAGCGCGTTCAGCGTCTCTCCCGCCAGCGTATACTTCTTGTAGACATCCTCCATCGTGATGAGCGGAGCTGGCGCTGACTTGCTCATGTCATCGACCTCCCGCCGCGCCCGTGCGGGCGCTCGTACCGCCGTTGCCGCCGGTGCGGGTGCCGCCGCCAAAGCTGCCGCCTCCCATGCCGCCTGCCGGGAACGAGCCGCCTCCCATCTGGAAGCCGCCTCCCATGCCGCCGATGCCGAAGCCCATCTGCTGCTGGTTGCCGGAGCCGCTCGACACGGTCACGGGAATCAGGACGGTCTGGCCCTCGGTCAGGCCAGTCAGCACCTCGACCTGGGAATCGGTCGTAATGCCGACGGTAATCTCCTTGAGCGTAAATTCGGTGCTCGCAGCTGCCGCGGCGGCTTGACCTTGACCCTGACCGCCCCTCGTGAAGCCGCCCTGTCTCGCCTGGCCGCCGGTGCCCGTGCCCTGGCGATAGCCGCCAAAGCCGCCCTGCCCCGCTCCTGCCTGGCCGCCTTCGGGCACGCTTCCCGACCGCACGCCCTCAGGCATCTCCCCCGGCTGGGCGCCTTCAGGCACGCTCCCCCGCGCTGCTCCGTCGCCCGATGGAGCGCTGTTGCCGGCCGCCGAACCGGCGCCGGCCGTTGCCCCGCTGCCGCTCTGAGCTCCCGCCGCCGGCTGCCGGCTGCCGGATTGGTCGCCCGACGTGCCGGTCGCCGGCACGCGCACGAAATACTTCGTCCCCATCTGCGTGACCGCCTCGACCGGCACGAGGAGCGCATCCTGCTTCGACTCGATGACGACGTCTACGCTGCCGTTCATGCCAGGCAGCACGCCGTCCGTCTTGTCGAGCCGCACCGTGACCGGGAACGTCGCGACGCCGTTCGAAGAACTGCCTTCCTTGGCAATCTTCGTGACCTTGCCCGTGAACGCCTGGCCGCTCAGCGCGTCCATCGTAATATTCGCCGTCTGCCCGACCTTCAGCTGCGAGATGTCGAGCTCGTCGGCCGAGATTTGAATATCGAGCTTGTCGTAGTTGACGATCGTGAACGCCTCGATCTGCCCCGTCACCGAATCGCCGTCCTTGACGTTAACCGCCGTCACCGTGCCGTCGATCGAGGCGACGAGCGGATCCGGCGCCTTCGCCTTGTCCCGCGTATCCTGCATATCGAGCTGGGTCTGCTTGACGTTAAGCTGGATCGACTTGATGCTCATCGCCGCCGAATCGATATCGGACTGATCCGCACCCGACACCTGCAGCGATTTCCACTTGTCCTGCGCCTGCTCCAGCTGCATCTGCAACTGCTCCAGGCTCAGCTCGGATTTGCTCAGCGCCAGGCTCACATCCTCGCCTTCGAAGGTCGCGAGCACGGTCCCTTTTTTCACTTCGTCGCCTTCGGCCACCTTGACCTTGTCCACCGTCGCGTTGCCTGACGGCTTGATCGTCTCCGATTCGCTTACTTCGACGGCGCCGCTGCCTGCGACGCTCTTGGTGATCGTGCCCTTGGTCACGCGGGACTGCGAGAACGACGGCCCGCTCGTCGCCGCCTTCGTATCCTTGGACGTGTACCACCAATAGCCCCCGCCGCCGGCCGCAATCAGGCAGACGATCACGATCCAGGCGATCCACCTTGTACGCTTCCTCATTCAATACGACCTCCTATGTACGATAAGAGGAGACTAGCAGACTTGCGTGAATAAAAGATGAACAGCGGATTAACGCAACCTGAAAATGCTTAACTATGCCGTCGCGAACGGACTTGGACGGACGCTGGCGGGCCTCTGCCGGATCGGGGCGACCGGGCAAATAAAAAAGCCGGACGCTCCTGCAATCGGAACGCCCGGCCTCGCCGGCCGCAGCCGCGAATCGTCGCTGCTGCTCGATTAATACTGTACGAGCGACTCGATGCGCGAGCCGCCCAGCTTTTCCCTGCCGTCGAGATAACTCAGCTCGATCAGGAAGGCCGCGCCCGCGATCTCGCCGCCGAGCTGCTCGATCAGCCTGACCGTCGTTGCAATCGTGCCGCCCGTCGCGAGCAGATCGTCCGCGATCAGCACCTTTTGACCCGGCTTGATCGCATCCTTGTGCACGGCCAGGGTGTCCTTGCCGTACTCGAGATCATAGCCGGCCTCCACCGTCTCGCCGGGCAGCTTGCCCGACTTGCGGATCGGCACGAAGCCTACGCCGAGCGCCAGCGCCAGCGGCGCACCGATGACGAAGCCGCGCGCTTCGGGACCGGCTACGACGTCGATCTCCCAATCCTGCACGCGCGCCTTGAGCTCATCGATCGCCGCGCGGTACACTTCGCCGTTGTTCAACAGTGTCGTAATATCCTTGAAACGGATCCCGGGCATCGGAAAATCGGGGATCACGCGGATATATGGTTTAAAGTCCATCTTATATTCGCTCCTTTAAAACGAGTTCGCCAGCTTGCATTATACACTTGATCGGAGCAGCTTGCCATCGGTACCTTGAACGAGGCCGCGCAGCCAGTCGCGCAGCTCGGAAGGGGACATCGCGGCCAGCGCCTCGGCTTCGGCGCGCAGCAGCGCCTTGCGGTAACGGGGCGACTCCTCGAGCTGGCGCTTGGGCGGCTTGGATACGATCTCGACCGCCGCGCGGCTTCGCCGGACGAAGCCAAGCTCCTCGAACACGTCCAGCATCATGACGACGTCCGCAAGCGTCCGACCCGCCCGCTCCGCCACTTGGCGGAGGAAGCCGTCCGGCGCCTCGATCCAGCTTCCCTGGCGGCGCAGCAGGCCGTACACCTCGGCGAACTGCTCCCTCGTCGGCATGCGCGCGGCAGCGCCGCGGCTCCCGGCTTGCGGCGCGCGGCCGCCGGGACCGGCGGTTCTGGGCTGGGCGGCCGACAGGAGGTGGATCTCCTCGACGGCATATCCCGCCGACAGCAGCCCGCGCAAGCCTGCCAGCGCATCTCCCGCCTCCGGCAGATCGATCAGGGCGATGCGGAGCGCAGCCGCGCCGGCTGCGGCAGCGATGCCTGCGGCATCCGCGTACGATGCCGTGCGCAGCCGCACATCGTCGCCGCAGGCATCCCGCAACGCGGCCAGCGCCGACTCGCCGGCGGCGATCGCCAGCAGCGGCGCGTCCTGCTCGTCCGCGGCCAGCGTGCGCAGCGCGCGCTGCCAGTCGCGCTCATGGCGCAGATCGTGTACGGGCAGGGCAGCCGCCTGCCAGTCCTGCATCATGAGCTGCACGCGCTTGCTGCCGTTCCATTCGTTCACGGACAGCTCGCCGAGCGCGTGGACGGTACCGCAGCCCTGGATGGCCGCGCAGTCCCCGCCTTTGCCGAAGCATACCGCCTCGAGCTTGCGGCCGCCCTGGCCCAGCACCGTGCGCAGATGGCGGCTCTCCTTGCCCATTGCCTTCGCGTCCAGCACCTCCGCATCCCGCAGGACGAAGCGCGGCGCCGGATTGCCGCTGCCGCACGGCTCGAGCGCCCTCAGCTGCTCGGCCGCCTCGAGCGTCAGCTCGGACACCCGGCAGACGAGATCCGCCTTCTTGCGCGGGACCCAGTCGTCCGGCGACAGCCACGCCTCGGCGAGCGCGGACAGCCTTGTGCGAAGCGAGGCGACCCGCTCCGTGCGCATCGTCATGCCGGCCGCCGCCTTGTGGCCGCCGTAGTGCTCCAGCTCGTCCGCGCATTCCGTCAGCGCGGCGTGCAGGTCGAAGCCGTCGATCGAGCGCGCCGACCCTTTGCACAAGCCGGTCGCGGCATCCGCCGCCAACACGACGGTCGGCTTGTAGTAGCGCTCGACCAGCTTCGAGGCGACGAGCCCCGCGATGCCGGCGTTCCAGCCTTCGCCCGCAATGACGATGACGGCCGGCCCACGGCCCCCGTGCTCGGCCACGACGGCCTGCCACGCTGCTTCGGCCTCCACAAGCGTGTCCTCCACCAGCTGCTGCCGCTCCTGGTTCAGCATATCGAGCTCGGCGGCGAGCATCTCCGCCTCGTCCGAGCTGTCCGCGATCAGCAGGCGAAGCGCGATGTCCGCCTCGGCGAGCCGGCCTCCCGCGTTGAGCCGCGGCGCGAGCCCGAAGGCGATCCGTCCGCTCGTGAGGCGCCCGGGCTCCGCGCCGCTGACGGCGGCGAGCGCCTTGACGCCATGACACGGACGGGCGTTCATCTCCGCGAGCCCGAGCTTCACGATCGCGCGGTTCTCGCCGGTCAGCGGCATCAGATCCGCGACGACGCCGATCGCGGCTACGTCCGCCAGCGACAGGTCGGGCTCGCCGAGCAGCGCGTGCGCGAGCTTGAACGCGACAGCGGAGCCGGTCAGCTCCTTGAAGGGATAAGGACAGCCCGGCTGCTTCGGATTGACGATGGCGACCGCCTGGTCCGGCAGGACCGCGGGCGGCTCGTGGTGATCCGTCACGACGACGTCGATGCCGAGCGTCGACGCATATGCGATCTGCTCGACGGCGCTGATGCCGTTGTCCACCGTGACGATCAGCCTGATGCCTGCGGCGGCCGCGGCGTCGATGGCAGGCAGATTGAGCCCGTATCCTTCCCGGCTCCGGTGCGGGATGTATGTATCGAAGCTCGCGCCGAGCCGCGTGAACAGCCGATGGAGCAGCGCCGTCGATGTGACGCCGTCCGCATCGTAATCCCCGTATACGCGGATGCGCTCGCCCGCCCCGATCGCCTGCCGGATGCGGGCGACCGCCGCCTCCATGCCGAGCAGCAGATACGGATCGTGCAGCGCCTGAACACCGGGCTCGAGGAAGCCCTTCGCCTCCTCGGCGGTCCGATATCCGCGCGACACAAGCAGCCTGCTTACGAGCGGCGTCAGGCCGAGCTCCCCGGCCAGGGACGCGGCCGCCGTCTCGTCGGCTTCCGCCATGATCCAGCGATACTTAGATTTCAATTGCGAACGGCTCCTTTCTGCCTTACAGCACTGTGGACCCCGCCTTGGGCGGCGGAGTCCACAGCGTCTTATTGGATTAAAGTAGGCATTTCCTCTTCTTGATGATTCGATTTGTAAGGATAGCCCGGATCGTAGGGTTCAACCTGTACGCTCGCATCCGACACATGCAAAAAACGCTTGGTCAACTGTCTGCGGACACGCTGCGCGATGTCGTGGCCCTCGAGCACCGAGATGCGCGGATTGACACGAATAAGGACGTTGACGATCACATAGTGGCCGTGCTCCTTGGCTCTCAGCTCGTCGACGGCGACGACGCCGTCGACCCGTTGCACGACCTCGAGCAGCGTCTGGGCGTCCACCTCGTCCATCGGACGGCGCTCGACAGCGCCGATAGCGGAAGCCGCCTGCCGGTAGCCCATACGGAGCACGAATACCCCAATGACAAGACCCGCTGCCGGGTCGAGCACGTACAGGACGGGCAGATCGAGCAGCTGTCCGGCCATCGCGCCGGTTGTGCCGACCAATGCCGTCAGCGAAGCGAAGACGTCTGAGCGATCGCTTCTGGCCGCATCCGGCCGCAGCCCCATACGCACCTCGTAGCTGCGGCGGTACAGGATCAGCGCTTCGCGCGCGACCATGCCGGCCGCAATGACGATCACGGCGCTCCAGCCCGGCGCACGGTCCGCGCCCCAGGCGATCGCGCGGAGCGAGGAGATCGCCATCTCGAGCCCGGCCAGCAGCAGCAATGCCGCGAAGACGACGGCGGCGATCGCCTCCCGCTGCCGCTCGGCCGCTCCCAGGGGCTTGATCGCCCTGCGATGCCGCTGATAGGCGCCTACGGCGGCGGCGAAGTCGGCGGCCGAATGGCAAGCGTCCGCCATCAGCGCCTTGCTGCCTGTGAACCAACCCGCGAGACCCTTGCAGACCGACAGTACGAGCAACCCGAGCAGGGAGACCTTGATGCCATGCAGCGTTTTGCCGGTCCTTTTATGAGTCATCTTATCGTTACACCTCTAATCCCTTGACTGTCGTCAAGGCGCCGGCTGCGCCTTGACGGGCTTGGCTGGCTTGGCCCTGCGCTTCATCCAGAACCACAGCGGGCTGGCGATGAAGATGGAAGAATAGGCGCCGCTGATCAGACCGAAGATCATGGCCAGCGAGAACATCCGGATCGATTCGCTGCCGAAGATGAACAGGCAGACGGCTGCGAAAGCGACGGTGAGTACTGTGTTGATCGACCTTGTCAGCGTCTGCGAAATGCTGTCATTGACGACCTTGGCGAGGTCCTCTTCGGTCTTCACCTTGGCGAAGCGCATGTTCTCCCGGATCCGGTCGAAGATGACGACGGTGTCGTTGATCGAATAGCCGATGATGGTGAGCACGGCCACGATAAACGGCAGGTTGACCTCCAGATGGAAAATCGAGAACAGCGTGATGACGATGAAGGCATCGTACAGCAGCGCGATGACCGACGAGATCGCATACCGCCATTCGAAGCGGATGGCGATATAGATGATGATGCCGAGCGAGGCGATCAGAATGCCGCGCAGCGCGTTCGTCTCCTGCTCCTTGGCGATCTCTACGTCGACGATGTTTTTCTCGAAGGAAGCCTTGTCGTCGAACTGCGCTTTAAATTCGGACTCGAGTTTGTTTTGCTGCGTCTCGTCCAGCGCGGCCTTGAAGCGGATCGAGAGCCGCTCCGCCGCCGTTGTCAGATGGTACTCGCCCATCTCTTCCTTTTCGAGAAACGCCTTGACTTCGTCGCCGTTAACCGGCTTGGTGATGGCAATATCCACCGATGTCCCGGACTGGAAATCGATGCCGTAGTTAAGCCCCCGAATGGAGAGCGACAGGATGCCGATCAGCACGATCACGAGCGAAGCGATAAAGAAAGGCTTGCTCCATTTGATCCAATCGATGTCGTGGAACTTATAGCGCACGGATTTCACTCTCCTTTACGCCATAGTAGCCGACCTTGTTGAATTTGCCGCTCTTCACGAGCAGATGCATGAGATAGCGCGGCAGGAAGATGTTGGTTGCGATGTTGCAGATGATCGACGCGAGCAGCACGACCGCGAAGCCCTTGACGGAGCCCTGGCCGATGAAGTACAGCACGGCGCCGGCGATGATGTTGGTGATGTGCGCGTCGATGATCGTGCGGAAGCTGTTCTTGTTGCCGGAGCGCAGCGAAGACGCGATGCTCTTGCCTGTGCGGATCTCGTCCTTGATCCGCTCGGCGGTGATAATATTCGAGTCGACCGCGATGCCGATCCCGAGCACGAACGCCGCGATGCCTGGCAGGGTCAGCGTCGCGCCCATCAGCCAGAAGACGGCGAGGAGCAGCCAGATGAATACGAGCAGGCAGAAGCCTGCGATAACGCCGGGCAGGCGGTAGAATACGACCATGAAAATAAAGATGACGACCGATGCGATGATGCCGGCCAGCAGCGTCTCGTCCAGCGACTTCTGGCCGAGCGTCGCGCCCACGCTCTGGGTGTACTTCTCCGTCAGCTTCAGCGGCAGCGCGCCGAGGTTGATCGTGTCGGCCAGCGCCTTGGCGTCTGCAGGCGTAGGCTGGCCCGATATCGTGGCCGAGCCGTCCGTGAATACGCCTTGGACTTCGGGATCCGACAGCAGATCGTCGTCAAGGTAGATTGCCAGGTTTTTGTGCAGCAAGCGTGTCGAGATGTCCTCGAACTTCTTTTTGTCCTTGACCTCGATCGCGACCAGCGGCCGTCTCAGCTGGTCGTATACGACCTTGGCCGCGCCTTCCTTGAACTCGTTGCCTTGCAGCTCGACCTTGCAATAGTCGGTCGTCGAAGCGCAGCCTTCCGAGCTGCGGAACGTCAGCACAGCCGGCTTTTGCAGCATTTTGCGGACCTCGGTCTCGTCGGCGACGCCGGCGATTTTGACGCGAATGCGGTTTTTGCCTTCCGGCGTAACCTCGGATTCGCCGACGCCGCGCGAGTCGATACGCTTCTTAATGCTCTCTGCTGTCTTGTTCAGCGAGTCCTTCGTTACCGTGCCGACCCCGTCCAGCGGTGATGCTTCGTACAAAATCTCAAAGCCGCCTTGCAAATCGAGCCCAAGCTTCGTCTTGTCCAGCAAATACGGGCTGGTAGCCCCGATCACGCCGAACGAGACGAGAACCACGAGCACGAAAGCGAGCATCCGGTTCATATGGTGTTGCCGACCCCTTTCAATTCTCAATGTTCCTATTATACCTACGCGCTCAAAGTGAAGTCAATTTGTCGAAACGCCCAACGGCATGCAAAAAAAGGCTCCTCGACAGGAGCCGAACGCGTGCGGATGCCCGGCGGAAACGTCCGCCCTTCCAAAACTAGCGGCGCTTCTCGCCGCGATAGATGCTAAGCGTTATATAATTCATAAAATTCGTCACCTTCAGCGACAGAATATCATTGACGATCGCATGCAGCGCAGGCGTTCCCGACTTGTGATACTTGTCGCTGACGCACTCCCAGATCTCGGGTCCCGTCGCCTGATCGTACCCGATCATCCGGAATTCCGCGGCCTTGCTCTCGCATAGCTCCCTGATCGTACGGTTCAGCTCTTCGTCGTCGCCTGCAGGCATCGTTTCAGAATCGGCCAACTGCAGTCCCCCTCTCGTCATTTGCCCAAGCTGTGCTTCCGGCGCCATTCGTCAGCCTTTCCGTCATGCATACCATAACACAATTCGTCGCCGCGCCGCGAATTCCTGCCTCGCTCCCCGCGCCGCGCGCTTGCCTGGCATGTTTGCGGACAGCCCCCGCATATGCTGGATAGATAGGACGAACCGATATAGCAAAGGACGGGATGAGCTTGTCGCCGCGCAAACAAACCTTTATTCAAGGAGCTATGATCCTGCTAGCAGCAGGGCTCGTCAATCGTCTGCTCGGCTTCGTGCCCCGCATCGCGCTGCCGCGGCTGATCGGCGCCGAGGGCGTAGGGCTCGTACAGCTCGTATTCCCGTTCTTTATCGTCGTCTTGACGATTATTACCGGCGGGCTGCCGCTGGCCGTCGCCAAGCTGGTCGCCGCCGCCGATTCGCGCGGCGCGGCCGACGAGGCGGTGCGAATCCGGCGGACCGCGATGGCGATCGCGCTGACGGCCAGCCTGACGGTCGGCGGGCTGTGCCTCGTTTTGTCCGATTGGATCTCCTCGACGCTGATGACCGATCCCCGCGTTCACACCGCATTCCTTGCCATCATTCCCGTCATCCCGCTCGTGGCCGTCTCCGCCGTATGGCGCGGCTACTTCCAGGGCAAGCAGGACATGCTGCCGACCGCCGTGTCCCAGACGGTCGAGACGGTCGTCCGCATCGCGCTGTCCCTGACGCTTGCTTACCTGCTGCTGCCCTGGGGGCTCGAGGCGGCCGCAGCCGGCGCCATGATCGGCACGGGCGCAGGCGAACTGGCGGGCCTCGTCGCCCTCTGGCTGCATCTGCGGGGCGAGGGCAAGCCGGACGGGCATACGAATCCGGCGGAACGAACGACCAACAGAACGAATGCGGAGCGCTCACCCTCGTTCGTTCAGCGGCAGCCGGGACACGGCAGAGCGCTGCTCAAGATCGCGCTTCCCGTCACGGGCAGCCGCATGATCGGCTCGCTGTCGTATCTGTTCGAGTCGATACTGACGACGCGCGCGCTGATCGCCGCAGGCCTCGCCGCTGCGGCGGCTACCGCCCAGTACGGCATCCTGCAAGGCATGGTCATCCCTTTATTGCTGCTGCCGGGGACGCTGACCTTCTCGCTCGCCACATCGCTCGTGCCGTCGCTCTCCGAAGCGGCGGCCAGAGGCGACCGGGCCGCCATCCAGAAGCGGCTGCATCAATCGATGCGGCTCGCGCTCGTTACCGGCGCGCCGTTTATTATACTGATGGCACTGTTCGCACAGCCGATCTGCGAGCTCATCTATGACGATCCCGATGCGGGCGCCATGCTCGGCCTGCTGGCGCCGGCCGCCGTGTTCCTGTATATGCAAGCGCCGCTTCAGGCCGCCCTTCAGGCGCTGGACCGGCCGGGCACGGCGCTGTTCAATACGTTCGTGGGGGCGCTCGTCAAGCTGATCCTCATCCTGCAGCTCGCTTCGAAGCCGGAGCTCGGCATTCGCGGCGCAGTGATCGCGATCGGCGCCAACATGGCGCTCGTCACGCTGCTTCACTGGATCAGCGTCGTCCGCTTGACCGGGTTCCGCGTGCTGCCGTCCGACTTTATCAAGATCGGCGCCGCGATGACCGTCATGGGCGCCGTCGCGCTGTGGATCTGGAATGCCGGCCGCCTGCCGGGAGCGGCGCTCGATCTGATTGCCGCGGGAACCGCATCCATCGTCGTTTATTTGCTGCTGCTCGTCGCCATGCGGCTCGTCGATCGCGACGATGCGGCCAGAATTCCGATAATCGGCCGGTTGTTCCGCTAAGTCTGGGGATGTCTTCGGTTGATATAGAGCCGGCCCTTGTGATCCAGGCTGCAGAACGCGACATGCTTGAAGTCCTTGACGCCCTCACGCCGCAGCTCCTGGCGCAGCCAGAATCGGTTCTTCCCGAGCTTGTCCAGGTTGTCGTCCTGGACGTGTCCGTCCATGATGAGCGGCAGGGGAAGCAGGCCGTAGCGGATGCGCGGCGGCGGCGGCGGGGACGGCTGTTCAGGTTCAGTTGTTTTTTTGTTGGCGAGGATGACCGATAACTTGCCGGACGATTCGAGCACCGCGAGCTCGACGTCGCCGACATGGTCGATTCTGTTCTCGCGCAGCTGCATCATCAGATCGTCCAGGCTGTAGCGCTGCTTTTTCATTTCCTTCCAATTCAAGTTGCCCTGGCTGATGATGACGCTGGGCTTCCCTTCGAACCACAGCCGCAGCTTGCGGTTTTTAAGCGTAATATTGGACACGGCGAGCTGCATCGCGACCAGCACGGCCATCGGCGCCACCGCATGCAGGATCGGGCGGTTCGGCGCTTCAATTGCGATGACGGCGATCTCCGCGATCATAATGGAGATGACAAGGTCGAAGACAGACAGCTTGCCGATCTCGCGCTTGCCCATCATCCGCAGGATGAGGAATACGAATAAATACATGAGCAGCGTTCTCAGCGTGACCGCCGTCAGTTCCATGCGCTCGTCCTCCCTTGCCTTTACCCGGCGTCCTGTAGTGTCACCGCGGGCCGGGCGGGGGATACGGATTCGGCGTTCGGAAATTAACGGTATTCGGTACTAGCGGGATGTACGAGCCCATAGAATAAACTAAATAGGATGAATAGAAGGAGTGCATCGATATGAATCCCGTTCGCGTATCCGGCATCCGCATCGCATCCCCGCTCGTCGCGGGCCTGGTATGGTCGTTTATCTGGCTGGGAATCGGCACGCTCGTACTGTCGGTCTTGCTCTACAGCTCCTCCATGCCCGAGTCGAAGCTGCTCTCCTGGGTGTTCGGCGTCCATGGCGCCGCCAGTCTGGCCGGCGGATTCACGTCCGCCAAGCGCTCCGGCAAGCGCGGCTGGTACATCGGCGCATTTACCGGTCTGCTCTATGCCGCTGCCGTCGCGTTGATCGGCTTCCTGTCGCAAGATATCGGCTTCGATGCCCGGCTTGGCCTGCTCGGACTGGTTGCGGCGCTGGCCGGCGCGTTCGGCGGCATGTTCGGCGTGAACGCCGGCGGCGGGTCTGTGCGCCGATGATTCTAAAATAAAACCGCCGCGCTCCGTTGAAAAGCGGCCGATCGTGATATACTGATATTCTGTTACAATGATTCTCGATTGGGAGCGGAGCGTCAGTGATTGTATTCAACAGTATGAAAACGATATCCGTGCTTACGGCCGTGACGGTCGCGCTGCTCATATGGTACGGGACGGGACGCCAGCCCTTTTCCGCTGCCGCCGCCTTCGTGCGCAAGCTCGCGGTGTCGCCGTTGCACCTGGTTACTTTAGCCGCTCTGCTGCTCATATTGGCGTTCAACAAGCTCGAGCTGAGTCTCGAAGCCGCGCTGCCGGTCACACACGACCTGACCCATGCGCTGACCGGGTGGGAGGGCAGCTGGCAGAGCCAGCTTCAGCACCTTCTCGAATCCCCTTGGCTCACGCTGGTATGCGCGTTTTTCTATCTTGTCGTTTTTCAAGCTTTCGTAGTCGCGTCTTTGTTCGTGTACGTCTCCTCGGGCAACTACAGACTTTATTTTGCGCTGTGCGTCGCCATGCTGCTGAATTACCTGGTCGCTTTGCCGTTTTATGTTTTCGTACCCGTGCATGAAGCATGGTCGGTCTCCTCACAGATCCGCTTCCTCATGCTCGACGTTTATCCGAACTTCGAGACGCAGTACCGGCAGCTGTCAGGCCTCGACAATTGCTTTCCGAGCTTGCACACGTCCATCTCTGCGACGATGGCGCTGCTCGCGATCCACTCGGGCAATCGGCGCTGGGCCATATTCGGGACAGCTAACGCTGTGATTATTTTTTTCTCGATCTTCTATCTCGGCATTCACTGGGCCACAGATATGTTCGCGGGACTGGCGCTGGCATGCTTCGCGGTTGCCGTCGGCCTGGGCTTCGGAACCTGGGCTTCGGAACGCTCCGACAAGCGGCTCGACAGGCAGCGCAGTCTGTCAGCCAAGATCAAGAAGCTGGGGCCGTCGAGTACGACGGAGTCGTGATTCAGGCTTTTCTATCCGCAGCGTACAAAAAAGACAAGCCCCCTCAGCCGTTCGGCTTTGGCGGGCTTGTCTTTATTAATAAACGGAAATGCTATTCGCTCTTCGCCTCGCTGGTGCGGGCAGTGACGTTGTTGACCGCAGAACGGTCGAACGTGAGCTTCGTCACGTCGTTGACACGGAGCACGATCGTATCGTCCGTGATCTCGGCGACCGTACCGTGCAGTCCGCCGATCGTCGTGACCTTGTCGCCCTTGGAGAGCGCGCGCAGCATCGCGTTGCGGTTCTTCGATTTTTTCTGCTGCGGACGGATCAGCAGGAAGTAAAAGACGACGAACATAAGCAGAAACGGTACAAGCGTCATGAACAGATTGCCTCCGCCGGTGCTATTGCCAGCTAACCACATGGAATATACCTCCCTTCGTTGCGTTTATCGTCTAGAAACCGCTCTCGTTGGTCGCCATGCCGTACGATTCGAAAAATGCGTCGCGGAAGTCCCCGAGACGGTCGTCGCGAATCGCTTGTCTGACTTGGCTCATGAGATTAACCAGGAAATGCAGATTGTGGATCGTCGTCAGCCGCAGTCCGAACATCTCGTCCGCGCGGATCAGGTGCCTGACGTACGCCCGGGAATAATTCTTGCAGGCATAGCAATCGCATGCCGGATCGAGCGGACCGAAGTCCTCCGCGTACTTGGCGTTCTTGACGACGACGCGGCCTTCGCTCGTCATCAGTGTGCCGTTGCGGGCGATCCGGGTCGGCAGCACGCAGTCGAACATGTCCACGCCGCGGATGCTGCCCTCGACGAGCGCGTCGGGCGAGCCGACGCCCATCAGATAGCGGGGCTTGCCCGCAGGCAGCAGCGGTACGGTGTGATCCAGCACCTCGTACATAATCTCCTTGGATTCGCCTACGCTGAGACCTCCAATAGCATAGCCCGGAAAATCCAGGGAAGTCAAATCCGCCGCGCTCTGGGCCCGCAGATCCTTGTGCATGCCGCCCTGCACGATGGCGAACAGCCCCTGGTCATGCGGCCTTGCATGCGCCTTGAGGCAGCGCTCGGCCCACCGGCTCGTACGCTCCGTCGATTGCTTGACGTATGCGTACTCGGCGGGATACGGCGGACACTCGTCGAACGCCATCATAATATCCGGCCCGAGCGCGTTCTGGACGGCCGTCGCGACCTCGGGAGAGAGGAACAGCTTGTCCCCGTTCAGATGCGAGCGGAAGGTGACGCCCTCCTCGGTGATCTTGCGCATCTGCGCGAGCGAGAACACCTGGAAGCCGCCGCTGTCCGTCAAGATCGGGCGGTCCCAGTTCATCATCTTGTGCAGACCGCCCGCAGCGCGGACCAGCTCGTGGCCCGGCCTGACGAACAGGTGATACGTATTGCTCAGGATGATCTGGGCGCCCAGCGACTTGAGCTCCTCGGGGCTGATGCCCTTGACGGTCGCCTGCGTCCCGACCGGCATGAAGGTCGGCGTATCGATGACGCCGTGCGGCGTGTGGACGCGTCCGAGCCTGGCGCCCGTCTGGGCGCAGGTCTTGATCAGTTCATAGGTAATGGCGGGCATAATATCTCGATCGGTCCCTTCTTAGGTGATGAACATGGCGTCTCCGAAGCTGAAAAAACGGTATTCGGCCGAGACGGCTTCGCGGTAGGCGGACAGTACGGCCTCCCGGCCGGCCAACGCGCTGACGAGCATGACGAGCGTCGACTTCGGCAGATGGAAGTTCGTCAGCAGCGCCGATACGAGCCTGAATGCATAGCCGGGGTAGATGAAGATGCCCGTCCATCCGCTGCACGGTTCGATCGAAGCGTCGCCGAAGCGTTGGCCAAGCGTCTCAAGCGTCCGCGCGGACGTCGTGCCGACCGCAACAATCCGCGTCCCTTCCCGTCTGGCTCTGTTGAGCAGCTCTGCATTTTCCGCATCGACGGCGTACCATTCCTCATGCATCTTGTGCTCAAGCACATCGTCGACGGCTACCGGCCGGAACGTGCCGAGACCGACATGCAGCGTCACACGGCATATGCGGATGCCGCGCGCCTCAAGCTTTTCGAGAAAATCGCCGGTAAAATGAAGACCCGCCGTCGGAGCCGCCGCAGAACCCTCGTTGCGTGCGTACACCGTCTGATAGCGATCCCGGTCTTCCAATCTCTCCTTGATGTACGGGGGCAGGGGCATCTCCCCGAGCCGATCGAGAATTTCGTTAAATATGCCGTCATACCGAAAACGAATCGTACGCGCACCCATTTCGCCTTCTTCTTCTACGACGGCGGCGAGCAACGGTTTCAAACCTTCTCCGGATTCGCCAAAGTGGATCTCCGCGCCTTTGTGCAGTTTTTTGCCGGGACGCACCAGCGCCTCCCACCGGTCATCGCCAAGCGGCTTGAGCAGCAGTACCTCCGCCTTGGCGCCCGTGTCCGCCTTGCGCCCGAACAATCTGGCCGGGATCACCTTTGTATCGTTGAGGACAAGCGTATCCCCCGGCACCAGATATTCCGCCAGATCCTTGAAGGAACGATGCTCGACGCGGCCGTCGTCCCTGTGCAGCACGAGCAGCCGCGAAGCCGTCCTGTCGGTCAGCGGCGTCTGCGCGATCAGCGCCTCGGGCAGTTCAAAATCGTAATCGCCGACATTCATGAAGCGCCATCCTTCTCGAACTTAATATCCTTGTAATAGTATTGCAGGATGCTCTTGTAGTCATACCCTTGCTCGGCCAGGCCTCTGGCTCCCCACTGGGACATGCCGAGGCCGTGACCGAATCCGGTTCCTTGAATGATGAACTGCGGGGATGCAGTCATCGCGCGGACCTGGCCCGCGCCGTTCATGACGATCATCGCGCCCCCGGCCGAGTCGGCCGAACGCACCGCGCCGTCACCCCCGAGCACCTGGAGCGCACCCGTGCCGTCCGGCACTTCGCGGCTCGCTCCGTCCGCCCCGACAATCGTCGCGCGCGCCGTCTCTTCGATCGTGAACAGGGTGCTCTTGACGCCGCCGAGCGCGCTGCGCCAGCTGTCGCCGTAGAGCTGGACGGTCGTGCCGTTCGCCTTGAGCCGGATCACTCTCCCCGATGCTCCCGTCTCCGACACCTCCAGCGTGCGGAGCGGGCCCTGGATCTTGTTCTTGTCGGACAGCTTCGCATTGATCGTCGCGAGCAGCTTGTCCGGAGCGAACGGTCCCTCGACCCAGCTGTTGTTCGTATACTCCGGCGTCTTGCCGAGCGACAGCACGAGCGTGCCGGAGTTGACGGACGCGACCGGCTGGACGTCGGTCTGCACCCGCGGGCTCGGACGAACCTGGACATTGTCCCCGGTCACCGTCAGCATGGCGAGCCCGGCTTCGTTTTTCTGCCCGCGGTCAGCCAGCAGATCGCTGCGGATATAGCCGACCGTTCCGGAGTCCAGCGCGACCCTGTACCAATCGAGCTTGCCCGCCTGAATGCCGTCGTCCGGGCTTTTCACTGCCGATGCATAGTAGGGAATGATATTCCCCGCATATTCGAGCGGATCGGCCGTGACGCCTCCGGCGCTCGCGCCGAACATGGCGGTGATGATCTTGCCGCCGTAGGTCATGACTTCGCCTGCGGTCGCCTGCACGCCGGCCGTGGAATTCGCATTCTCCGAGGAGAGCCCGTTGTAGGCCTGGCTGTATGTATTGTCGACGACGTCGGCGATCTGATAGGCCACCCCGCCCGCCAGCGCATAGG
Organism: Cohnella sp. 56; assembly: GCF_037963805.1. Lineage (NCBI taxonomy): Bacteria > Bacillati > Bacillota > Bacilli > Caryophanales > Paenibacillaceae > Cohnella > Cohnella sp. 56. The sequence goes on along the minus strand of NZ_JAZDQE010000005.1, from coordinate 149,113 downwards.
AACGGGCCGCTACGGCCTGCGCCTTCTGCGCTTCGAGCGGCCAGCTCGCGCCGACTTCCGCGCCGACGACGGAGTAGAGATACGGCTCGAGCCCGACCACGTTTACGAGCGCCAGATTGTTGTTCAGCACGCTGATCTGCATGCTGCCGCGATATTTGTTTTTGCTGCGCTCGACGACCTGAATGCCGCTCTCGCCCTGCAAATCCGCCTGCAGGGTAACGTTGCCCGAGGCGGACAGCGCATAGAGCGGCGCGGAGGATGCGGCGGACAACGTATAGGTCACATCGTCCCGGACGACGACGTACGGCGTATCTGCTGCCGGTACTTGTACGCTGAAGCCTGCAGCGGCGGCGGCCGCCTGGAGCTTGGCCTGCTCCGCCGCGCTGGCGGCCTGACCGACGCGCACCGCGTACGCGGTGCCGCCCGGCGAAGGCTTCGCGGCGACGAAGGCGTCGAAGCCCGCGTTGCCGAACTGGACCGCCGCGGCAGCAGCCTCGGCGAGGCTGGCATAGGGTCCCGCCTCGACAGCGAGCGGACCGGCGACGAAGGGCTGGGTCAGGGTAATCTGACCTCCCGCCGCGCCAGCAAATTTGGACAAGGCCGCCTGCGCCGCAGCCGCCGTGTTGTATACGCCCTCGGACACTTGATACACGATTTTTCCCTTTTTGCTCAGCTTGGTGACGAAGCCGGCCTTGGAGGAGGCCTGGACCTTCTTGAGCGTCGTCAGCGCCGCCTGATAATCCTCCGTCTCAAACAGCATGGCTCTGTAGCTGTCTACCGCAAAGCGGACCACGCCTCCCGGCGCCGGATAGTCGATGCCGCCCTGGCCGCCGGTCCACGCCACGCCGAGCCTGCCGGCGGCTACGAGCGTCACGACAGGTGTCGTGGATTGATACTTGGACCCGAGATCCAGAAACAAGGCGACGCGTATCGTATCGGGCACCTGAGCGGCATTCGTCGTCGATCCGCCCGCCCCCGCCCATCCGAGCAGGACGACGGCGGCCGCAGCAAGCGCGGTCCGTCGATTCATAAAAGTCATGGAGTTCCTCCGTATGTGAGATTAGGAATGCGGTCCGATCCTGCACGTTCCGTCCTTGCATCCGTCGGTTTTTCCGAACAGCCGATAGCGGTACTTGGCGATCAGCCTGTATCCGGTCCGGCTGACTCCCCGCAAGCCCGGCAGGCTGCCGAGCCGTCCGAGCCAAGCGAGACGCGGCATATCCATGAGCAGCAGCAGCACCGCCTCTGAGCCGCCCGCTACCGTGCCCGAGGATTCGTCCTTCACCAGCATCTGCGACAGGTGATCGTCGGCGCCCGCTTGCGGCGAACGTGAGCCCACGCTTCCGACGCTGCCCGGTGGCACGGATTGAAGCGTCACGAACCGCAGCTCCGAGCGCGTATGCAGCCGCTTCAAACGATCCACGGCCGCCAGGCACAGGTTGCACTCGCCGTCGTAGTAGACCGTCAGGACGCGCCTGCCGCCGGCAGATCCGGCGCTCACGGCTGCTCCGGCATGGGCAGCCCCAGATGACTGTACGCGGCCGACGTCGCGACGCGGCCGCGCGGCGTGCGCTGCAGGAAGCCGATCTGCAGCAGGTACGGCTCGTACACGTCCTCGATCGTCTGGCTCTCCTCGCCGATCGACGCCGCGATCGTGTCCACGCCGACGGGACCGCCGCGATAGCGGGAGATCATCGCCTGAAGCAGCTTGTGGTCGATGGCGTCCAGGCCCATCGGATCGACCTGCAGGCGCTCGAGCGACTCGTGCGCCAGCTGCTCGGTGATGATGCCGTCGCCGCGCACCTGCGCGTAGTCGCGCACCCGCTTGAGCAGCCGGTTCGCGATACGCGGCGTTCCCCGCGCCCTGCGCGCGATCTCCCGGGACGCCTCGCCGATAATATCGACGCCGAGCAGATCGCTCGTGCGCGATACGATGAAGGCGAGTTCGTCCTCGGTGTAGAACTCAAGGCGGCTGACGACCCCGAAGCGGTCGCGCAGCGGCGCCGACAGGAGGCCCGCGCGCGTCGTCGCCCCGATCAGCGTGAACTTCGGCAGGTCCAGCCGCACCGACCTGGCGCTCGGCCCCTTGCCGATGACGAAGTCCAGCGCGAAGTCCTCCATCGCCGGGTACAGCACCTCTTCGACGGTCCGGTGCAGCCGGTGGATCTCATCGATGAACAGCACGTCGTTTTCCTGAAGATTCGTCAAAATGGCGGCCAGGTCGCCCGGGCGCTCGATCGCGGGCCCGCTGGTCGTACGGATGCTGACGCCGAGCTCGTTGGCGATAATGTTCGAGAGCGTCGTCTTGCCCAGACCCGGCGGGCCGTACAGCAGCACGTGGTCCAGCGCCTCCTGCCTGAGCTTGGCGGCCTCGATGTAGATCTTCAAGTTGTCCTTCACTTGCGACTGACCGATATATTCGTTCAAATAACGCGGACGCAGGCTCAGCTCCGCCTGCCGGTCCTCCATCATCAAATGAGCGGTCACGATGCGGTCCTCCACCTGTGCGTCCCCCTCTCCCGCTCTTTATCCCGCGAACAGCTGCTGCAGCGCCAGCTTCATCAGCACATCCGGCGAATCGTCCGGCTTGATCTTGTCCCGCAGCGCCGTCCAGGCCTTGTCCAGCTCGGCGTCCCGATAGCCGAGTCCGGCCAGCGCTTCGCGCGCGGCCGCCCACGAGGCATGGCCGTCGTCGGGCAGCGAGAGCCGCTCGGCAACCGTCAGGCCGAGTCCCCCCGCCTCGAAAGTCGCTCCCAGCTTGTCCTTCAAGTCGAGCACCATGCGCTGGGCTGTCTTCTTCCCGATGCCGGGCAGCTTGGTGAGGAACGTCAGATTTTCCTGCTGGATGGCCGCGACGACCGACTCTGGCCGTCCCCCTGCCAGCACACCCAGCGCTACGCGCGGACCGATGCCGGACACCTCCAGCAGCTTGCGGAAAAGACTCTGCTCCTCGCGCGTCGTGAAGCCGAACAGCTGGATCGCGTCCTCGCGGACATGGTGATGGATGAACAGCTGCACCTGTTCTTCGCTCCTCGCCAGGCCGTACGGATTCGGCGTAAACACCCGATAGCCAACGTCGCGCACGTCGAGCACGACATATTCCAATTCGATATGGGCTACATAGCCCTTCAGATAATCGATCACCTGCGCGTCGCTCCGTTCATCAGTTGACTCATGCCGCTCGCATGCGCGTGACAGATCGCCACCGCCAGCGCATCCGCCACGTCGTCCGGCTTGGGGACGCTGGCAAGCCCGAGCAGACGCTTCACCATCTCCTGCACCTGCTTCTTCTCCGCGCCGCCGTAGCCGACGACCGCCTGCTTGACCTGCATCGGCGTGTATTCGCCGATCGGGATGCCGCGCTGCGCCGCAGCGAGCATGAGGACGCCGCGAGCCTGCCCGACGCTGAAGGCGTTCGTTACGTTTTTGTTGAAAAAAAGCTTCTCCACGGCGACCGTCTCCGGTCGATACTCGTCCAGCAGCTTGCACGACGATTCGTAAATCTGTTGGAGTCGGACCTCCTGGGCCGTCTCCGGCGTCGTCTGGATGCTCCCGTACTGCACCGGCACAAGCCGGTGGCCGATCTTGTCTATAAATCCGAATCCCATGATGGCGATGCCGGGGTCGATTCCCAGAACCCGCATGTGGGCTCCCCCGCTTCCTGTGTCCTTCTGACAGATGACTTGATTATACCAAATGAAGAAGGAGATGAGAACAGAAAGCCGAACAGGAAACAGCGCATTTGCCGAAACGTCGGCGGGGCGGCGCAGACCCGGGCGTCGAAGCGCGATCCGCGCCGAGTGAGAGGGAAAGATTGTGAGAGTGAAGTTGAGGGACGCGCGGGGTGTACCGATGGCGTGCTTGCCGGTTGAAAATCGGAGTGTGAGGAGGGGTGAACGCAATGTTGTCAGGTTAGCTGCAAATATACAGTTAATCTCCGTGGTGGCGGCATTTATCGGAGCGATAGCTGCGAATATACAGTTAATCTCGCGAAAATCGACCGTCATCCGGCTCAGACTCGAAAATAACTGTATAAATGCAGTTATCGCCGCCAGATGTCCTGGCGCAGGAGAAAATAACTGCGGTTTGGCAGTTATCTCCCCTTTTAAGGATGTGTTGCATGAATGGTTTGGGGAAGAACTTCAACGTAGCCGCATCCCTGTCGTCCAGGATCGCTCGTTCATACTCAACAAACAGACCAAGCACAATACATTCATGAAGACCACGCGCCGGGGAGCGACAGGATCCTTAACCTGACAGCATTGGGGGTGAACGGGCTGAAGCCCGATGTGCACAACGGTGCTCGTATCGGGGAGGTCTGGCAGGCCGGGACGATGGTGCACCGCTTTGGTGCACCATTGCGGCAGCGGGCGGGGCTGGTGCGCGCACGGCGGCGATGGCGCATCGTTTTGGTGCAATCAGGGTTGTTGGATGTCTCCGTCCAACTTGCTCGCATATGCGCTGAGTCGACTGACGACCTGGTGATAGTCGTTATCGTCGCCGAGCGGCAGACCCTCGTACAGCTGTTGGAGTTCTTGAGGAGACACACCGCTCTCCAACGCCTTGATGTCCATATGGAAAAAGGTCCGAATGACCTTGTCCTTGCGGACCGGTCCGTCGAACAAGGACAGATAGCCGAGCTTGTCCACTCCGATTCGGGCGGATGCTCTGCAGGCGGCGGACAGCTCGTCCACAGACTCGAACATGACGAGCCTGCCCGCATCTTTGAGCGTCGCACTCCAGTCCCGGTGCGCCTTCAGCAGCGCCATCGCTTCTTCCGAAGACAAGGTGCCGAGCTTGCGCGTCTCTTCGCCGCATACGTATGTTCGCTGCAGCACGACCTCGATCTCGCCGTCATAGGCCGCGAGCGCCGCAATCGCTCTCCCCCGCTGCGAATGCGGGTCTTCGAACGAGACGAGCGTAGTCCGCTCGTCCGCCCAAGCCGCCGCCGCATCAGCCGGGACGTCCGCTTGCTCGAGGTACGGCTTCGACACGGCCAGCGCGACTGCCGCCGTGAGCACGGCGGCAGTCCATACCCCCAAGGACAATACATGGCGCTTCTGGCGCTTTAATCGCTTCATCCATTGACGCATTCGATTCCCGAGCACCGAGATCCCTTCTTTTCGGCTTTTTAAGCCTAGTGTGATCCGGCACTCTCGGGCTTATGCATCAGCTTCTACCATTTCATCCAGGGCAGGCTTTTCCTGTGCTTGGGAGCCGAGATCGAGGCTACGCGTACCTGGCGTCCCGTTCCCGATGAAGCGCGCTTGGCAGCAGATGCACCGCCTTTGGAGCCGCTGTGGGACTTGGATGCTTGAGCGACACCGACGCGAGGCTTGGAACGACCGACGACCGCATTCTCGGACTCGGACTCTGCTTCAGCCTCATCGTCCGCGAACTGCGCTTCATCTGCGGCGCCCGCTCCCGCATAGATCAGATCGCGGTTGTAGATGTCCGGGCCTGCGCCGTTCGACAGCGGATACTGGACGTAGCCGAAGCCGTCGCGGTAAGGCTGCGAATAGGCGCCCTCATAGGGCTGCGCGCTGGTGCCCATCACAACCGGCGCGGCATATCCGTAATTGTAGCCGCCGGCAGTCGCAGGCGCGACGGACGCAGGGGAAACGGGTCCCGCCGCATAGGAGGATGCCGGCGATTCGGCCGCTGCTTGAACCGGCATGACCATGTTCGGATAACCGTATGCGGCCGCCTGCGCGGGCGATACAGGGGTACCTGCGCACGGGTGACAGTTCGAGGGCGCCCAACCGAGCGGCGCTGCGGGCAGGCCGCCGATCCCGCCGAGATTGCCGGGGATGCCGCCTTCGAGTCCTCCGAGATTACCCGGAATACCGCCTTGCAAGCCGCCAAGCTGACCTGCGTAGCCCGGAATGCCTCCCTGCAAACCGCCGAGGTTGCCGGGAATGCCGCCCTCAAGCCCTCCAAGGTTGCCCGGAATACCGCCTTGAAGACCGCCTAGCTGCCCCGTATAGCCCGGAATGCCTCCCTGCAAACCGCCGAGGTTGCCGGGAATGCCGCCTTGCAGGCCGCCCAGGTTGCCGGGAAGTCCGCCCTCGAGTCCTCCGAGGTGACCCGGAATACCGCCCTCAAGTCCGCCGAGCTGACCGGGGTAGGCAGGTATTCCGCCTACGAGCGGGCCGATGCCGTCAACGCACGGACCGCCTGCATAGGGCTGGATGTTCGCAGGCGACACCGCCGGATGATAGCCGTAACCGGTGCTTGCGGCATTGACCATACCGTAGCCTTGGGGACCGACTGCGGCCGGGCCAAGCGCTGGTGCAGAGTATCCGCTGCCTTGCGGGTTCAAGGATGCCGGGCTGAGCGCTGCTCCGGCATACCCGCTGCCTTGCGGACTCATGGACGCCGGACTGACAGACGAGCCCGCGTATCCATAGCCGTGAGAGACAGGTCCTGCGCTTGCACCCTGTACTTCACCATATCCGTATCCGTGACCGCCATCGTGAGCCGAGGCAGGCGATACCGCTTGTTGCCCATAGCCGTATGCCGGCTGCGCCGTCGCCTCTATGGCTGGCTGAGGAATTTGCAGGAACAGATCCGAGGTTTTCTCGTAGGTCGTCATGTACATCGGATACGCTTGGGACTCTTGTACCGGCTGTACGGACGGCGCATAGGATACGGGTGCCGGTGCCGGTGCCGGTGCAGGTGCAGGCGCTTCGATCAGCACGATCTCTGGCGGCGCTTCGACGACCGGAGCGACCGGCGCCGTGTTCGGCTTGGCCTCGGCAGCCGGCAGGACAGCCGTACTCGGCTTCTCTTCCGCGGCCGGCATGACGGCCGTGTTCGGCTTCCCGCCAGCTGCCGGCATCGCGGCAGTATCCGGCTTGCCTCCGTGATGATGGTGCATGCCGGACCCGGCCTCTGCGCCTTCGGCCGGCAGCTTCGGAATGTGAATGACTTGGCCCGTCAGCAGCGCGCTCGGATTGACGATCTGCGGATTGGCCGCGATCAAGTCGGCGAGTGGCACTTGATAGGCTTTGGACAGCTTCCACATCGTATCGCCCTGCTGCACCGTGTGCTCCTGGGCGATCTCGTACGTCTTCTGACCCGGCTTCGGAATGCGGATCTTGGCGCCCACCGCGATCTCGTCCGGGTTCGCAATGTCGGTGTTGGCGGCGATCAACTCATCAAGCGACACGCCGTATTTCTTGGCCAAGTTGTACAGCGTATCTCCACTCTTGGCAATATGGATCTTCACTCGGTTCCCTCCCGATGGCTGGACTCTCGCGTGCAGGCTGCCGCCCCGCGCAATCCTTACATCCTATGCAGGAGCTGGGCGTTTGACATCCCTTCGGCAAAAAAACATAGGCGAACCGGAATCGCCCTTCTCCGGTTCGCCTATGTCTCTATGTGCCTTGCGGACGCTCCGTGCGGCGCGCCCGCTTTATCCGTCCTCGGACTCGGGCGCCGCCGGTCCCTTCTTGAGTCTGCCCGCCTTGCGCAGCGCTTCCCGCAGCAAATATTCCATATGCGCATTGACGCTGCGGAACTCGTCCGCCGCCCACTTCTCGATCGCCTCGTACAGCTCTGAATCGAGGCGCAGCGGATACGCCTTCTTCGGTTTGGATGACATCCCGGGCCATCCTCAGCCGTACAGCGTGCCCGTGTTGATGACGGGCGTCGCCGCCCGGTCGGACACGACCGCTACCATCAGATTGTTGATCATCGCCGCGCGCCGCTCGGCATCGAGCTCTATGCCGTTCTCCACGAGCTGCCGCAGCGCGGCGTCCACCATGAAGACGGCGCCTTCGACGATCTTGGCTCTGGCTGCGATGATCGCGATCGCCTGCTGCCGCTGCAGCATGGCGCTGGCGATCTCCGGCGCATAAGCCAGATGGGTCAGCCGCGTCTCGAGCACCTCGATGCCGGCGACATGCAGCCTGTTCTGCAGCTCTGCCGACAGTTCCGAGGCGACCTCGTCCGAGTTGCCCCGCAGCGATTGGCTGGGCTCGTCGGTAAACGTGTCATAAGCGTACTTGGCCGCCGTATGCCGAATCGACGTCTCGCTCGTCAGCTCCACGAACCGCTCGTAATCGTCCACGTCGAACACCGCCTTCGCCGTATCCGACACGCGGAATACGACGACAGCCCCGATCTCGATCGGATTGCCCTCCGCGTCGTTTACTTTCAGCGTGTTGCTCGTGAAGTTGCGGACTTTGAGCGATACCCGTCTCTTGACGGTAAAAGGCAGCACCATCCACAGACCGCTGCGCGAAACCGTGCCGATGTAGCTTCCGAAAAAGGTGATTACCTTCGCCTGGTTCGGTTGAACAATCGTCAGAGAGCTCAAGATCACCATCGCCAGCAGCAGCAGCGCCACGCCGAGTCCGATCATGCCGCCGTCCGGGTCCGGACGGTCGCCTCCGTTAATCATGAGGGCGATTCCCCCGGCCGCCGAGGCCAGGCAGATCAAGAGCGCCAAAAATCCGTTCATATGCCAGGCTCTTTTTTCAGTCACAGGGAATACCCCTCTCGCAATATTATTTATATATTATTATGATATCACATTTGTAATCATCTGTAAATCCAGGCACATGCAGTCCTATCCCGTGTATGCCGGCCGTCCCTTTCCACTTGTCGACATGCTCCCATCGTCCAGCCGCCCCCATCGCACTCCCACCCATGTCATTAGACGAAACCATGGCGCGAAGAGCAACGGGTCTTCCCGCTTCTCCGCCGACTTCGCTGCTGCGTACGCCTGTCCGTCTCCCTCTTCACGGCATGCCAAGCGGCCGGCCGCGTTCGCCCGCGGCCGGCCGGTCATGCGCAGGCGGTTCGAACGCTCAGCGCTTGTTATTTGTGTCGGCGTTGTTGTGGTCGGCTACGCGTACGGATGATTCGCCAGGTGTTGATGCCTGCCACCGTATTCGACCGTATTCGACGTATCGTTATCGTGCTCCTTCCTGCGCCATCCCGGATCCCTGTCAAGGTCGAACAAACTCGCAGGGGCTGGCCGGTGCAGGAAGAACAAATGATACCGTTTATTTCCTATGAAAAGTTTTAATGGCGACCGGCATCCGGCTTGCCGCGCTCTCATAGACGCCGAAAGCCATCCGCAGCGTGATCAGATTGTCCGCCCCGCTCGTCTGGAACTGTTCACCGGTGTTCAGACAATCAATGAAATGCGATTGCAGGCGGAAATGGCTCTCCTCGTGATCGAGCTCCGACGTCTCCAAAATCGTTTCCTCCCCGGATCCGTCGGCGGAGACGACCGCGATACGGCCGGATGTGTCGTACTTCAGCGTGCCACGTTCGCCGTCGATCACAAGCTGCTCGAGGTGAACGGGACCTACCGCTTCGCCGAGCGGCCGATCGAGCTTCTGCCGGGTTGCCCAGCTGGCGTCGAGCAAGCCGAAGAAGCCTTTCGCCCCCAGCACGACGATCCCGCTGTCCTCGCCTTCAATGAACGGACTGATGCGCTGCACTTCCGCGTACAGCCGGTCGGGCGTACCGAACAGAAACCGCCATGTATCAAACCAATGTACGCCCATCTCATAAAAGAGCAGCTTTGGCATCTCCCGGAAAAAAGGCTGCGGAATCGCAACCCCCGGCGCCATGCGCGGCGTGTAATAGTCGGTGTGCACGTAGCGCGCCATGCGGACCGTCCCGATCCGCCCCTCGTCCAGCACGCGCTTGATCGTCCGGAACGGCTGCAGCCACCGCCAGTTCTCCGTCACCATCAGCCGAACGCCCGCTTCCTCCGCAGCGACCACGATCGCTTCCGCCTCCTCAAGCGACGGCGCGAACGGCTTCTGGCACATGATATGCTTGCCCGCGGCGGCGGCTTTGGACGCGTACGCCAGATGGGTTTCCGGCCCGGTCACGATGTCGACGATATCAATGTCGGCCGACGCCAGCATCTCGTCGAACGACGTGTACAACGCATCCGCCGGCACACCGAATTCGGCGGCGCGCCGTTCCATTTTCTCCCGGCTCCGGTTGCACAACGCGGTCACTTCGACGCCGGGAATCCGGCTCCACGCTCTCAGATGCTTCTCCGACCAGTAGCCGGTGCCGACCAGTCCGACCTTCCAAGCTTTCATCCGTCCTTATCCCTCCGTCTTCAACGCTTGCAGCTTTTCGGGATGCAGCATGATATCGATCTGCTCGCGAATGCTCTCCGGCTGGAACAACTCCCGCCAGCCTTCCTTGATCATCGCCTTGCGTCCGTATTCGATCGCCACGAGGCAGGCGTCCGAGAACGGGTTGACCTTCTCGAACACGATGGCGAGCTCGATGTTGATGTGCCCCAGCATAAAATCCTTCGCCGCCTCGTACGGCACGCCGCGCCGGACAGCCTCCTCCATCGCTTCGCCGAGCACGGTCGCCATCATCGCGCCGACCGTCTCCGCCATAGCAGGTTCCAGCACCGCCATCTGCTCCACCGTAATCCGGTGGGTACGCATGACCGGCGCGTACATCTCCCTCGCAATTCGCTCGCCTGCTTCATAATCCGCTTCCGGCCCCTGTATCAGCGCGCAGACGATCGCCTGCTTGGCCGCTACGCCGCCGAACAGATCGCGCTTGGCCTCGCTCGTCGTCTCGTTGTTGAAGACAGGCGGGTGGCAGGGGTGTGTCACGAAATAGGTGACGTCGTTCCGCATGGGCAGCTGGTCCAGATAGGCGGCTGCCGGATCGAGTACGATCAGCATTGCGCCGCTTCGCATCTGCGGCACGACGCCCGCGGATATCCGTCCGATCGCCACGTCCGGCACGGCGAGAATGACGATATCGGCGCTCGCCACCGCTTCATTCTGCGCCGTCGTGGCGAGTCCGCGCTCCGCGAGACGCGCGACGCCCCGCTCGCCGATCTCCACATAACGAGTCCGATGGCTTCCTTTATTTAAGTTGTCCGCGATGCGGCAGCCCATCTTGCCCCCCGCGCCGATCAGCGCTATCGTCCGACTTTCCATCTCGCATCCCCCTCGTATAGTATCGTTTGAAGTCATACAATAGCTTACTTCCCTGGCCCCGAGCGCGTCGCACGCTGCATCCAGGATACCGCTGTCGGTGCCCGGCATCGGCAAGGACTGCAAGGCCGCTGTACCGCAATCATTCACACGCGGCCGGTCCGGGTCCCGCCGTCAACGCTGTCCAGACAGGCGAAGCCGTACGGCGCCAATGTCAGCTTCCGGATCGGCGCATCTGCTTCCCCGCCCGCTACATGGACCCTCAGCTCCGCGTCGGTATAATTGGCCGCGATCAACCTGCGGCGGCCGTTCAGCCGCAACGCCAGCGCGCCGGCGGCGAGCGGACGGTTGACGCGCACGTCGAGCAGCTCGGCCCCCGCCCACTCGCCCACGAGTTTCAGCAGCTCGTAGACGGGATACACCGACGCGCCCCCTTCCGGCATGAGGCCGAGGGTGCCGCCATCCTCGTGGAGCGTGATCCGGTCCGCGCCTGCCTGACCGAGCTGCGCGATGCAGCCGAGCGTCCAGACCGCGCCGAACGGCGTCCGCAGCCGGGCGTCCTCCATGCTCTCGCGCCGCTCCGTTTTGGCCGCTTCGACTTCATTCGCCGCGTACGGATTCACCCGCGGCTTGAACGTGACCGGCCCGACATGCAGCGAATGCGAACCCGCCCTCGCCTTGGCTGTCCGCACGGTCGCCGACTGCGCCTCCAGCGTCTCGATGATCGACGCATCGTCGAACGCGTGAATCTGCGGATTGATCGGGTAGACGGCGTAATCCATGTCTTCGAGCGGCAGCTCCGCCCGGTTGAATTCGGCGAAGTTGCCGCGCGTACCACCGCCGATCGGCAGCCGCACGCCTGCCGCTGCCAGAGCGGACGCCAGCTGCCGGTTCAGCGCGAGGGTCGTGTCGAATCCGCCCTCGGGATATACGGTGACACCGCACACAGTGTCGGCGTATGGCTGCAGCGCTTCGGCAAGCGCCTCCAGCTGCCCGGTCCGATCGCTGCCCTCGCGGGCAGCCGCGATCGCCTCGATGAGCAGCTCGGCGCCACAGAAGTTCGCACTCTCCGCGGCGCCGGTCAGCAGCTCCAGCCAGCCGGGCTCCCCGAGCCTTAACGGAACATGAAGATGCGCCGGACGAAGCGCCGCCAGCAGGTCCAGCTCCCGGTCCGTCCGGTCTTGCCGTACCGGCGCATAGCCTACGCCCGACTTCGGCAGTCTGCCGACTCCATCGGGGCCGACGGTGACGACCGTCGCCTGCGCACTGCCGTTCGTCGCGTCGGAGCCGGCAGCCGCGGCAACCCCGGCCTGCGCACTGCCGCTTTTCCTTGACTGCGCGGCCGTATCTGCCAACCGCAGCGTTACCCGCTGCCGCACGATCTCGCCATTCTCCACCAGAACGGGATACGGGATGGCGAGCGGGGTGGAGAATGTTTTGAACGACGCGTCCGTCCAATTGCGCTGATCCTCGGTCTCGAACCGGTCTCCTTCGAACCGCAGCTCCAGCTCGCCGCCGGCCGTTCCGTGCCGCATGCCCGTGAAGCCGATGAACGGACTGTCCGGTGAGATCAGCTCCGGGAATCGGCTTGTCCAAATGCCCTCCGGCGATTCGAGCGTAACGGGCTCGCCCGCCAGCGTCACCGGATGCAGTACGCAAAAGCCGATCCGGTTGCGCAGGAAAGCGCGACGCGCGCGTCCGTCCATGGCAAACGTCACCGTTCCGCCCGGCGTGCCTTCAATCCGGCCGTCCCAGACAAAATCGATTTCGTCGTTGACATGTTCCGCCGTAAAGCGGACGCAAAACGAGGCGCCGTAGCGCTCCACCTGCAGGTCAGTAAACGCGGGCGGCACCGTGCCCCAGTTTTTGTCCCGGACGGCCGCGTAAACGCCTCTTACAATCTCGTTCCCGTCCAGCTTGATATACCGCAGGCCTCCGTCGGCGAACAAAGCCTCAACCGGCCCCGCCTGCAGCAAGGTTGCGGCCAGTTGCTGCGGCCTCAGCGTTCCAACGCATTGTTGCGCGTCCTCCCGTCCCATCGTATCGCTTCGTGTATCCGGCTCCTTCATTCCGGCCACCTGCCTCCCGTCGTCATTCGCCCGCCGTTTTGACTGTCCATATCAACAAAGGCTTTTGCGCCTTTCACGACTAGTTGTCGCTGTTGCACCTGCACTGCAGCTATTCGCACGCCATGCCCACGATTCGCCGCTCACCATTCACCGTGCGCCTTCCAGCGGCACCCGCTTTTACCTTCCGTCCCGCACGCGCACGAAATAATCTTCTGTGCCCACCTGGCCGCCCTTCAGTGCCAGCTCCTTGCCGTCGAACGCCGGGTTCTCCGCGTGGCTCAGACAGAGCGGTCCGCCCGGGGCGACCGGCATCAGGCATTCCAGCCCGTAGATACCGAGCTCCCGTGTCACATAGCCCGACGTGTCCCCGCCCGCGATCAGAAATCGCTGCAGACCAGCCGTGCCGACGACTTCCCGGGTCAGCTTGCCGAGTTGCTCGCCGAGCAGGCGGCCGGTGTCGAGCGACGCGTGGCCTGCGTTCGCCATGCGGCTTCTCAGCCGCTCCGTCTGAAGGTTCTCGGGCCCCAGCGCGGTGTAAAGCAGCGGACTGCTGCCGTCTCCGAGCACAGCCAGCGCCTCCTCCCGCAGCTTGCTGCGGTACGCCTCCGCCTCGTCCGGCACAACCAGCCGCTCCACGTCGACCGGGATGCCCCGGAACCCGTTCGCGAGCGCATAACCGATCTGTGCCTCCGTCACGGGCGAGCAGCTGCCCGACACGGCAAACAGCTGCTTCACGGGTCCCCGTGCCTCGAACAGAGTGACGTCCGGCTCCGTTAGACCCGTCCGCCTCCAATGGGCGCAGAGCGCGTATTCGACGCCGGACGAACCGATGACAAACCGACTGTCCCGCTCCACCGCCTCCTGCCAGAGCAGCGCTCCTGCGCGCTCCAGCCGCTCATCGTCCAGCACGTCGAACAGCACCAGCTCCGGTCCCTCCGCCAGCAGCCGCTTCAGCCGCTCCGCCGCCGACGCTTCGTCGCCTTCCATGGCCAGAATATCCATCAACCCGACGGACAGCTTCGTCTGCTTCGCCAGATGCATCCGCAGGTCCGCTTCGTCCATCGGCGTCACCGGGTGGCGAGACATCGTCGGATGCCGGTCGAGCCGGTGCACCGTCTCTCCTCCCTTGGCAAAATGATTGCCGAACACCGTGTAACGGCCAAGCGCGGGCGCGCCCACGAGCAGCGGAATCGGATGCGCGCCGCCGAACGCGGCGCGTCCCAGCTCGGCCGCCTTGCCGATGCTGCCGATATCGGGCGACGAATCGAACGTGGAGCACATTTTGTAATGAACGACAGGCGTGCCGGAGGCATGCAAACAGGCAAACACCGGCCCCAGCTCTGCCTCCATCTCCGCCGGGCTCAGCGAGCGGCTGACACCCGCGATGCCGAACGCGCGAATGCCGCGGAACCGGGCTTCAAGCAGCTCGGCGGACGGCGGAGCGAGGAACAGCACAGTTCGCACGCCCCCCAGCGCCAGCGCCTCCATCACATCCGTCGAGCCGGTGAAATCGTCCGCATAATAGCTGAGCAGCAGTTCACTTGTCATCTTCGCCATCGTTCCTTCCTTACCCTCTGCGGGTAAAAGTCTCCAGCGCCCGCCTCAGCTCGGCATGGCGTTCCGCATACGTCTCGCGCGGAATGCCGGCGATCGCCGCTTTCCATGCCTGCTGCATGCTGCGCACGCCGCCGGCCGGGCCGTCCGGATGTGCCATGATGCCGCCGCCCGCGATATTCATGAGGTCGTACGTGCCGAGCTGCCGGTACGTATCTTCCGCCGTCGCCGCCGACTGGCCGGACGACAGGACGGGCATGCAGGCATGCGCGCCGCCCGCAAAAGGTTCTCGGAGCGCGCGGACCGAGCGGATTACGGATTCGTTGCTTTCGTAGAACTTGCTGTCCAGCGCGTTCACATGCAGATGATCCGCGCCCGCCAGCCGGCACAGCTTCTGATAAGCCGCGAATTCCATGCCGAGCATCGGGCTGCGCGTCATCATGCCCCACTGGTTGCGATGGCCGTGGATCGGCAGCTCGCTGTAGCCATTCAGATGCGCAAGCCCGGCCAGACCGATGCTCTGGATGCTGACCATAATGCACGTGCCGCCGTGCGCGTGCACCAGGTCATGACGGCGTTTCAGCTCGTCGATGTCGCCCGTGATGTTGAAGGCATACATGACCTTCTTGCCCTTCCGGTCCGCCGCCCGTTCGATCTCCTCCATGACGGCCTCTACCTTGTCCTCGATCGGAGCGAACGTCGGGCTCGCATTGAGCTCGTCGTCCTTGATGAAGTCGAGGCCGGCGTCCGCCAGCTCCCGAACCAGCAGCCGCAGCTCGTCGACCGTAAGGCCGATGCTGGGCTTCACGATCGTGCCGATGATGGGACGGCCATGTACGCCGGCCAGCCGGCGCGTGCCTTCGACGCCGAACTTCGGGCCGCGATACCGGCTGCAGAACGCTTCAGGCAGCTCCAGATCGAGCAGCCGCAAGCCCGAGAATTCCTGCAGCTCGTACAGATTCCCGGCCACCGTCGCCATCAGGTTCGGAATGGACGGACCGAAGTTGTGCAACGGGAATTCAAGCGTCACCCTGCCGCGCCGGTACAAGCCGTCCCACGCCGTGGGCAGCTTCGCCCCCGGCAGCGACGGCTCGCGGACCGGCTCCAGTTCCTCGATGCCGACAATACGGGCCGCGCTTCGCGTCTTCACCTCGTCGGTCTCGCCGGGCACGGCCACGAACGTACCGGTCGATTGCTCGCCTGCCATCACCTCCACCGCACGCCCCAGCGCATGCGGCGTCTCGATGAGATACGTCGACCGGACGACGTCACGTCCGCCGCTCACCGGTTCCGCCTCCTCGCAAGCAGCAGCGCATCGGCGTTGCGTCCGTGCATGGCGATCTCGGTGACGCCTCCTTCAATGTGCAAGCACGGCTTCAGCACGCTTCGCGTCCCCAGCTCCAGAAGGTCGACGTCATAGCCGCCCAGGTCCGCCTCAATCCTTGTCCCCATATCGTAAGGCATGTACACCGCGATCACGCCGTCGTCCGGCGAAGCCGCCATCGTGACATGCTCCGCGTATTTCAGCACCCGATGCTGCGCCGGCTCCAGCTCGAACAGGCCGAACGATTCGAGCAGCCATTTGCCGTAGGCGACGTCTCCCGCTCCCGGCAGCAGCAGCGCTGTCCGCCAGTCCGCCGACATTCCCCAGGCTTTCTCGCTGGTGAACGTCTGACCCGCCTTATGCCACGACCAGACGCCATGCGCGCCGTATGTGAAGCCCGCCTTGGCGCCCGACAGCACGCTCTCCCAGAACGAGCGGCGAATGTCCGGCGCGTTAAACCGCCCATAGCGGTTGAAATATCCGATCGCCTCGTAATACGGCTCCCCGTTCACGATCGGTCGCTTCACCGGCAGTCCGTAATGATACGAGGCGCCCGTCACGGCCCGCGCCTCCGGCGAATGGCCTTGCTGGTACATATAGAAGTCGTAGTCCGGATGCCCGATCAACCGACTGTCCAGCTCCAGGCCCGGCTTCGGATGGTACGAGATCAGCGCTTCCGGCTGCCGCTTCTTCAACAGCTCCATCGCCGTCCGGTACATGCCGAACGCCGCTTCGGTCGGCAGGTCCGTGTCGCCGCTGATCAGATAAACCGGCTCGCTCGGTCCGAGTGTCCGCACCACCGTGTCGATATAGCCGGGAAGCGCCTCATCCGGCATGACGAACTCCGGATGAATGCCGGCAGCCCATGTATCCCGCACATAATTGACCCACAGCACGATGAGCGCCGGCACGAAGCCGTGCGCCCGAGCCATCTCCAGCATCCGGCCGGCCTTCTTGAAGTAAGCGGGATCGGGGCTGTGGAAGTCCCAGCCGGCGCCTTCTGCCTTTGCCTCGAACGGCGGCAGCTCGTCCGTGCCGCCCGACATGTCGTGAATGATCGGCAGGATGCTGATCTGTACGGCATTGAACCCCTGCGCCGCACGGAAGCGGAGATAGTCCTCCCACTCCTCCAGCGTCGCGTTCGTGAATGCGTTCCACACGGTATCGGCCAGATAGAAGAAGGGCCTGCCCTCTGCCAGGAAGTGATCTTTCGTTTCGGCTATGCTTAGTTTCATGTCTACACCTCGCGTTTAAGTTCGTCATCTGCCATCCTACAACATGGAAAGCCTCTCGTATTTAGCGAAAATCACAGAATCCGCCGACTTATCCTTTCACACTGCCGAGCCTGATGCCGCTGACGAAATATCGCTGCAGGAACGGATACACCAGCAGGATGGGGATGGCGGCCACCAGCATCTGAGCGCTTTTGACCGACCGATCGTTCAGCTTGGCCAGCCGTTCCGCTTCTGTCGCCGACATCGTCTGGAAGTTGAACTCCACCACAATGGTCTGCAGGTAGCTCTGCAGCGGGTACTTGTCGGCGTTGCGCATGAAAATCAAGCCGTCGAACCACGAGTTCCAGTGCCCGACCAGACAGAACAGCGTAATTGTGGCGATGGCCGGCATGGACACCGGAACATAGATTTGCCACAGCGTGCGCCAGTGGCTCGCGCCGTCGATGTTCGCGGCGTCCTCCATCTCCTCCGGCACCTGACGGAAGAAATTCAGCATCAGGATTACGTTGAACACGGTCACCGCTCCCGGCAGCACGAGCGCCCACAGCGTATTCATGATGCCGAGCTCCTTGATGAGGATATAGGACGGAATCAGGCCGCCGTTGAACAGCATCGTGAAAAAGAACACCCATACGTACAGCGACCGCGTCCGCAGCTTCTCCTTCGTCTTCGAGAGCGGGTAGGCCAGCAGAATGACGAGCATCACGTTGATGGCCGTGCCAAGCAGCGCCCGCTGCAATGTAATGCCGAATGCCCGCCAGAAAGCGTCGCGATCCAGCACGTACCGGTACGGCTCCAGCGTAAAGCGGACCGGCCACAGCTTCACGAGCCCGCCCGAGACGGCTGCGTTGTCGCTGAGCGACAGGGCCAGAATGTGAATGAACGGAACGAGACACAGCAGGCAGACGACGATAAGGAAAGTATAATTGAACGCGTTAAATACCTTCTGCGCCCGGGTTTGTTTTGTCAGCATGTCGCTTCCTCCCTAGAAGAGCCGGTATTTGAACAGCCGGTACGCGATCCAATACGAGACCGTAATCAGAATGAACGAAACGAGGGACTTCAGCAGGCCGACCGCCGTCGACGGTCCGTACTGCGCCTGCAGCAGGCCCATCCGGTACACCATCGTGTCGATAATGTCTCCCGACTGGAGCACCTGCGGGCTGTACATGTTGAAGATCTGGTCGAAGCCGGCGTCGAGTACGGTGCCCAGGCTGAGCACCATCAGCAGCACGATGATCATGTGCATGCCCGGCAGCGTGACGTGCCAGGTCTGCCGGATCCGGCCCGCTCCGTCCGACGCGGCGGATTCATAGAGCGATGGATCGATGCTCGTGATGGCCGCCAGATAGACGATCGTGTTGAAGCCGAACGTTTTCCACACGTCCGACGCCACCATCACATAGGGGAACCAACTGTTCTCCCCGAGGAAATAGATCGGCTTGATGCCGAACACGCCGAGGAATTGGTTGGCGATCCCGGACGACGGAGACAGAATATCGATCAGAATGCCGCTCAGAATGACCCACGACAAAAAATAGGGAAAATAGATGATCGTCTGCGTCATCCGTTTGAAAAGCAGCAGGCGAATCTCGTTCAAGAGCAGCGCAAAGGTTATGGGAACAATAATGCCCATGACGATCTTCAGGACGGCAATCCGCAGCGTATTCCATACGACCTGCCAGATGTTCGGAATGGAGAATACATAATCGAAATTGTCGAAGCCCACCCATTCCTGATTTCCGAGCAGCCCCCTTAGCGGGAGAAAATGCTGGAAGGCAATCGTGACGCCGACCATCGGCACATATGCGAAAATCAGAATCAGGATCAGTCCCGGAAGCAGCATGAAATGAAGCGGAAGCTCCCGTTTCGTCTTGTAGCCTACTCTCATGGCACCGATTCCCTCCTTTGTCACGGATGTCGTTTCCGCTTTCATGAATCCGCCTCCCTTCGGTTGCGAACGGCTTGATGGCGTGCAAAGCGCCGCCAGAGCTGGCGGCGCTTGCGAGCGTCATATGCGGCCTGGTTGCCTTATTTGCCCAGCGCCGCGTTGACTTCCTCGGTTACCTTCGTGCCGCCGAGCTTATTCCACTCGTCGACCATCTTATCAAAGCCCGCACCGACCTCCGTCTTGCCTTGGATGATGCCGGTGAGCGTAGTGACGATCAGCTCATCCATCGAGCTGCCGCGCGTCACTTCCGTGGACGTCGGCGCGCCCATATAGGCGTTCCACATAATTTGATCCGGGTAAGACGCGGCGACAAATTCGAACGGCGTATTCGTCGGCCCGAACATCATATCCATCGTCCACATGCCGTCCTGAATGTTTTTGTAGATGCTCTTCGCCGTACCCGTCAGTTGGTCCGTCGTGCCGTCGGCAATCGCTTTTTTCATCTGCTTATGCACCTCGAGATCCATCATCGGATCAAGCGTGTAGACCGGCGCCATCTGCCAGATGTTGTCCACGCCTTCGCCGAAGCCGTATTTCTCGAACTCGGCATTCTCGCCGTACAGAGCATCCACGTAGACGTTAAACATCTTCACCAGGTTCTCCGGATGCTTCGTCCCTTTCTTCACGACCATGTAGCCGTCCGTGCTGATCGTCAGCGGAATCTTCGCCGGTCCGCCGTCCTTCGTCGGCAGCGGAACGACGATCCACTTCGCGTTCGGATCGTTCTGCCGCAGCTTGTCGAGCGTAAACGCCATCCAGTGGGGACCGTAGAACATCCCCGTCTTGCCCGCGACGACCGATTCCATCGCCTTGTTGTTGTTCTTGGTGCCGAACTCCTTATCGAGCAGCCCTTCTTTGAACATCGTCTGCAGCAGCTGCAACGGTTCTTTCATTTCCGGCTGCACTGCGCCGCGGACGACCTTGCCGTCCTTCTCGATCCAGTTGCTCGGGTTTGGATAAGCGCCGTAGCCCCAGAACAGCCCCTGCAGGTTATACCGGAAGTCGCTGTCTATTTCGAGGCCCAGCGTATCCGCTTTGCCGTTTCCGTCCGGGTCCTGCGCCGCAAATGCTTTGGCAATCGCATGCACATCGTCCATCGTCTTCGGTCGCTCCAGCCCTAGCTTCGTCAGCCAATCCTCGCGGATCCACAAGTGGTTGTATCCGTTGGTCGAAGGCATTTTCATCGGAATGGCGTAGATCTTGCCGTCCTGTGTCGCCGGCTCGAAGACGCGCTTCGTCTCCTTCTCAATAATGCTCTTCAGCAGGTCGGAGCCGTACTGATCGTACAGCGGACCCATTTCCTCCAGCGCGCCCGCTTCCATCAACTGCTTGAGGTCGGATGTCGAGGCCACCTGGAGCATGTCGGGCAGGTCGTCGGACGCCATGGCCAGCTTCAGCTTCTGGTCATACGAGGTGCTGTCGGACAGCATCTTGTACTTCACGTCGATGTTAAGCTTTTCCTTAAACAGCTGAATCCAGCGGTTGTTCGCCAGCGTCTCGCCGGTAATCTTCTCCAGCTTCGCGACGTTGTCGTTATTCGGGTCCATATTACGGCCGAAGTTGTACGTGACCGCCTCGTTCGCAGTCGTCCCCGCATCGCCCGAGCCTGCGTTTTGGCTCCCGGTATTCGCTGCCGGCTTTTCTTTTGATCCATTGTTGGAGCAAGCTGTAACCACCAGCATCGCGGCAAACAGCAGACCCATCGTTTTTCTTCCCATTCTTCATGCCTCCCTTTGTCTGATCCGCACCTTTTGAGCATTTATACGATGCCATGTTGAGCAAGCCCTTCTGCAGAGACCGGCGAAACCGCTTCCGGATAGCGTTTTCATATCGTTCTGTCGTCTGCCACTGGCTTACTCACATCCTAAGGGATTAAAAGCGGAACGTATTTAGGGGAAAGTGACGACTATTCGTTCTTGTCCGTTCGGGAAGACCTTGCTAGAATGGGGGGGAAGATTCCGCAGGGTTGCACAAAATTGTATTCGGCTTCGGCCAGGGAGGTCATCGCATGCGGATCCGGGAATTCGGCACGCTTAAGCTGCAGCCTTCCGGTGCGGGAGGCATTCACCCTTTTCACGAGATCCTGTATCTGCACACGGGGCCCTCCGAGCTGCAATGGATGGGCCGGACGTATCCGATGACGTCGCCCGTGCTGATCCTGATTCCGGCGAATACGCCGCATTGGCTCGTGCCCGGCCCGCAAGGCGTACAGGGCTGGTATATGGAGGCCGACATGCAGCAAGAAACGTTCCTCGACTTCGAAACGGTGGGCCATTGGAACGTGAATCAATCGCGCCGTGCGGACGCGGATTGGCCGGTTCCCCTCGGTCCCGAGCTTGTCGTCATCGGCTCGACGATCGCCGCTTATGAAGCAGCGGCACTGGATCATACGACCACGCACCGGCTTCTGCAGCTCGATATCCGGAAGCTGCTCTTGCTGGTCGGCCATGCCGTCGCCAGCGATTCTCTCCCCGCGACATTCACGCAGGTCGACAGCTTTCAGACGGTCGACCGCCATATTTATACGATCATGCGGCATATGGAGCGCTCTTATGTGGAACCGATCACACTGGAAGAGCTCTCTCGAATCTGCAACTTCACGCCGTCCTACATTATCCGGCTCTTCAAGGAAGCATTCGGCTCGACGCCGATCCATTACCTGCAGGAGCTCCGGCTTAACGCTGCAATCTGCTATCTCGAGACGACCAATCTGCCAATTCAGGAAATCGCGGAGATGACCGGCTTCTCGAACTTGCATTATTTCAGCCGCGTCTTTAAAGCCAAGTTAGGCGACAACCCGTCCGCATGGCGGAAGAAGCGGCTTGTGCGCATGCCTGGCTCCGGCTAGCTTAAATAGCTTGAATATTTAAGAAGGACCGTCAGGAGAAATCACCTGACGGTCCTTTTAGGTTTGGAGAATATCCGATGCTTACATGCTGTTTGATTCAACGAAAAACACTTTGATTTGCCGGCGAGCTTTAAAAACGAGGGATTTGCTCCGCGGTAACGCTCAACTCCCGGGTGTACCGTCCATGTTGACGTTATTCAAACACCTTGACGCCTTCGGCCGTGACGATCTTGCGGAATTCGGCCAGCAGCTCGGTCGTCACCGGTCCTGCACGGCCTTCGCCGATGACGCGGCCGTCCACCTCGCGCACCGCGATGACTTCGGCAGCCGTCCCGGTGAAGAACACTTCGTCCGCCGTATACACATCATGCAGCGTGAACGGCTCCTCGCGCAGCGGCAGCCCCAGCTTGCCGCACAGCTCGATGATCGCGCCCCGCGTGATGCCTTCCAGCGCGCCGATATAACACGGCGGCGTGAAGACGACGCCTTTTTTGACGATAAAGATATTGTCGCTCGATCCCTCTGCCACATAGCCCTGCGAATTGAGCATGATCGCCTCGCCGACGCCGGCCAGATTGGCCTGGATCTTCACCAGGATGTTGTTCAGGTAGTTCAGCGACTTGATCTTCGGATTGAGCGCATCCGGCAGGTTGCGGCGCTGGCTGACCGACACGGAGCGCAGGCCGTCGCGGTACGCTTCCTCCGGGTAGATGGCGAGCTGCTCGACGATGATGACGACATACGCCTCCGGACAACGCAGCGGATCGAGACCCAGATTGCCGGGTCCGCGCGATACGACGAGCCGGATGTAACCGTCGCGCAGCCCGTTGCGGCGGATCGTCTCGCAGAGCGCGTCCTCCATCTGCGTAGGGCTCAGCGGGATGTTCAGCATGATCGACTTGGCCGAATCGTAGAGGCGGTCGAGATGCTCCTTGCACCGGAACACATTGCCGTCGTAGATGCGGATCCCCTCGAATATGCCGTCGCCGTACAAAAATCCGTGATCGTAGACCGAAATTTTCGCATCTTCTTTTTTAACATATTGCCCGTTCAAGTAAATCCATTGCTCAGACATGCCTGCGGACACCTCCGAAAATGATTTAGCCTTCGAATGGGAAGCTGGGATAAGAGCCGAGAATGCGCACCTGACAGCCGATCGCTTCGATCTCCGCGATCGCGGCAGGCAGCAGCACCGTATCGAGCGACATCTCGATATCGATCCAGAAGTAGTAGCTGCCGAGCTTCTTCTTCGTTGGGCGCGACTCGATGCGCGACAGGTTGATCCGGCGCCAGGAGAAGGCCGCGAGCACTTGATGCAGCGCGCCGGGATAATCCTCGGGCAGCGTGATCAGGATGCTCGTCTTGTGCTTGGGAGCCGTCTCGCATTCGTAGACGCGGTGTCCGACAAGCAGAAAACGGGTGTAGTTGTTGTCGTGATCGGTCACGCCCTCCTGCAGCAGGTCGAGGCCATAGTCCGCCGCCGCCGTGCGCGTGCCGATCGCGGCCCAGCCGCGGCCCGGATTGTCGTGCACGGTGCGGATCGCCTCCGCCGTGCTGGACAGCGTCTCCAGCTCCGCATGCGGGATATGCGCGCGGATGAACTCGTAGCATTGGGCCATCGCTACGGGATGGCTGAATATCTTGACGATCTTGGCGGGATCCCACGCGCGGCCTTCGTCCGCCGCTCCTCCCGCCTCGGCTCCCAGCTCCGCGCCGCGTCCGACCAGGTTCTGCACGGCGGGGAATACCCACTCCGCGCGGATCGGCAGCTCCACCTCGTGTACGAGCCAATCCGAGTGGAGGCTGACGGAGCCGTCGATCGTATTCTCGATCGGGATGACGCTCCAGTCGGTCAAGCCTTCGGCGGTCGACTTGAATACGTCCGCGATCATCCTGCGATAGTGCAGATCGACTTCGCGACCGCGGAAAAAGTAGCGCGCAGCCTCGTCCGAGAACGTCCCCTTGGAGAGCACTGCGACGCTCGGAAGCTGCCTCATACGCGTACCTCCGCGCCTGGTGCGCCGAGAATGAGATGCGGCGCAGCGCCGAAGTCGCTGTCGCCCGCCCGGAGCAGCCTGACGGCAGGTCCCGCCAAATCCGGCTCCAGCCAGCGCAGCTCGGCCTGGACGCCCGCCTCCTCCAGCGTCGCTCGCGCGAACGCCTCGATTGCTCGCGCGTCGCTCCCCTCCTCCGAGAGCAGGAGCAGCGTCGGCCCTGCACCGGACAGCACGGCGCCGAGCGCGCCATGCTCCGGCGCCTCGCGCAGCAGGCGCTCCATGCCGGGGATGAGCGGCGCCCGATAAGGCTGGTGCAGCTTGTCCCTGAGCGCGAAGCGCAGCGCGTCGAGCCGGCCCGTCGCGAGCGCGGCCGTCAGCAGCGAGCTGTGCGCCACGTTGAAGACGGCGTCGGCCCGCTCCACCTGCTGCGGGAGCACGGCGCGCGCGGACTTGGTCGCCAGCTCGAACGCCGGGATCGCCGCCAGTACGCGCAGCGCCTGCGGCGGCTCGAAGCGGACGAGCTCCGCCCGCTCGCCGTCCCACGCCGCGGCGACGATGCCGCCGTACAGCGATGCGCCGACGTTGTCGGGATGCCGCTCCAGCGCGGTCGCCATCTGCAGCAGCGCGTGCCTGTCGAGCGGACTGCCGATCAGCGCGTTGGCTGCGACGAGCGCGCCGACGATGGCGGAGGCGCTGCTCCCGAGTCCCCGCGCCAGCGGATTGTCGCTGCGAATGCCGATCGCAAGCTCGGGCAAGTCCACGCCGAACCTCGCGAACACCGACTGCGCGACCTCGTAGATCAGATTGCTCTTGTCCCGCGCGACGCCCTCGAGATGATCGCCGTACAGCGTCACGGTCGTCCGCTCGGCAGGCGCCAGATCGACCCAGGCATAGAGCGACAGCGCCATGCCGAGGCTGTCGAAGCCAGGCCCTAAGTTGGCCGTACTCGCCGGCACCCGGACGACGACGCGATCCGCCGTGGGACGTATTGCTTTATCTGTCATTTTACTTTCTACCCCTCTCGCGAATGCGCTGCATCTGCAGGCCGGTCAGCCCTCGACGCGGTAGACGCTCTTGATGGTCCGAACTGTCGGCAGCGCCTCGAACGCCTGCTGCACGGCCTTCATCGAAGCCTTGTCGGCCGCATGCGTGGAGATGATCAGCTGCGCACCCTCCGAGTCCGGAGCGGCAGGCTGCATCACCGACTCGATGCTGACGTCGTACTGCGAGAACACCTGGGCGATCTGCATCAGCACACCCGCCCGGTCTTCGACATGCAGCAGCATGAAGTACTTCGAAGCGATCTGCTCGTCGGTTTTGAGCTTCTTTTCCTTGTAAGACAGCGAGGCCTGACGGCCGTTGACGCCGAGCTTCATGTTCTTGACGACGGACACGAGATCGGCCACGATCGACGTCGCCGTCGGCATCTCGCCGGCTCCGGGGCCGTAGAACATCGTCTCGCCCACCGCTTCGCCGTGGACGTAGACGGCGTTGAATACGCCGTTCACCGAGGCGATCGGATGACTGCGGCGCACGAGCGTCGGCTGTACGCTGACGCTGATGAAGTCGTCCTGGCGCTCCGCGATGCCGAGCAGCTTGATCTCGCAGCCGAGCTGATGCGCATACCGGATGTCCTCCTGCGTGACGGCGCTGATGCCCCGCACGTCCACATCCTCGAGCGCGACGTTCGCGCGGAAGCCGAGCGTGGACAGAATCGTCATCTTGCGCGCGGCATCCAGGCCTTCGACGTCGGATGTGGGGTCGGCCTCGGCGTAGCCGAGCGCCTGCGCTTCCTTGAGCACGTCCTGATAGTCCGCGCCCTCCTGGCTCATCTTGGTCAGAATGTAGTTCGTCGTGCCGTTGACGATGCCCATGATCTTCGTGATCCGGTCGGAGGAGAAGCCCTCGATCAGCGTACGGATGATCGGGATGCCGCCGGCCACGCTCGCTTCATAGAAGACGTCGCAGCCCTTCTCCTTGGCTTTGGCCAGAATCTCCTGTCCGTGCAGCGCCATCAGGTCCTTGTTCGCGGTGACGATATGCTTGCCCCGCTCGAGCGCCTCGAGCAGCAGCTCCTTGGTCGTCCCGACGCCGCCCATCACCTCGACGATGATGTCGATCTCCTCGTCGCGCACGAGCTCCCACGGGTCCTCCGTCAGCTTCGCGGCATCGATGGCCACGCTTCTGGACTTCGAGGCGTCCTTGACCAGTATCTTCGCGATCTCGATCGGGGAGGCGACCTGGCTCTGCAGATCCTCCTGATGCCCCTCCACGATCCGGACGACCCCCGTGCCGACCGTGCCCAATCCCATTAATCCTACCTTAACCGGCTTCATATCAATTTCCTCCGCTTCATAGCTTCATATCTAGCTGCGGCCTACGACGGCCGCGCGACGCACGCCCGCCAGTCCCCTGAGACGATCGGTCAGCTCCCCGATCCCGCCGGTCATCTGCGCCGCGTCGAGCGTGACGACGACGTTGGCCAGTCCCTGCAGCGGGATCGACTGCGTAATCGTGAGCACGTTGCCCCCATCCTCGGCGAGCAGCCCGAGCATCTTCGAGAGTATGCCCGAACGGTGCTCGAGATCGATGGACAGCGTCGCGATCGATGCGCGTGCCGCCTGATCGAGCGGGTACACGCCGTCCTTGTACTTGTAAAAAGCGCTTCGGCTCAGACCCACGCGCTCCGCCGCCTCGCCGATCGTGGCTGCCTCGCCCCGGCGCAGCAGCGCCTTCGCCTGCTCGGCCTTGCGCATGCCCTCGGGCAGCAGATCCTCGCGGACCGCGTAAAATTGCTCCGCCATCCCCCGTCCTCCTAGGAAAGACGCATGTTTGTGTATAGTGGACATTATAGCCGATCCCTTCCCGCACAGCAATAGACGAATGAAAGATAAAAAGCCTTATCCTGCCGCCGGCTGGACGCCGACAGGCGATAAGGCTGTTGAATGCGCCGCAAAGCGCTTATTCGTCTTCGTACAAGTATTCCTGCTCGCCGCCCTCGAAAAACTCGAACTCGAAGTCGCCGATGCGAATGATGCTGCCGTTCTTCGCGCCGCGCTTGCGCAGGTCCGCATCGAGCCCGATCTTGCGCAGGATGCGGGCGAAGCGCATGACCGCCTCGTAGGAGCCGAACTGCGTCCGTCTGAGCAGGCGCTCGATCGACTCGCCCTCGACGACAAACGTCTCGTTGTCCCGCGAGATCGTATAATCATGCACTTCCTCGCGATGGTCGAGCTTGTAGACGACGCCTTCGGCCGCTTCGGCTTCGCGCGCTTCCTGCGCGGCCAGTTCGGCCGGATCCGGCGCCGCTTCGAGCACCTCGGCCGTCTTGTACAGCAGCTCGGGCACGCCCGCGCGTGTCAGCGACGAGATCGGATAGACGTCGATATCGGGCCGAACCTCGGCGAGCTTGGTCTTGAACGCCGCCAGATTGTCTTCGGACTCCGGCATGTCCATCTTGTTCGCCGCGACGATCTGCGGACGCTCGGTCAGTTTCAGGTTGTACAGCTTGAGCTCGTCGTTGATCTTGACCCAGTCCTCGTACGGATCGCGTCCCTCCATGCCGGACATGTCCACGACGTGCAAGATGACGCGCGTCCGCTCCACGTGGCGGAGGAACTCGTGGCCGAGGCCGACGCCGGCGTGCGCGCCTTCGATCAGGCCGGGCAGATCCGCCATGACGAAGCTGCGGTCGTCCCCGAGCTCGACGACGCCGAGGTTCGGCGTCAACGTCGTGAAGTGGTACGCGCCGATCTTCGGCCGCGCGCCCGATACGACCGACAGCAGCGTCGACTTGCCGACGCTCGGGAAGCCGACGAGGCCGACGTCGGCCATCACCTTCAGCTCCAGCGTCACCCAGCGCTCCTGGCCTTCCTCGCCGTTCTCGGCGATCGCCGGCGCGGTATTGACGGAGCTCTTGAAGCGCATATTGCCGCGCCCGCCGCGTCCGCCCTTCGCGATGACGACGGCCTGGCCGTGCTGCGTCAGGTCGGCGACCATCTCGCCGGTATCGTCATCAAAGACGACCGTGCCGGGCGGCACACGCACGATCATATCGTCCGCATTGGCGCCGTGCTGGGACTTGTTGCGCCCCTTTTCACCCCGCGTCGCCTTGAAGTGCTTCTGGTACCGGAAGTCCATCAGCGTCCGGAGTCCTTCGTCGACCTGGAAGATGACGTC
Organism: Cohnella sp. 56; assembly: GCF_037963805.1. NCBI lineage: Bacteria > Bacillati > Bacillota > Bacilli > Caryophanales > Paenibacillaceae > Cohnella > Cohnella sp. 56. Next base: position 121,013 of record NZ_JAZDQE010000005.1, on the reverse strand, counting down.
GCCGCCGTCGCCGCCGTCGCCGCCGGCCGGTCCGCCCTCGGGCACATACAGCTCCCGCCGGAACGCGACGAGACCGTCGCCGCCGTCGCCGCCTTTGACATATATTTTGGCCTTGTCTACGAACATTGTTGTGATCACTCTCGTTTCCGCTTCGTTAAGCAGGCAATCTGTCAGTTCATGATTGGGAAGCAATGATGACCGTCAGCCGGCGTGCGCCGGCTTCGGGATCATCGGCTGCCGGCGCCTCTAGCTGCGCAGCTTCGTCCAGCGTACGGGACACATCCTCGCGCAGGCTGCTCCAGGCCGACCAGTCGCCGACGAACGCCGCGTCGATGCGGAGCCCATCCTCCGCATCTCCGAAGGTCACGCTCAGCTTGTTCTCCTCCGCCGTCGCGGCCGCAGCGCGCAGCCGGTAGGCGTTGACGATCCCGATGGCGATCCGCGCCACGCGCTCCGCTCCGACATCCGCGACGCAGGCGCCATGCAGGCCTTCGCTCACGCGCGCGTCAAGCCTCATCGTATCGCAGAACGTTCTGAACGACAGCAGATACGCCGACAGCTCAGGGCTGCCGAGACGGGATATTCGGCTGTCCCGTTCCATCTCTTCCTTTATTCTGTCCACGACGGCGATCGCTTTATCGATTTTTTGCATGCGCAGATAGCCATACAAAATCTGCAGCTCGTTCATCCAATCGTGACGGTGATGGCTCAGCGTGTCAACGAGATCCTGCCGGGACTTGACGGCATCCCGCCATGCCCGCTCTCTTGCCCGGTCCGTATCGCGCTTGCAGGCGCGGCGCTCCAGCATGCCGGCAATCAGCGCAGCGGCGACCGCCCATATGAGAAACAGGACGAGCGGCCACAGCGCATGCCGCCATACGAACACCGCGGCTCCGGGCACGAGCAGAGAGGCCGCCGCAGCTACATAGCCGTAGGTCTTTTGATTGAGCATGATTACTTTTCCCCGCTTTGAATACAGCCGACGCAGGCTGTCTTGTGGGTGAAGGAAACCATATACGGGTCCGCCTACACAAAAACCCCGGCCACTACGCGCGGCCGGGGTTCTGGATGTCGATTATTCAAGAGCAGCGGCGACGGGCGCCACCGGAACCGGATAGACGCTTACTTTCTTGCGATCGCGTCCCCAGCGCTCGAACTTCACGACGCCTTCGACAAGAGCGAACAGCGTGTCGTCCTTGCCGATGCCGACGTTGTTGCCCGGGTGAATCTTCGTGCCGCGTTGGCGAACGAGAATCGTGCCGCCCGTAACGGCTTGGCCGTCAGCGCGCTTCGCGCCCAGACGCTTCGATTGGCTGTCGCGTCCGTTCTTCGTGGAGCCTACGCCCTTCTTGGATGCGAAGAGCTGAAGATTGAGCTTCAACATGGTGTCAACCTCCTTTTATACCGATTTGTCCTTGATCTTGACATGCTTGGGGTATTCCTGCACGATCGTATCCAGCGCCACGATCATGCCCTCCAAAAGAAGCTGGGCCCGGTCGGACTCGACACCCTCCTGCGGCAGCGCCGCAGAGAGGAAGCCGGACTTCATGTCGGACACAGGCTCGATGCCGGTCATATGCTCGACCGCATTCACCGCGCCGACCGTGACGGCGGACACGCCGGCGCATATGATATCCTTACCCGGATCGTCATAGCGCGCATGCCCAGTCACCCGGAACGATACAATCCGCTGCCGCTCGTCGCGGCGGATGCTGATCGTAATCATCTGGCCGCCCTCTTAAGCCTGGATGCTCTCGATCGTCACCTTGGTGTAAGGTTGGCGATGGCCTTGCTTCTTGCGCTCGTTCTTCTTCGGTTTATAGTGGAAGACGATGATCTTCTCGCCCTTGACGTGCTTCTCTACCTTGCCCGTCACGGTAGCGCCGGACAGAAGCGGAGCTCCGGTAACGAAGCCCTTGTCGCTGGATACGGCCAGAACCTTGTCAAACGTCACGCTGTCGCCTTCGCCTGCGGAGAGCTTCTCCACGAAGATGACGTCGCCAGCTTGAACCTTGTATTGCTTGCCGCCAGTCTCGATAATCGCGTACATGTTGTGCACCTCCCTCAGTCTAAGACTCGCCTCATGGGGTGCCGGCCGCTCGCGCGTCCGGTCTTCGCAACCCTGTGGAGTGCGGTTGTAGCTTGCAATTGACAGGAGCCCATTGCACGCACTTGAACATTCTAACACAATGGCACGCCCGTGACAACCGCGGATTACAAGCTTGTCCGCCGCCCACCGGGACCGGAGAGCTTCAGCGAACGAAAATTTTGCCGGTCCCCTTGCAGGACGCGCAAGTCTCGTAAAAATAGCCCATCAAGTCCGCACGCGTTTTTTTCCGCGTTATCTCCAGCAGGCCGAGCCTTGTCCAGCCTACGACCTGGATCTTGGTGCGATCGTGCCGGATCGTCTCTTCGAGCCGCTCGACCACCCGCCTGCGATGGTCCTCGTCGGCCATATCGATAAAGTCGACGATGACGATGCCGCCGATATCCCGCAGACGCAGCAGCCTCGCGATCTCAGAGGCGGCCTCGAGGTTGGTCTGGAACACCGTCTCTTCGAGGTCGACCGCGCCGGTGTACTTGCCGGTATTGACGTCGATGACGGTCAGCGCCTCGGTCTGGTCGATGACGAGATAGCCGCCGCTCCTGAGCGTATAGCGAGGCTGGAACGCCCGGTCGATCTGGGCCGCGATGCCATAATGCTCGTACAAGGGCGCGGCATGCTCGTGCAGCCTGACGCGCTGCTCGAGCGCGGGCGCCGCCTGACGCAAATAGGCGCGCGCCTCGCGGCAGGCGCGCTCGTCATCCACCACCAGCGCCTCCAAATCGGGCCGGAATACGTCGCGCACCGTGCGCTGCACCAGCCCGAAGTCGCGGTGCAGCTCCGAAGGCGCCTCCGCAGTCGTACCGCGCTCCGATATATGGCGCCAGACGTTGCGCAGACCCTCGAGGTCGCGCGCGAGCGATTCGACCGACTCGCCCTCGGCGTTGGTCCGCAGGATCAGCCCTTCTCCCGGCTCCCGCAGCGACTCGGCCAGCCCTCTCAGCCTCGACCGCTCGCCTTCCTGCTCGATCTTCTTGGAGATGCCGACATAGTCCGCATGCGGCATGTAGACGAGACAGCGGCCGGGCAGCGAATAATGCGTCGTGATGCGCGCGCCCTTGCCGCCGAGCGGCTCCTTCATGACTTGTACGATACGTCTGTCTCCGGGCTTCAGCAGATCGGATATGGAAGGCTTGATCTTCGGCTGCCGGTCGAGATGAGGATGGAGCACGTCGTCCACATAAAGGAAGGCGTTTTTGGCGAGGCCGACGTCGACGAAGGCGGCTTGCATGCCGGGCAGCACATTGACGACTCGGCCCAGGTAGATGTTCCCGACCAGGGAGGTTCCTTCCGAGCGCTCGACGCTGAATTCGGTCAGCACGCCGTCTTCGAGGAGAGCGGACTGAGTCACGTTGCGCGTACAGTGGACGAAGAGCTGCTTCATTCCAACCTCCTGGGCGAACAGCAAGATCGTCGCTTGGCGCATTTCCGCAGGTTCGGACGATAGCCGTTTTCACCCATTCTACATGAAAAACCGAAAATCCGCATGTCCTTCCGTCAGGCTCCCCAAAAAGCCGTCGATAATCTGCCCCTCCGGTACGACGCGGGAGATCTTGCCTTGATCCATCATATAGATCAGATGATAGCGTTCCTTCATCAGCAGCCGCACGACATGGGACAGCTGGCGCTGTCTGGCGACGACGATCGGCTGGGCGAGCGCGCCCTCGTCGATCCGGATGCCGGAGCGTTCGGAACGGCGCACGAGAAAGCGGAGGAAGACGAACGGAAGGTTGCGCATATAGGTCCAGTTGGAGGCGACGAGAAAAAGGCCGATCGCCAGCAAATTCAGATGGATGAGCCCGCCGAAGAACAGCGGGCCGATCGCGCCAAGCGAGACGAGCACGCTGAAAACGAGGCTGATGCGCACGCTCCACAGCAAGGCTCTGTGGTAGGGGACTCGCATGCTGAGCCAGCATTGCAGCAGGCGCCCGCCGTCGAGCGGCAGCACCGGCAGCATGTTGAACAGGGCGATGAGGGCGCTCGCCCGAGCGAAGTCGTCGGCCCACAGCCGGTCGATCAGGGCGGTCTGACCGAGTCCCCAGGCGGCCAGCGACAGCAGCAGATTGTATGCGGGGCCGGCCAGCGCGACGAGCGCCTCTTCGCGGACCGGGACGGAGCCCGCTTCCTCCGTCTCGACGACGCCGCCGAACGGCAGCAGCTTCACCTCGCGAATCTTCCAGCCGAAGCGCAGCGCCGTCCGCAGATGCGCAAGCTCATGGAGCAGGACGATAAAAAACAGGGCGGTCATCTCCGCGAGACGGCCCGTCATGACGGAGAGCAGCATCAGCAGGACGAAAAGCGGATGGAACCGGAAGCCGATCCCCCCGATTTTAATCAAATGGAATCACTTCCTGCGGGTCCAGCGTCTGGCCTCCCAGACGAACCGCAAAGTAAAGCGTGCGGTCGCCCTCGCCGGGATCGGTCGCCTTGCCCAGCACACCCAGCCTGTCTCCCGCCTCTACCCAATCGTCCACCCGCACGGCTGCGGCGCTCACGCCGCCGTATACGGTCACGATACGCCCGGCATGCTGAACCAGAATCGTCGCGTCCCCGCGCGACGAGCTTGTGACCTGCATGATTTTGCCGCTGTGGACGGCGGTTACGGGGCTGCCGGCGGCGGCCCGGATCTTCACGCCGCTGCCGTTCTGCTTGAACGTCTCGACAACTTCGCCCTGGATGGGCGCGATCGTCTCCTGCCCGTCCCACTCCGCGGTAACCTCCTCCGCTGCGGTCTCCCCATGGCGGAACACGGGCAAAAACGAGGGCGAATCGTCAAAAATGCGCCCGTACCAAGCTTCAGCGGCCGAAAAGTCCATATCCTGCGTCACGGCCAGCGTCATCCAGCCCCGCGCCTCGTCGCTGCCGGGCAGATCGGCCCTCAGCCAGCCCCAGGCGAGCCCGTACAGCAGCAGCGCGACGGCCGCGCGCGCCAGCAGCCCGGCGCGCAGCCGCGCGAACATCCCGCGCTCACCGTACTCGGGCGGACGGCGCCCGGCACCCGGACCTGGACCCGGACCTACCGGGTCGCTGTACCAGGGCGCTGTCGGCGCGCTCCCGCCTCCCGCTGCGAAGCCGCCTCCGGCATCGGCCCCCCGCCGCGAGACGGAGAAGGCATCCTCGCCGGGCGCGTAGGCTGTGCCGAACTGTCGGGCCGGCTCCGCTCCGGGCGCGCCTGGACGATTCGGTCGGCCGGCTCCGCCGTGCGCAGGCAGCTCTGCCAGCGTGATCCCGCCGGCTCCCGGCATGCCGGACATGCCCTGCGAACCTTTGACGTACGGAGATGAGCTGTCTTCGGCCCGCTTCTTCGTCTTGACGATCGGGCTCCAGCTCGCGCTCGCGCGCAGCTGGCGCTGCCGCTCCTTCCACCACAGCTCGGGGTCGGCCGCCAGCTCCTCCGGCGAATACGGCCTGTACGCATACGGCGCGGCCGGCGCAGGACCGCCTTCGAAGCCTGCGCCCCTCGTCCCGCCGGCCCCCTCCGCCTTCGTCTTCACCGGTCTGTTCGCCATGCCGAGCCCTCCTTGTCCTCTTCTTCTATCACCATATGGCGGGCGGACAAGGAATAGACCACGGACAGACGAACAGCCGTACCCCTGGCGCCGGCGAGGCGTGAGGGTACGGCTGTTGCGATGAATGTCGACTGTCGGCTAAGTGTCGTCCAGCGTGTACTTCTCCTGATGCGCCCTTATGCTGAACACCAGTCCGATGGAGATCATATTGAGCAAGAGCGAAGTGCCGCCATAGCTGACGAACGGCAGCGTGATGCCCGTGAGCGGCATCAGTCCGATCATCATGCCGATATTCTGGAAGATCTGGAATACGAGCATGGAGGCGATACCGATGATAATGAACGAGCCGCGAATGTCGATGCACTGGTAGGCGATAATAATCATCCGGTAAATGAATATAAAATACAGCAGCAGCAGAATCGCCGCGCCCTGAAAACCGAATTCCTCCCCGACGACCACGAAAATCGAATCCGAGTACGTATAGGGAATGAACTTGCGGTTTTTGGACTCGCCCTGCATGTAGCCGTCGCCTGCAAGCCCGCCGGAGCCGATCGCGATCTTGGCGTATTCGGTCTGGCGTCGGGCGTCATCCGATGCCTGCTCCGGATGAATGTAGGTGTTGATGCGTTCGTACCAGTGTGTCTTGTGATGGTCTACCAGATACGTCTTGATCTCTTCGTTGTAAGTATTGAACAGCGAGGCGAACAACACCAGGCCGCCCACGACTGCGGCGAGACCGATCAACACGTACGTATACCGCACATTGCCGATCCACAGCATTCCGAGCACGATAAAAACGTAGATCGTCGCATTCCCGAGGTCCGGCTGGATCATGACGAGCACAAACGGCACGAACGAAACCGCCGCGACCAGCAGCACATCCTTGCGCATGGACAACGGATCGCCTTGTCTGCGGCCCATCAGCCAGGCGACAGCCAGGATGAGGAAGATCTTCACGATCTCCGCAGGCTGGAACAGCATGCCACTCGTGCCGGGAATCTCGAACCAGCTCCTGGCTCCGTTGATCGGCGGCGCCAGGAAATAAACCGCAACGAGCAGCGCAAGACCGATTCCGTACCATACATACCAGGTTTTCAGCAGCAGCCGGTAATCGAACAGCGTGGCGAGTACGATCAGCACGAACCCCGCTCCGTAAAACACGATCTGCTGCATGTCCTTGCCCGAGTACCCGCCTTCGACATTTGTCGCGCTGCGCACCAGCAGCGCGCTGACCGCCATGAAGCCGAAAAGGCAGAGCAGCATAATTAAATCGATTTTTTTAAGTCGGTTAAGCAATTCAGATCAACCCATTCCGAGAAACTTGCGCATGCGCTTGAATACGCCCGCCTTCTCGTCCAGATGCATCAGCGGCACCGTCTCGCCGAGAATGCGGCGCGCGACGTTGCGGTAGGCCATCGCGGCCCGCGAGTTCGGATTCATGACCGTCGGCTCGCCCTGGTTCGCAGCCTTGATCACGTCCTCGTCGTCCGGCACGATCCCGATCAGGTCGATGGCCAGCACCTGGATAATATCATCGACCTCCAGCATGTCCCCGCTCTTCAGCAGGTTCGGGCGGATCCGGTTGATGACAAGCCTGGGCTGCGAGATGCTCGTCTTCTCCAGCAGTCCGATGACGCGGTCGGCGTCGCGGACGGCCGCATTCTCCGGCGTGGTCACCACGATGGCGTGATCGGCGCCGGCGATCGCATTGCGAAAGCCCTGCTCGATGCCGGCCGGACAATCGATGATTACATAATCGAAATCGGGCTTCAGCTCTTCGACGATCTTGCGCACCTGGTCCGGCGAGATGTCGTTCTTGTCCTTCGTCTGAGCGGCCGGCAGCATGTACAGCTCGTCGAACCGCTTGTCCTTGACGAGCGCTTGGTTCAGGCGGCAGCGGCCTTCGGCAACGTCGATCAGATCGTAGATGATCCGATTCTCGAGTCCCATGACGACGTCGAGATTGCGCAGTCCGATATCCGTATCGATCATGCATACCTTCTTGCCCATGAGCGCCAGGGCCGTGCCGACATTCGCGGATGTCGTCGTCTTGCCGACGCCGCCTTTGCCCGAAGTTACGACTATCGCCTCACCCATCGTTCTACACTCCTTTGGCCTGCAAGGCACGATTGCGATTGTGATGCAGATGAGCCATCTTGTCGATCTGCATATTGCCGTCTTGCAAATAAGCGTACTCCATCCAGGGTTCGCTGCTGGCCCATTCGTCGGGCGGCCTGCTGATGACCTCCGCGATGCGCAGCTGCGTCGGCTTCATGAGCGAAGCGGTAATGATGGCTTCGGTATGACCGGCGCAGCCGGCGTGGGCGACGCCCCGCAGCGCTCCCATAATATAAATATCTCCCGTACTCCGCACGGTGCCGCCGGGATTGACGTCGCCGAGCAGAAGCAGATGGCCCTCGTGCTCGAGCGTCTGGCCCGAACGGACCATGCCCGTAACCGTCTGCACCTTGTAGGCGCTGTAGTCGGCGGGACCGACCGGCACGGGATCGCTCTCGATCGACTGCACGACGAAGTTGCCCTGCTTGCGGATGATGCTGCGGATGCGTTCCTTGTCTTCCTCAGTGAGCTGCCTGGAGCCCAGCTTGATCTGTATGTGTACGATCGGGCCGGCGAGCTGCTGCTCGTGCCTCGCGAGCTTGGCTTCGAGCTCGTCCAGCAGCTCGTCCAGCTCGCAGGCATCGTCCAGCAAAAATACGAGCCCGTCCTTGATTCCCTTGATCGTCACTAGCGATTTGACATTCACGCCTCTCGTCCCTCCTACTGCTAACCAATTCGGCCGCGCCGGACCGAATTCCTGCCTGACGCGCAAGATGCGGACGCGATGCGTGCTGCCGTGCCGAGATCAGGCGCCTTCGGCCTCCTCGGCGGCCGAAGCGATATGCTTGACCAGGAACCGCCTCGCGGGCAAATACAGCGCCAGCGCGACCAGCATGTGCAGCAGCAGCGTAGGCAGCACCTGCCAGTAGAAAACAAAGGCGGCCCCGAGATGCGTCAATGAGAACAGCTTATAAACAAAATACGCCAGCATGTCCAGCAGGCCGCTGCCGATGCCCGTCAAGAGCAGCACGTATGCCAGCGTGTTCAGCCTGCGCTCGAAGGCAAGGCCGATCAGATAGCCGAGCAGCGCCATGCCGAAGGCGTAAGCACCGATCATATGCCCATAGAAAAGAAGGTCCTCCAGCAGACCGAAGCCGAGCCCGAACGAAAAAGCGCGGTGTCTGCCGCCCAGCAGCGCGACAAAAATCGTCATGATGAAGGGCAGATGAAGCAGCAGCCGGCCGCCCCAGGCCGTCGGAATCAGCCAGGGCACGACCGAGGTCTGGATCAACAGCAGGATCAGCGCGGCCACGACGGCCCGGTTCATTCTCAGCTTCGTCATGGCTTGTCCGGATCCGGCGTCATGACGACGAAGACTTCGTACAGATGATCGAACTTGGCCGCCGGGGCGATCGTCGCCGTGTGAGTGAGGCCGAAGTCGCCGACCTGGTTGCTCAGCACGGTGCCGATCACGAGTCCTTTGGGCAGCAGATTGCCTTGTCCGGAGGTGACGACGATGTCTCCTTCGGCCACGTTGGCATTCTCGTCGATCTTGCTCATCCGCATGACGCCGTTTTCCTTGTCGTAGTCGACGATGCCGAATACTTGCTGCTCCTTGCCCGATACGGTCGCGGATATCAGAATCGTATCCGAGGACGTGGAGTCCAGCTCGGTGATCGGCATCACGGTAGACGTGAACTCGGATACTTGGCTGACGAGGCCGACGAGGCCGTCTATCGTGACGACGGCCATGCGCGGCTTGACGCCGTCGCGCGAGCCTCTGTCGATCTTGATCGTCTTGTCGTACGGATTGGAGCCGCTTGCGATGACCTGCGCGATCGCATACTTGTAACTGTATAATTGCTTTTGCCGATCGGTGAACCCTAGCTCTTCCTTGTAGCGCCGGTTGTCGTTCTCGATGTCATTGTAACGAATCTGGTCCTGCGTATAGCGGGCGACCGTGCGGCGCAGCTCTTCGTTCTCCTTGTAGACGTCGGAAAGCCGGCCGAGGTCGCGGAAAAAGCCCGCGACCGCCCCGACCGGCCGATACAATGCGCCCTGCGCAGTCCCGAACGCGTCGTTCACGAAGCGTTCGGGCCAGGTCAAGCCGCTGCGGCGCAAGGTAAAGCCCATGATCGCGATAAAAAGGATCAAGCCGATCATGAGGATAAATAAACGTTTGGTCCCGAATAATTTAAAAATAACGATCACCTGCTTCTGGCATGCCGCCGCCTGGCGGAATCCGGCCTATCAACGGCCGCGAGAACCCTTGGTCTTGAACAGATGAATATTCTCGAGCGCTCTGCCCGTACCGATGGCGACGCAATCGAGCGGATTCTCCGCGACAATGACCGGCATGCCGGTCTCTCTGGCCAGCAGCTTGTCCAGATTGCGGAGCAGGCCGCCGCCGCCGGTCAGTACGATGCCGCGGTCCATGATGTCCGCCGACAGCTCGGGCGGGCACTTCTCGAGCGTGACCTTGACGGCGTCCACGATCGCGTTCACCGTGTCGGCGAGCGCTTCGGTGATCTCGTCCGACGTGATGGCGAGGGTCTTCGGGAGGCCCGACACCAGATCGCGGCCGCGGATCTCGATCGACTCCATCTTGTCGAGCGGCAGCGCCGAGCCGATCTCCATCTTGAGCTGCTCGCTCGTGCGCTCGCCGATCATCAGGTTGTACAGCCGCTTGATGTACTGCATGATCGCTTCGTCCATCTCGTCGCCCGCCACGCGGATCGAACGGCTCGTGACGATGCCGCCGAGCGAGATGACCGCGACCTCGGTCGTACCGCCGCCGATATCGACGACCATGCTGCCGGTCGGCTCCCAGACGGGCAGATCGGCGCCGATCGCCGCCGCGAACGGCTCTTCAATCGTGACGGCATCGCGTGCGCCGGCTTGCTTGGCGGCGTCTTCAACCGCGCGCTTCTCGACGGCGGTGATGCCGGAAGGCACGCATACCATCACATTGGGATGGCGGGGCGGAAAAGAGCGCTGCTTCTGGGCGCGGTTCAAAAAGTACTTGATCATCGTGGCAGTCGTGTCGAAGTCGGCGATGACGCCGTCCTTCATCGGCCTGATGGCGCGAATGTTGCCGGGGGTGCGCCCGATCATTTTTTTGGCGGCTTCGCCGACAGCTTCGATCTTTTTTGTATCGGTACGCAGGGCGACCACGGAAGGTTCCCTGACAACGATGCCTTTGCCTTTGACGTATACGAGTGTGTTAGCTGTACCCAGGTCGATACCCAGGTCCCGAGTGAATCCACCGAACATGCTTTGTAACCTCCTGTTGGGACAATCCTGTTTATTATATTACAAGGAGCCCAGTTCCTTCAAACTTACAAAGCGATTGTCACCGATTACCAAATGATCCAGCAGTTCAATGCCGATCAACTTGCCCGCTTCGGCCAGCCGTCCGGTGAGCGCGATATCCTCGCCGCTGGGCGTCGGATCGCCGCTCGGATGGTTGTGCGCGCAGATGATGGAGGCGCTGCTGCGGCGGATGGCGGCCCGGTATACTTCCCGCGGATGGACGATCGCCGCGCTGAGCGTGCCGACCGATAGCGTCTCCATGGCGATGACCTGGTTTTTGGTATCGAGAAAAAGGCAGACGAAGCGCTCCTCCCGCAGATGGCGCATCTCCTCCATCAGCAGCTCGGAAGCGTCCTGCGGACGGCTGATCCTCGGCATCTCCGGCAGTCGCGCGCGCGCCATCCGTCTGCCGAGCTCGATCGCCGCCTGCAGCTCGAGCGCCTTGACGCTGCCGATGCCCTTGATATGCGTCAGCTCGTCCCACGAGCGCTCGGCCAGCCGGCGCAGCCCGCCGCATTCGTTCAGAATCCGCTGCGCGAGATAGACTGCGGATTCGTTTTTTGTCCCCGTCCGCAGCAGGATGGCGAGCAGCTCGGCATGGCTGAGCGCGGCTGAGCCCCGGCTCTGCATCCGCTCGCGCGGTCTTTCGTTCTCCGGCATCTCCCGAAGCATATAGGCACGTTGTTCCATGTGGCCATTCCCTCTTCCCTACGCCCGCATCGGCTGCGGATATCGGCTTAAGGTCGTCCGGATGGACGCTACCCCGCAGCCTGGTCGCGGCTTGCGTGCGTCGGTCCGTGCGATCGATAGGGAAGCGCGGTCAGGGCAGCTCCAGGCCGAACGCCGCGAGCTGCTCCGCCAGCAGAGATACCGGCAGCCCGACGACGGTGAAGAAGTCTCCTTCGATGCGGTCTATGAGCGCCGCGCCGATCTCCTGGATGCCGTACGCGCCGGCCTTGTCCATAGGCTCCCCGCTGTCGACGTAACGGGCGATCTGGCCGTCCGTCAGCTGCCGCATGAACACGCGCGTCGAACGATGCGAGACGACGGCGCGTCCTGTCGCGGCCTCGATGCAGCATACGCCGGTATACACCTCGTGCCCGCGTCCCGACAGACGGCCGAGCATGGCCGCCGCATCCTGCTCGTCCCTCGGCTTGCCGAGCACGTCGCCGTCCAGCACGACGATCGTATCGCTGCCGACGACGATCGCGCCGCCGATTCCGGCTGCGCGGTCCAGCACGGCCGACGCCTTGCGGCGAGCCAGCTCCTCCACGATGCGCACCGGGTCCCAGTCGGCCGGCGTATCCTCGTCGACATGGCTGGGCATGATCTCGACCGGCAGTCCCAGCAGCCCGATCAGCTGCTGCCTGCGGGGCGAAGTCGAAGCAAGTACGAGCGTGGTCTTGCGGTCTTGCTTGGCGTTGTGCGGCATAGATGCTGTCTTCCTCTCGATTACATTTTGCGATAGATCCAGATCGCCAGCGCGATGCCGACGATGCTGAGCAGACTGACGTTCAGCGCGATATTGATATTATAGGTTAGGACGAGCAGATCGGCGGAAGGCGACCAATGCACCTTCACGGTCCGCGTGAGAAAATCCATGCCGGGGACGCTCTTCAGCCAGTTCGCGGCGAGCGCGCCGGCGATCATGCCCAGAAACACAAATAAAAGCAGTATCCATCCATTCTTTTTCACGCGCTCTACGTCTCCCGCCATTTTTTGACACTTGCTTCATTATTATACGTGGCTGACGCGGCAGGCACAATGGAAAGCGTAAAGACAGCCTCTCGAGGAGAGGCCGCCCGCGACAAAACTTCTAATCCCCGTCCTCGCCCAGCTCCTCCCGCAGCGTGCGGGCGATCAGCGCCGCCTTCATCGCGGACGTCTGTGCAGCCCGAAGCTTCGCGGGGGACGGCTCGGACTTGTAGCCGGATATTTGCTCCGCCGAGCTCTTGAGCTCGGCTGCGAGAGTGGCGGCCGCATCGCGGCGGCTGCCCGACCAGCCGTCCATGCCGGCGGTCGATTGTTCCCACTGCCGCTGCGCCGACTTGATATCTGCGGCGGCCTGTTCGCCGAGCGGCTTGCGTCCGCCCTGCGCCAGCAGCTTGGCCGATTCCCCGCCCAGCAGACGTCCGAGGCCGTCGCTTGCTTCGAGATAGGCCGCCCAGGATACCGCCGCAGCCGTCTGCGGCAAGTCGAGCGCCCTGTTGTCCAGCGCCTTGACGTAAAGCTCCGAATCGGTCAGCACCGCCGCCAGCTGCTCGGCATCGGCCTTGGTAGCCGCGATGCCTGCATACACGCGGAACCCGTCCGACGTATCCGTTGCGGCCGCAATGCCTTGGGCGGCAAGCTCCTTCACCGCCTCGTTCATGCTGTCCCCGTTCTGGAAGACGCCGTACTGCAGCAAGTAGCTGACGGACGAGGGGACCTTGGCATCGCGCACGGTGTCTGTCGTACCGCCTTGCGGCTCCTTGGCAGCCCCTTCCTTGGTCGCTGCGGTCGCGGTCGCCTTCGCCGCGCCGGCAGTGGACGGCGCGCCGCCTGCTCCGGCAGGCGATGCCGCAGGCGAAGGCGCGATGCTCCCTCCGGCCTGCACGGCCGCAGAGGACGTCGGATCGTCCCCGCCGCCCACCGGCAGGAGCGGCTCGCCCGTGAACAGCGCCAGCACGATATAGCCGAACAAGGCGCCTGTCACGATCGCGCCGGCGACCGACAGGAAGATGCGAAGCCATGACGGCCCCCCGCGGCGTCTCGTCTCGTATCCATGCCCGAACGAATCGTCGTCCGCTGCCTCCGCGCCTGGCCGAGCGCGATTGCCCATATCGTCATCGCGGCCGTAATGTCCGTATTCCCCGTAATCGTCATAGACATCTTCCGAAGGATAAGCGTCCGAAAAGGGGGCTGCGTCCCGCCCCGCGCCGTATTCCGGCAGCTCGCGCCGATCGCGAGGCGCCGGCGCAGCCGGAGGATAGCCGCCGGTTGATTTGCGGAAGCCCGCGACACGTTCGGCCGGTGCGGCGGTCCGAGGTGCGCGGTTGCGCGGCGCGGCGGTCAGCAGCGGAGCCGGCGCGGCCATTTGCGGTGCAGCTGGCGCCGCGATGCGCTCCGGGGCGGGCGGCGCATCCGCAGGAGCGGTCTGTCGAGCGGCGCGCGAAGCGGCCGGTCTGCCGGCCCGCTGGACCTCGGCGCCCGTCTCGGGGTCGTACGCAGTCCCTCGCGCCTTCCGGTCCGCCCTGATCGTTTTGTCGGGCTGAACGCGACCTGTCCCCGTCCCGTCCGTCCCGCGTATCATATCCTCGAGCGCCTCGACGTCGTCCTGGTAGGGACTCTGCCACGAATTGCGGGCATCGGGCGCGCCGGCATGCGAATTTGCATAGCCGTCCCGCTTGCCGGCCGGAGCCGGAACGGGACGCTCCCCCGCCAAGTGCGCGCTTTTTCCCGGCAGCCGGTACCCGCCCGCCACAGCGCCGACGGCAGCCCGATCGGGTTTTTGCGAGAATCCCCGCGGTCTGAAGACGGTATGCTTGTCCGCACTGACGGTCGCGGCGCCCCGGCCGTCCGTCGCAGTTCCGGACGATTGATTTTCAAGATGAGGCGCGTTATCGGTACTCCTGACTTCCCGTGGAAGATTGCCGTCGAATTTGAAGGTCATTCTGGCGGGTGGCTGCATCTCTCGCTTCTCTCCCTGCTTCGTAATCTATTAATTCGATTCTATGAGCGGGAGAGAGAAAATATGATTGCGGACGATTCAAAGAACAATGAATAAAGACCGTGCCCTCACATTCAAAACCGCGCCATGCAGCCTAGCGCTGCGCTAATATAAAAGAACCGCCAGGAAGCTTGCATCCCAGACGGTCCTTTGCCTTGCGATACAACCTTAAACGTGCCGCGCGACAGAACGCGAGAGCAGATTGCCGGCACGTCTTATTTCCCCGCGCGGTCGCGCAATATTTGGGCCAGCTCGTCGGCCGTCTTCCAGATATCGCCGGCGCCCATCGTCAGCACCAGATCGCCCGGCCGCACCCGCTCGGCGAGCAGGTCTCGCACCTGCTCGCGGGTCGGCACATAGGTGACGTTGGCATTGCTGTTCTCGGCGATCAGCTGTACGAGGCGGGAGGAGGTCACGCCCTCGATCTGCTTTTCTCCCGCAGGAGAGTAAATGTCGGTGATATATACTTCATCCGCCTCCGCGAACGCACGGCTGAACGCATCCAGCAGGAAAAACGTCCGCGTATACCGCTGCGGCTGGAAAACCGCAATGATCCGCTTGCCCGTGGCCTTCGCCGCCAGGATGGTCGCCTGAATCTCCGTCGGATGATGCGCATAATCGTCGATGACCAGCATATCGTCGACGTCCCCGAGCACCTGGAATCTTCGCTTCGCGCCTCTGAACTCGACGATCGAATCCGCAATCCGCTCGAACGGCACGCCGGCGCGCAGACAGACGACAACCGTCGCGAGCGCGTTGTATACGTTGTGCAATCCCGGTACGGACAAGCGAATGACGCCGAGCGCCGTGCCGTTCTCTTCGACGGTGAAGGCGGCCTGACGGTCGCCCAGCTCGATCGAGACGGCCTTGTAGTTCGCATCCGTATCGATGCCGAACGTGATGACGTCCGTGTCCGCGACCTGCGGCAGCAGCTCCTGCACGTTGGCGTCGTCCGCGCAGACGACGGCGCAGCCGCCAGAGCGCACCTGCTTCAGAAACTGCACATAGGCGGCCTTGAGCTTGCCGAAGTCGCCTTCGTAATTTTCCAGATGATCCGCCTCGATGTTCGTGACGACCGCCACCGCGGGCTCGTACTGGAGGAAGGAGCCGTCGCTCTCATCCGCTTCGGCTACGACATGCTCGCCTTTGCCGGCCTTCGCGTTCGTGCCGACGTTCACGATCTCTCCGCCGATGATGTAGGTCGGGTCCAGTCCCGACAGCTCCATCACGAGCGCGATCATGGAGGAGGTCGTCGTCTTGCCGTGCGCCCCGGCCACGGCGATGCCCGTGCGGCTGTTCAACAGACGTGCCAGCATCTGGGCGCGGTGAAGCGTCGGAATGTTCAGGCTCTCCGCCTCGACGCGCTCTACGTTGTCCCTCGCGAGCGCAGTCGAATAGACGACCAGGTCGGCGCCGCGCACATGGTCCTTCTCGTGTCCGATGTAGATCCGGGCGCCTTTGCTGGCCAGTTTGTCCGTTAATTCCTGACGGGCGACGTCCGATCCCGTCACTTGGTACCCCATCTCCAGCATCACTCTGGCAATGGCGCTCATCCCATAGCCGCCGATGCCGATAAAATGTACGTGCTCAGCCGTTGCCAACGACGCTTCACCAGCCTTTGTCAGATGTCTTGCGATCGACGAGCCAGGAACGGACGTCGGCGATCAGATATAGCGTGCCTGTGACGAGCGTCAGCGGCTCCGCCTCGGCATCAGCTGCCGCGAGGCTTTGTATCGTATCAAGCGCCCTGCGCCAATCCGGCTCCACGATGATGGTAGCCGGGCCGCCGGCCGCAAGGGCCGTATTCCGTGCGACCGACGCCAGCTCGTCTGCGGCCATCTTGCGATGATGGTCCGGTTCCGTAACGACAAGCGTGTTCACCATTGGTAGTATATGCCTTAAGGTGTCTTCATGATTCTTGTTCGGCATCATGGCGATCAGCACATTTAGCTTGCTATAGTTGTACAGGCTCCGGAGCGCCTCCGCCAGCGCGGCCATCCCTTCGGGATTGTGGGCGCCGTCCAGCAGAATGCGCGGCTCGCGGCTGACCAGCTCGAGACGGCCGGGCCAGAACGCGCTGCGCAGCCCCTCCCGCAGCTGCTCTTCGTCGACGATGAGCGCATAGTAGGTTCGGAGCACGTCGATCGTCATGAGGGCGGCGGACGCATTCATCAGCTGGTGCGGGCCGGCGAGGCCGAGCTCGAGATCGTCCAGTCTGCGGAACGTATCGGTAAACGAAAACGACTGCGACGCATCCCCCGCCGCTCCAGCCTCGTACGAAAATTGATCGCCCAGCTGATACAGCGTGGCCTTGCGCGCCGCAGCGGTCTCGCGCACGATGGCGGCCGCCTCCGGCTGCAGCACGGTCGAGACGACCGGCACGCCGGATTTGATGATGCCCGCCTTCTCCCTCGCAATATCGGAGATCGCAGGTCCGAGCAGGTCCATATGGTCATGCCCGACGTTCGTGATGACGCTGATGACCGGCGTGACGACATTGGTCACGTCGAGCCGGCCGCCAAGACCCGTCTCCCATACGACATAATCGGGGAACGTCACCGTCGCGTAATAAAGAATCGCCAGCGCGGTCGTCAGCTCAAAAGCCGTCAGCGGTCCCCACTCGGAAGACGCCAGCTCGTCGGACAGCGGCTTCAGCCGGTTCGCCAGACGCACGATCGCCTCCTCGGGCATCGCTTGGTTGTTGTAGTCGATCCGGTCGGCGAACGACGTCAGATAAGGCGAAGTAAACAAACCGACGTCGTAGCCGCTCTGGCGCAGTACGGATGCCAGCAGGGCGCATACCGAGCCCTTGCCGTTCGTGCCCGCGACGTGGATGAACCGGAGCCGCCGGTGCGGATGGCCGAGACGCTCGAGCAGCAGCTCCATCCGCTCGAGGCCCGGCTTGATGCCGACGACCGGGGCGAGCCCGGAGATCCAGGCGATCGCTTCGTCGGCCGTTTCAAACGCCTTGCCGGAGCCGCTGTCGCCGGCTGCAAGGTCATGATGATGATGGTGGGCGGTTTGATCTAGCGGTTCAGTCATGCCTGCACGGGCCTCCCATCAGCTCTTCAGTTCCTCGATCCGCGCCAGCACTTTGTCGCGCTTGTCGCGGTAGTCCGCGCCCTTGGCGCGCTCCTGCTCGACGACATGGGCCGGCGCCTTGGCGATATAGCCTTCGTTCGCCAGCTTCTTTTCCACGCGGTCGACTTCGGCGTTCAGCGATGCCAGCTCCTTGGTCAGACGCGCGATCTCCTGGCCGATGTCGATCAGACCCGCGATCGGCAGGTACAGCTCGACGCCCGTCACGATCGCGGTCATCGCCTTCTCCGGCGCCGCGAGCGCCGGATCGAGCGTGAGGCTGGACGTGTTGCAGAACCGGCGCAAGTATTCTTCGTTGCGCATCAAGATGCCTGCGGACGCTTCCGTCGTCGGCTTGGCGAGCAGCTCGATCTTTTTGCCCGGCGTCACGCCGACCTCTGCACGCACATTGCGGACCGCGCGGATCGCGTCCATGAGCAGGCCCATCTCCGCGACCGCATCCGGCGCTTCGAAGGCTGCGTCGTAGGACGGCCAGGAGGCGAGGACGATCGTCGCTCCGGCTTCGTGCGGCAGATGCTGCCAGATCTCCTCCGACAGATACGGCATGAACGGATGCAGCAGGCGAAGCGTGCGGTCGAGCACATAGGCGATGACCGATTGCGTGCTCTTCTTCGAGGCGGCGTCTTCGCCGTACAGCGTCAGCTTGGCGAATTCGATGTACCAGTCGCACAGATCGTCCCAGATGAAGTTGTAGAGCAAGCGGCCCGTCTCTCCGAACTCGTACGTCTCCATCAGGCGGGTCACGTCGCGGGCCGTCTCGTGGAACCGGTGCAAAATCCAGCGATCGGCCGTCGACAGGCTGCCGCTCAAGTCGATGTCTTCGACCTTGAAGCCTTCGAGGTTCATCAGCGCGAAGCGAGACGCATTCCAGATCTTGTTGGCGAAGTTGCGCGCCTGCTCGACCTTCTCCCAGCGGAAGCGCAGATCCTGGCCGGGCGTATTGCCCGTGGACAGCATGTAGCGCATCGCATCCGCGCCGTACTTTTCGATGACCTCGAACGGGTCGACCCCGTTGCCGAGCGACTTGGACATCTTGCGGCCTTCGGCGTCGCGGACGAGACCATGGATGAGCACGTCCTTGAACGGCACTTCTCCCGTAAACTCCAGGGCGGTAAAAATCATCCGGGCGACCCAGAAATAAATGATGTCGTAGCCCGTAACGAGCACATCCGTCGGGTAGAAGCGCTTCAGATCGTCCGTGCTGTCCGGCCAGCCGAGCGTCGAGAACGGCCACAGCGCGGAGCTGAACCACGTATCCAGCACGTCCTCGTCCTGCGTCCAGCCTTCGCCCTCGGGCGCCTCGACGCCAACGTAAATCTCGCCCGTGCCCTCTTGATACCATGCCGGAATCCGGTGTCCCCACCAGAGCTGGCGCGAGATGCACCAGTCGCGTACGTTCTCGATCCAGTGCAAATAAATCTTCTCGAAGCGGTCCGGCACGAAGTTCACGCCCTCGCCCGAACGCTGCGCATTAATGGCCGCTTCGGCGAGCGGCTTCATGGACACGAACCACTGCGTCGACAGGTAAGGCTCGACGACGGCGCCGCTGCGCTCGCTGTGGCCGACCTGGTGCACATGATCCTCGATGCGAATCAGCACGCCCTGCTCCTGCAGATCCTTGACGATGGCCTTGCGGCAATCGGCGCGGTCCATCCCCTCGTAGGGGCCGGCCTGGTCGTTCATCCGCCCGCTCTCGTCCATGACGATAATCTGCGGCAGATCGTGGCGTCCGCCGACCTCGAAGTCGTTCGGATCATGCGCGGGCGTGATCTTGACCGCGCCGCTGCCGAAGTCCTTGTCGACGTATTCGTCGCCGACGATCGGAATGTCGCGGCCTACGATCGGCAGACACAGCGTCTTGCCGATGAGGTGCTTGTAGCGCTCGTCCTCCGGATGAACCGCAACCGCCGTATCGCCCAGCATCGTCTCGGGACGCGTCGTCGCGACCGTCAGATGGCCGCTGCCGTCCGTGAGCGGATATTGCAGGTGATACAGGTGGCCGTTCACTTCCTTGTATTCGACCTCGATGTCGGAGAGCGCCGTCCTCGCAGCCGGATCCCAGTTGATGATCCGCTTGCCGCGGTAGATCAAGCCCTTGTCGTACAAGCGCTTGAACACCTCGCGCACCGACTTGGACAGGCCTTCGTCGAGCGTGAAGCGCTCGCGGGAGTAGTCGAGGCTAAGCCCCATCTTGGCCCACTGCTTGCGGATCGAGCCTGCATACTGCTCCTTCCAGTCCCAGACGCGCTCCAGGAACTTCTCGCGGCCCAGATCGTAGCGGGACACGCCCTCTTCGCGGAGCTTGGCCTCGACCTTGGACTGCGTGGCGATGCCCGCATGGTCGGTGCCGGGCACCCACAGCGCGTCGAAGCCCTGCATCCGCTTGAAGCGGATGAGAATGTCCTGCAGCGTCAGGTCGAGCGCATGCCCGATGTGCAGCATGCCCGTCACGTTCGGCGGCGGGATGACGATCGTATATTTAGGTGCGTCTGGCCGCAGGCCCGCCTTGAAGTAGCCTCCCGCCAGCCAAGCGTCATACCACTTCTGCTCGGCGCCTGTCGGATCGTACGTCGTAGGCAGCTCGAGGGGTTTGCTTTGATTCGTATCGCTCATTTTCGTTCACAACCTCCAAAAGGGACATGGATCGGACGCTTCGTTCAATGCTTAAAAAACACAAAAACCTCCCGCCGCAAAGGACGAAAGGTTGAACTTCCGTGGTACCACCTTCATTCCGCGGCTCCGGCACATGCGAAGCGGCGGCTCTTGAACGCAGGATAACGGCTGCTGCCGTCCCGATCTACGCAGTTGGTTCGAACGGGAGACTCCAGGGCGACTTCGGCAGCTTACTTCCTGCGGAACCTCGCAGCGCTGCTCATGCAGCGGTTCCGCTCTCTGAAGGGTAGGACTGCTTACTGATCCCTATCCGTGTCTTTATTTCCCTATCATACCTGTACGGTCACATGCAGTCAACCTGCCACGACCGTGCCGCGCTCTCGGCGGACCGACCCGGCGCTGCCGCCGGCGAGCCCCGGAGAAGCGATCCGGGCGCGCGCAATCCGCCGGCATTATATTACGGAGCATCTCGACCAGGACCTGACGCGAAGCGATCCGGGCGTGCGTGCGATCCGCCGGTTCGAGGACAACGGACAAAAACCTGCCGATTGGCATCCTTTCAAGTCCGCGCCCCGCCCCGGTGCGACTAAAGCTGCAAAACAGCAGGCTTTGAAACGCGATCCCCCTCCCGGGTTCGAAAATCGCGTCCAAAAGGATGCCGATTGGCAGGCATTTTAGCATTTCGGCTCGTCGCACGGCTTCAAGCATGCTGAAATGCAGGCTTTTATGCGACGGTCCTCAAAAAAGAGAAGGCGGAAAAATCCGCCTCCTCCGATGATGCGCCGTATCTTCAAGGAATGTACAGCACTTGCCCTTCGGCAAGATGGGCATCCGACAGTCTGTTGTACAACTGGAGCTCGCGCGTCTGCAGCTGGTATCGGCCTGCGATCGCATCGAGCGTATCCTCCCGCTGCACGATCGCCAGCTTGACCTTGCGGAACGATTGACCCGACTCCTGCGCGAGGAACAGCCGCGTCCATTCGAGCTCGTCGCCGGAGGCACGCTCCTTGTTCTCCGCCGGAGCGGCCAGCCTGGCTTCTTCGGCCGCCTGCAAGGCGGACTGGCGGATCGCGCCCTTGTCGCCCAGCTGCGACAGGATGCCCACCCCGAAGTCGGAGCCGGAGCCGTCGGCGCCCTTGCCGGATAGGCCGAGCTTCGGGCCGGTCTGCTCGGGCCGGTCGTATGCGTCGGGCGCCGATGCGGCGGGCTGGACTTCGGCAGCGGCAGGTCCGGCCTGGGGCGCGGCGCCATGCGAGTAGGCCGGCTCCGTCTGGGCGGGCTGCTGCGCCTCGCCTTGACTCTCCGCCGAAGCGGGCCATGCCGCCGGGATCGGGATCGCCGTGTCGTATACTTGCGGGTAGTCGGACGGCTGTGGCTGCTGCGAGACCGTCTCGGGCGGCTGTGGCTGCTGCGGCTGCTGTGAGACCATCTCGGCCGGCTGCACCGCTTCTTCTTCAAGACGCTGATAGGCGAGCAGCCGCTCCCAAGCCTCGGCCTCCTCCTGCCTGTCGCGCTCCGCAGCCTGCTGTCGCAGCAGCTCGGCCTGCTCCAGCGCACGCCATGCCTCCTGCTCCGCCCGCTCCCGCTCGGCCGCTTCGCGGGCCTGGGCTTCGGCCGCCCGCACCGCCTCCGCTCTCGCAGATTCGGCCAGCTGGCGCTCGAGTGCCTCGGCGGCGACCTGCGCGAGCTCCTGCTGCCGCAGCAGCGCCTCCTCGCGCGCACGCGCCTCGGCCTCGGCACGGACGCGCTGCTGCTCGTACCAGACCGGCGAGGCGGCAGCCTCGGACACCCTGCCCGGACCTGCGGCAGCCTGCGTCGGCGGCAGGTAGACCGGGCCGGGCTGCGAATAAGCGGGCGGTTGCTGCTGATCGCCGAAGGCTGCCGCACCCGAATTGTCGCCTGCCAATTGGTCGAAGCGGCTCGAAGCGGCCGCCCCGGCGTCGGCGGCTTCGGCATAGCCCGCTTCGCCCAGCGGAGGCAGGGCGGCGATCGGATCGGCCGCCTCCTGCGAGAATACGCGCTCGGGCGCCTCGTGCGCGACCGTGAAGCCGTCTTCGACCCATACCGGCGCTTCGCGCACTTCCGTCTGTACGCCCCGAAGTCCCAGCACGCCCGTCACGTTCAGCGATCTGTCCGTCAGCAGGTCGACGTCAAAGTGATCGATTTCCACATCCAGCTCCTCGATCTGCCTGACCCGGCTCAGCGGCAAAGAGATCTCCACCGGTATCCGATGCTCCAGCTTGCCGACGCCGCCCTCCGCATCGGCCGCTCTATACGTGCCGCTCAGCAGCAAATCCCCTCGCAGCAGGATGCTGTCCTCCTGCTCCGCCGCCTCGATGAGCGGCGACAGCTCGATCTCCTCCAGCGCTTCGATGGCCGGGGCATCGTCCGATAGCTGCACCCGCTCATAAATATCGAATCTAAGTCCGTTTGACGAATCCGTCACGACAGGTCTCCCCCTCTCGGCATAGAGTTCCCGCATCCATTAATCTCGCCCGGAAGCAGGCATTACTCCCTATCTATCTATATGCCTCAAAAAGGTGGGCATGCCTACGGACTTCGGGAATCCCGCCTTAAAACTTGGAAAGCGCCGTACGATGCGCCGCGATCGTCTCGTCGATGTCGGCCTCCGAGTGCGCGATGGAGAGGAACCAGCCCTCGAATTGGGAGGGAGGCAGGTTGACGCCCAGGTCGAGCATCCGGCCGAACAGCGTGCTGAAGCGCTCCGTATTGGACTGCTTGGCCGTCTCGAAGTTGATGACCTGCTTGTCCGTCAGAAACGGGCAGACCATCGAGCCGACGCGGTTGATCGTCATCGCGATGCCGTATTCCCGGGCATTGGCTTCAAGGCCGGCCTGCAGCCGCACCGCCAGCCGTTCGAGCCGCTGATACGCCGCCTCGTCGAGCAGGCTCAGCGTCGCGTAGCCCGCGGCCATCGCCAGCGGATTGCCGGACAGCGTACCCGCCTGGTAGATCGGGCCGACCGGCGCCATCCGCTCCATCAGTTCTCTGCGGCCGCCGTACGCGCCGACGGGGAGTCCGCCGCCGATGACTTTGCCGAGGCAGGTCAGGTCGGGCGTGATGCCGTACAGCCCTTGGGCGCAATTCAGATGCACGCGGAACCCCGTCATCACCTCGTCGAAAATAAGCAGGCTGCCGTACTGCAAGGTCACGTCTCTCAGCCCTTGGAGGAAGCCCGGCAGCGGCGGCACGACGCCCATATTGCCGGCGACCGGCTCAACGATGACGGCCGCGATCTCCTCGCCGTACCGCTCGAAGGCGAGCTTGACGGAAGCCAGGTCGTTGTATGGCACCGTAATCGTGTGGGAGGCGATGCTCTCGGGTACGCCCGGGCTGTCCGGGAGACCGAGCGTCGCTACACCCGAGCCGGCCTTGATGAGCAGGCTGTCCGCATGTCCGTGGTACGAGCCCTCGAACTTCAGAATCCGGCTGCGCCCGGTGTAGCCGCGGGCCAGGCGGATCGCGCTCATCGTCGCCTCGGTGCCGGAGTTGACCATGCGGACGACCTCGACCGACGGCACGCGGGCGCATACGAGCTCGGCCATCTCCGTCTCCAGCTCGGTCGGCGCGCCGAAGCTCGTTCCTTTTTCCGCCGTGGACTTGATCGCTTCGACGACGACAGGGTGAGCATGGCCCGCGATGAGCGGTCCCCACGACAACACATAATCGATATAGCTCTGTCCGTCGATGTCGGTGATCCGGCTGCCCTGGCCGCGCTCGATGACGACCGGCGTGAGCCCGACCGATTTGAACGCCCGGACGGGGCTGTTGACGCCGCCGGGAATCGAGCGCTTGGCCCGTTCGAAGGCGGCTTTGGACCTGGAATCCGTGCGATGCTGGCGAGTTTCGGACATATGACGACACATCCCTACTATCTAGATTGGAAAAGACTATGGTAGACTGAAGCATCATTGGTGTAATCGGAGGCATGACGATGATTCAATGGCTCAAGCAGGTGTCCTTGTTCGATAAATTAAACGACGCGCAGTTGGAGCAAATATTGCGGATCGCCCAAAGGCGCAGCTTCGCCGCGGGCAGCACGCTTTTCAAGGAAAAAGATCCGGGCGACATCTTCTACGTCGTGCTGAGCGGCTCGATCAAGCTGTTCACGCGAAGCGCAGGCGGCGACGAAAAGGTGCTGTCCGTCGTGGCCGCGGGCGACAGCTTCGGCGAGTTGTCCCTGCTGGACGGGCTGCCGCGCTCGGCGTCGGCGCAGACGCTTGAGCCGACGCTCGTGCTCGAGATTCCAAGCGCCGGCTTCATGAAGCTGCTGCAGGAGCACTTCGATATTACGAAGGGCATACTGGCCGAGCTCAGCCGACGCCTCAGGCAGACCAACGAGCATGTCAACGATCTGACATTTCTGGACGACCGCACGCGCGTCATGAAAAACCTGATTCAGCTGGCCAACCAGCACGGCAAGCGGGACGGCGTCTTCATCCGCATCCGCCTGGCGCTCAACTATGACGAGCTGGCCCAGATGGCGGGCGTGTCCAAGCAAGTGCTGTCCGACGTGCTGCGCGAGCTCGAGGCCAAAGGCGTCCTCGCATTTGGCCACAACGAATATACGCTCGACTTGACCAAGCTGCGGGGCTGACGGGATTAGCGCATAGCGGCCTTTTTGTCCGCTATTGCGCCAATCCCAGGCTCCGCGGCCGCACATAGCGGCCTTTTTGTCCGCTATCGCCTCGAGATGCGCTGCTGCTCACGCACATAGCGGACTTTTTGTCCGCTATTGCCTCGAGATGCGCCGCTGCCCACGCACATAGCGGACTTTTTGTCCGCTATCGCCCCGAGATGCGCCGCTGCTCACGCACATAGCGGACTTTTTGTCCGCTATCGCCCCGAGATGCGCCGCTGCTCCTGCACATAGCGGATTTTTTGTCCGCTATTGCCTCGAGAAGCGCTGCCGCTCACGCACATAGCGGACTTTTTGTCCGCTATCGCCCCGAGATGCGCCGCTGCTCACGCACATAGCGGACTTTTTTTCCGCTATCGCCTCGAGACGCGCCGCTGCTCACGCTCATAGCGGTCTTTTTGTCCGCTATTGCCCCGAGACGCGCCGCTGCTCCTGCACATAGCGGCCTTTTTGTCCGCTATTGCCTCGAGATGCGCCGCTGCTCACGCACATAGCGGATTTTTTGTCCGCTATTGCCTCGAGACGCGCCGCTGCTCACGCACATAGCGGACGTTTTGTCCGCTATCGCCCCGAGATGTGCCGCTGCTCACGCACGTAGCGGACTTTTTGTCCGCTATTGCCCCGAGATGCGCTGCTGCTCACGCACATAGCGGACTTTTTGTCCGCTATTGCCCCGAGATGCGCCGCTGCCCACGCATATAGCGGACTTTTTGTCCGCTATTGCCTCGAGATGCGCCGTCGCTCACGCACATAGCGGACTTTTTGTCCGCTATCCGCAGCATGCGCCTACGACCGGCCGCGCCTCGGCAGCCGGTGCGCGCCCGCGATCGCCCGCCGCTCCTACTGCTCGCTCAACCAGCGCGCCGCGTCTTTGGCATGGTACGTGATGATCATGTCCGCGCCGGCCCGCTTCATGCCGGTCAGCGTCTCCATCACAATCGCGCGCTCGTCGATCCACCCCTGCATAGCCGCCGCCTTCACCATCGCGTACTCCGCACTGACGTTGTACACGACGAGCGGCAGGTCGAACTTGTCCTTCAGCAGCCTCACGATATCCAGGTACGCCAGGCCGGGCTTGACCATCAGCATGTCCGCGCCCTCGCGCACGTCCGTCTCCGCTTCGCGCAGCGCCTCGCGCACATTGGCCGCGTCCATCTGGTACGTCTTGCGGTCCCCGAACTTCGGCGCCGACTGCGCCGCCTCGCGGAACGGGCCGTAATACGCCGACGAATACTTGACCGCATAGGACATGATCGGGATGTCCGTGAAGCCCGCTTCGTCCAGCCCGTCGCGGATCGCGCCGACGAAGCCGTCCATCATATTGGACGGCGCGATGATGTCCGCGCCCGCGCGCGCCTGGGATACGGCCGTGCGGACGAGCAGCGCGAGCGATTCGTCGTTGTCCACGACCGCGCCGCAATCGCCTTCGTGCACGACGCCGCAGTGCCCGTGATCCGTAAACTCGCACAGACAGGTGTCCGCGATGACGACCAGGTTCGGCGCGAGCCGCTTGATCCGGCGCGTCGCCTGCTGCACGATGCCGTCGTCCGCGTAGGCGCCTGTGCCGACGGCGTCCTTGGCCGCCGGTATGCCGAACAGCAGCACGGCCTGAATGCCGAGCGACACGATATCGTCGATCTCCTCGTCCAGCCGGTCGAGCGACAGGTTGAAGACGCCCGGCATCGAGGAGATCTCGGTCTTGACATTGTCGCCGTGGGCGACGAAGATCGGCATGATGAGATCGTGCACATGCAGACGCGTCTCCCGGACGAGATTGCGGATGCCGGCGGACCGGCGCAGGCGCCGATGGCGCGTGATGGAAGTGTTCATATATCGATCATACCTTTCTGTCGCTATATTCTAGACGCGAGACGCGGCGCGATACTTCGTCATCGCTTCGAGCAAGCTCTCGATCGTCGCTTCCTCCGCGGTCAGCGTCACCTGGAGCCCCAGCTCCTCCGCCGTGCGGGCGGTTATCGGCCCGATACATGCGACGACGCATCCCTGCAACTTCTCTGCCGGGCGGTCTATCCCTATACGCCGCAGCGCCTCCAGCAGATTGACGACGGTAGACGAGCTCGTAAATGTAATCGCGTGGATCTCCCCGTTCGCCAGCATCTCGGCGAGCGTGTCGTCCTCCTGGACGACCAGACGGTTCTCGTAGACGTCCAGTTCCACGGCTTCGACGCCCGCCTTGGTCAGCTCGGCCGGCAGCACCTCGCGGGCGAGATCGCCACGCGGCAGCAGCGCGCGCTGTCCCGGCGCCAGCTGACCGCCAAGGCTGTCCAGCAGCCCCTCGGCCTGATACTTGGCCGGGAGCGCCTCGGAGATGACGCCTCTGGCGAGCAGCGCCTCGGCGGTCTTGGGGCCGACCGCGGCGAAGCGCGCCTTCGCGAAGCGGCGAATGTCGGTACGCGTCTCTGCGAGCCATGCCCAGAAGTGCTCGACGCCGCTCACGCTCGTCAGAATCACCCAGTCGTAGCTCCCGGCTTCGGCGAGCGCCGCATGGATCCGCGCGATCTCAGCCGGCTGCTGCTGGCGAACCGTCTCGATCACGGGAAACACATAAGGCTCCCCGCCCAGATCGTCGATCCGCTCCGCCAGCTCGCTCGCCTGCGAACGGGCGCGCGTGACGAGCACGCGCCAGCCGAACAGCGGCTTCGACTCGATCCACTTCAGCGTCTCGCGCTGCCGTACGACTTCGCCGACGACGATGACGGCGGGCGGCTCGAAGCCGGCTGCGCGCACCTTTTCCTCAATATCGCCCAGCGTCCCTGTAAGAGTCGCCTGCTCGGCGCGTGTGCCCCATCTGACGAGCGCCACTGGCGTAGACGCCGGCCTGCCATGCTTCATGAGCTGCTCGCTGATATAACCGATCTTGGCGACGCCCATCAGGAACAGCAGCGTCCCCGTCGCGTTCGTCACCTTGTCCCACTGGATCGTACGATCCAGCTTGTCCGGGCTCTCATGACCGGTCACGATCGAAAAGGAAGATGCCATGTCGCGGTGCGTGACCGGGATGCCCGCATATGCAGGGACGGCGATGGCCGAGGTGATGCCGGGGACGATCTCGTACGGCACGCCATGCCTTTGCAGCAGCTCGGCCTCCTCGCCGACCCGCCCGAATACCGTCGGATCGCCGCCTTTCAGTCTGCATACGACCTTGCCTTCGAGCGCCAGATCGAGCAGCAGCCGATTGATCTCCTCCTGCTTCATCGTGTGGCGGTCCGGCCGCTTGCCGACGTAGATTCGCTCCGCGTCCGGCCGCGTCTCCTGCAGCAGCTGCGGGCCTGCCAATCGATCGTATACGACGACGTCGCAGCGCTGCAGCGCCTTGAGCCCGCGCACCGTGATAAGCTTCGGATCTCCCGGACCGGCGCCGACCAGATACACTTTTCCGCGATCCATCTATTCTCTCGCCTCCGCAAGAATCGTATCCGCGCCGCGGCCGAGCAGCGCCTCCGCTACCTCCCGGCCTACCAGCGCGGGATCGATGCCCGAAGCCGAAGCTTTGAGGAGCTTAACGCCGTCGGGCGAAGCCACCATGCCGGTCATCGAGACGACGGCATCGGGCAAGTCCGAGTCGACCGTCGCATAGGCCCCGATCGGGACCTGGCAGCCCCCGTTCAGCAGTCCGAGGAACACGCGCTCCGCCGCCACCGCACGCGCTGTGGCCGTATCGTTGAACAGCGTCAGCAGCGCACGGACCTCGTCGTCCGATACGCGGCATTCGATGGCCAATGCGCCCTGACCGACGGCGGGCAGGCAATCTTCAGGCTCGATAAAGGCGGTGATCCGGTCGCTCCATCCCATTCGGCGCAGCCCCGCCGCAGCCAGCACGATCGCATCAAGCCCCTCGGTCTCCAGCTTGCGCAGACGCGTATCGATGTTGCCGCGCAGCGATTCGATGCGCAGATCGGGTCTGCGCGCCTGCAGCTGCGCGGCCCGGCGCAGGCTGCTCGTGCCGACCCGTGCGCCCGGCGGCAGATCGCCGAGCGTGCTCGCAGTCAGATTCACGAGCGCGTCGCGCGGATCCTCCCGCTTCGGCACGCAGCCGATCATCAGCCCTTCGGGCAGCTCGAACGGCATGTCCTTCATACTGTGAATCGCCATATCGATCTCCCCGCCGAGCAGCGCTTCCTCGATCTCCTTGACGAACAACCCTTTGCCGCCGACCTTGGACAGGGTCACATCGACGATTCTGTCGCCCCGGGTCACAATCGGCACGACTTCGAACGCAAGCGCCAGGCCCGCTTCCTGTACCAATGTCTTCAACGCATCGATGGCCTGGCCGCTCTGCGTCATGGCCAGTGCGCTCTGCCTCGTTCCTACCTTGATCGTCCGCATGCTTTGAATTCCCCCAATGTATGCTTCCTTGCCGCCATTCCTCGAACGACAAATATTTATCATTGTCTCATATTCCGGAGCCGCACCCAAGCTGCCGGCAGCGCCGTCCTCCGCGGGTCAGGGCGTGTCCGCCCATTCTCGCAGCAGCCCCAGCAGGCGCTCGGCCTCCGGCGGCTCGGCATCGGACAGCCAAGCCTCGATCGCCCGATCGCTCACCGCCGCCCGGAGCAGCCGGCGGCGCTCCGACTTGTCCGCGACGCCGGCTTTGATCTCGGCGCGCACGGCGTCCAGCCTGCTCGTCAGGCCCGCATACTCGGGGCCGTAACGCGCCCTCAGCTCCTCCGCGATGCGGGATGCCAACGCCGGCCCTGCGCCGGACGCCGTGACTGCCAGCAGCAAGCCGCCTCTGCGTACGGATGCCGGCACGATGAAGCTGCCGCGCCCCGCATCCGAAGCCGAGTTCGCCGGTATGTTGCGAAGACGCGCTTCGTCGCAGATCCAATCGTTCAACTCGTCCTTGTCGGTCGCCGCGACGACGAGCAAGACGCCTTCGAGGTCTTCGGGCGCGAACGGCTTGGGCAGATGACGGATCGCGCCCGCTTCCTTCCATTCCGACAGCCTGGGCGATACGATCTCCGGACAGATCAGGCTCACCGACGCGCCTGCTTCGAGCAGACCGCCGACCCGCCGTTCCCCCACCGCACCTCCGCCGACGACGAGGCACGGCTTGCTTTCTACGGATATCATCATCGGATAATACCGCTTCATCGCGGTTCACTCCTCGTATTATAGCGATTAATGAAAGGAAGAGAGCGAATTGGCGAACAGGTCGAGGACAAGCAACAAATAGCCTAGCGAATTCCACAGAATGCAGCGTCCGGGGTCGTCCCTGCTCATCAAGCGGCGCAATAGATAGACGACATAGACGGCGCCGGCTACGAATGACAGCAGCACCTTCTCGTCCAGCAGCTCGCCGTAGCGGGCGTCCGCGATCAGCGCGGCAGTACCCGTCGACAGCGCCAGCAGGAGGAGAGGCACGCCGAACACGCCCGCGCGGAACGCATACCGATCGATCGTCTCCAGACTGGGCATACGGCTCATCAGCCTGCCCCACTTCTTTCTTTTCAACCGATAGTTTAAGAACAGGTACATGGCCCCGCACACCGCAGAGATCGTCAACAGCGCGAACGCCACGGTAATCAGGCTCACATGCAGCACGAGCAGCCGCCTGGCGACCTCCGAGGGCGCCAGGACGACCTCGCGCTGCGGCCGCTCCAGCAGGTTGAGGCCCAATACGGCGAATCCGACCGCGTTCACGAGGAGCACGAGCAGCTCCGCCCGCACCATCCGGTTGGCCGCGAACGATGCGGACACGAGCAGCCACGAGACGAAAAACGCGTAGTCGTGAATCGTCACCTCGGGAACGGCCAGACGGCGAATGAGCAAATCTGCGAGAAAGCCGGTTTGCAGGAGCCAGACAAAAACAAGCAGCCCTGTGCCGATCCGTCTCCCGCTCCGGTTGCCGTAGGCGGCATCGGATACGAAAAACAGCAGACTCAGGGCATATATATACATGATAGCATCTGTCAGCCAGCTATTGGTCAACATGGCTCCGCCTCCGCCTCTCCCCGGATCCGGCCGAGCCGGCGCTTGCGATCAACGAAGCGCGCCGGCCAACTGAGCCAAAAAAGAATGCGGCTCCGCAGGCGCAGAGACCGCCTGCTGGGAGGCAGCCGTCTCCCTGCTTGCAAGACGCGCCTTCTCCGCCTCTCGCGCCTCTTCCTTGAGGCGCTTGACCTCTTCCTCGAGCGCGAACAGCTGCACGAACAAGTCGAGCGACGCTTCGCTGCGCTTCTCGGCGGCCAGCTCCTTGACCCGAAGGATCGGATCGTGGATCATCTGCGTCAGCATGCTCTTGGTCAGCTTGCGGATGACCTTGACCTGGCGTTCGTCGAGCTCAGGCAGCTTGCGCAGCAGGCTGTCGAGCGTATCCTCGTGAATGCCGGCCGCCTTCTCCTGCAGGCCGCGGATGAGCGGACTCACGCCAAGCGTCGCGTACCACTGGCGGTACGACTCCATCTCGCTGTCGATCATCGCGTCGATCGCGACCGTCTCCTGCCTGCGCTTCTCCAGATTGCTCTCGACGATGCCTTCGAGATCGTCGATGTCGTACAGATAGACGCCGGACAGCTCCGCGCAGGCCGGATCGATGTCTCTGGGCACTGCGATGTCGATCAGGAACAGCGGACGCTTTTTCCGGTTCTTCATCGCCTGTACGACATCCTCGCGTCCGAGCACGAAGCGGCTGGCTCCCGTGCTGCTGATGACGATGTCGGCTTCGTGCAGCCGCCGCATCGCTTCGTCCATCGACATCGCCTTGCCGCCCATCTTGTCCGCGAGCTCTGCCGCGCGCGACAGCGTGCGGTTCACGACGTACACTTCCTTGGCGCCGCCGGCGGTCAGATGCTGTGCCGTGAGCTCGCTCATCTTGCCCGCGCCGAGGATCATGATCTTCTTGTCGTCGAAGCGGCCGAAGATCCGCTTGCCCAGCTCTACGGCCGCATAGCTGACGGATACCGCGCTCTCGCCGATCGACGTCTCGGTATGCGCCCGCTTGGCGACCGTGATCGCCTGCTGGAACAGGCGGTTGAACAGCGTGCCCGTGGCCTTGCGCTCGCGCGCGAGGAAGAACGCGTCCCGCACCTGACCGAGAATCTGCGTCTCGCCGATAACCATCGAATCGAGGCCGCAGGCGACGCGGAACAGATGACGATTGGCCTGATCGTCCTCGTACATGTACAGGTGGCGATTAAACGTCTCGCGCGGCAGCTTGAACCATTGCTCCATGAAGGAGCGGATATAATGCCCGCACAGCGTATGCCGGTCGACGACCGCGTACAGCTCTGTCCGGTTGCAGGTGGCGACGATGACGCATTCGAGTATGCCGGTCGTCTCCTTCAGCGCATCGAGCGCCAGCGGCAGCTGATCCTCCGGAATCGCAAAGCGTTCCCGAACTTCTACCGGGGCGGTCTTGTAGTTCAAGCCGACGACTATGAGATGCACGGGAATTCACCTGCCTTTTCCTTAAGGATGGACCGATCCAAGCCAGTAACAATAGGAGCAAGCGCAGCGGCTTGTCCTCAACTAGGACTTATTATAGCACAGCTATTATGGCGGACTTTGAACAATTATTGAAAATTGTGCGACATCCCGCGATTGCCAACGGTACCTATTGTCGACGCCAAAGACAAATTATATTCCTTGCACGCGCGCGGAAGCCGATTGCAATCATCCGAACGAATCGCATTTAAAAAGCCATGGGGACAAAGCCCCATGGCTAACATGCTTCATCATCGTCGTTAGGCTCTCTAACTCTCTTACACCAATTCGGCTTGTTTGATAGCTGGTTCTTCGACCTGCATCTCGCCGACGCCCCGAATGAGCTTCTTGGCGTAGGTGCTCTTAGGCTTGAGTACATTGACCATGTAGTCGATCGCGAGCTGCGGATCGACCGTCTCGCCGCAAGTATAGCAGTCGATCGCGGCAAAACCACGCTCAGGATACGTGTGAATGGAGAGATGGCTCTCCGACAGCATGACGAGAACCGTCGCGCCCTGCGGCTCGAATTGTTTGGCTTGAACCGAGAGAACGGTTGCTCCGCAAGCTTCGGCTGCCTCCACCATGTGCGATTGGAGAAGTTCAGCGCTGTTCAGAAGATCGAAGTCGACCCCCCAGGTATCAACCGCAACGTGCCGTCCGAAAGTAGAGTATTCCACTGTTCGGTTCCCCCTTCCTAGGAATAAAATGTGAAGCTGATTTCATCCGCTAGGACCTACGTCATTCACTTCTCGAGGGAATCTGCAGAACAATCGCATTCCATTCCTGAGTGAATCCTGGTTCCTATTGTTTTGTCAACGAGATTAAAAATAACATCTATCCGGGTGAAATGCAACTATTATTTTCATGCGAAATTCCGCACCCGCATATCAGGGGCCGAAAGCGCCCCGGCAACGAAAAACCCGCCGGAAATCGGCGGGCTGTCGGTTTCGAAATCCGTTATGATAGCTTAAGCTTCAAGCGCAAACAGCAGCCTGCTGTGATGCCGCAGCCGCTCGTCGATCGCCGCGATCCGCTCCGCGTCCGTCACCGAGTTGCGCAGGTCGAGCAGCTCGTTGACGGCGCTGCGCACGATCGCGATCTCCTCTTCGACCGAACACAGCTTGTAACGGGATTCCATCGCAGACAGTGCGCTCTCATGCTCGAATACGGTGCGGATCGCGTCGCCCTTGCATTCGACGATACGTACGACCTTGCCGCCTAAGTAATGATAAACCATCGTAAAACCTGGATAAATGCGATTGACGACGGCATCTCCCTTGAACGAGGACACCATCTTGCGCAGCGCGTCGGTGAGACCGGGCTGGACGACCCTGCAGGATAAAGTACAACGATAACTGCCGCCGCGGCGCTCAAACGTTAAGCGGATAGATTCACCGCCGGCTTCGTCTTCTAGAACCATCTCTTGGTTGCCGTTCTCCAGCACAAAGATCTGCTGGCGCAGCTGCTGCGTACCGCACAGGGTGGTTAAGCTTCGCATCTCGGCTTCTGTCAATGTCAGACTGGCGTTTACATACTCTGTGGCTACCCGCTTAGCCATAAAAATCTCCTCAATTCCATTTTGTTCACGAAGGTGATGATTCCTTGCCTTCTTAATTATACGACATCCGGCTCGATCTTATCTCTCGAAGAAAACCCGATTTAGCCGAAAAAAGCCGTAAAAATCGATTCCTCCCGGCATTGAACCGTGCAATTAACCGTTATCCTCGGTTTCCTGCCGTTCATGCTGCGATTCAGAAGGGGAAGCAATGGGAATACCCGCTGCGTGGGCGATAATGCGCCATAACTCATCTCTACCCTCTCCGGTCTCAGATGAAAACAAAACGAACGGTGCGCCCTTCGGCATCCCCAGCGTCTCGCGCATAATCCGGCCGTGCTTCGCCACCTGATTGCGGGAGAGCTTGTCCGACTTGGTGCCGACCACGCAGAGCGGAATATCGTAATGGGACAGCCATTCGTACATGGAAACATCGAGCGCCGTCGGCGGGTGCCGCAAATCGACCAGCTGAATGACGAGACGAAGCTCCTCGCGCTGGCGCAAATAACTCTCGATCATGCGGCCCCAAGCCTCGCGTTCGGACTTGGACACCTTGGCATAGCCGTAGCCGGGGACGTCGACGAAGTACATCTCGTCGTTGATCCGGTAATAATTGAGCTGCTGCGTCTTGCCGGGCTGCGAGCTGGTGCGGGCCAGGTTGCGCCTGAGCAGCAGGCGGTTGATCAGCGAGGACTTGCCCACGTTGGAACGGCCTGCCAGAGCGATCTCCGGCAAGCCGTCAACGGGATATTGCTTGGGTCCTACTGCGCTGATGATGAATTCGCTGGACTTGATCTTCATATAAGGCGGTACACTCCCGTCAATGCGTCCCCATCGGGGGAAGCTCTTCCCTGCCGCGCTCCGGCGGCAGCGCTACTTCGGCCGAGAGCGGCTCGCCCTCGCCGGGCAGGTCGCTCAGCTTGGTAGCCATCGCGTGTTCGAGCACTTCGTCCATATGCGCGACCGGAATGAAGGTCATCTCGGTGCGCACGCTGTCCGGGATGTCGCGCAGGTCGCGTTCGTTATCCTTGGGCAGCAGCACCGTCTTGATGCCGGCGCGGTGCGCGGCGAGCGACTTTTCCTTGAGCCCGCCGATCGGCAGCACCCTTCCGCGCAGCGTGATCTCGCCCGTCATGGCCACCTCGCGGTTGACCGGACGGTTCGTCAGCGCCGAGATCAAGGCTGTCGCGATCGTAATCCCCGCCGACGGACCGTCCTTCGGAATCGCGCCTTCGGGAATATGGATGTGAATATCGTTCTTCTCGTGGAACTGCGGATCGATGCCGAGCGCGATCGAGCGGCTGCGCGTATAGCTGAACGCGGCCTGCGCCGATTCCTTCATGACGTCGCCGAGCTTGCCGGTCAGCGTCAGCTTGCCCGAGCCTGGCATCACCGTCACCTCGATGACGAGCGTATCGCCGCCGACCTCCGTCCAGGCGAGACCCGTGACGGCGCCGATCTGATCCTCGAGCTCGGCCAAGCCGTAGCGGAACTTGGACGGGCCGAGGAATTCCTTGAGCTTGGCGGCGTCTACGACGACGGGCGCGGAGGCGGGATCGCCCACGATGATCTTCGCCGACTTGCGGCAGATCGCGGCGAGCTGCTGCTCCAGGTTGCGCACGCCGGATTCGCGCGTATAGCCCCGCACGAGCTGCATCAGCACATCCTCGTCGATCTGAAGCTGATCCTCCTCCAGGCCGTGATCGCGCTTTTGCTTGGGCAGCAGGTGGCGCGTCGCGATCTCGAGCTTCTCCAGCTCCGTGTAGCCCGGAATGTAGAGCACCTCCATCCGGTCGAGCAGCGGACGCGGGATCTGATGGGCGACGTTCGCCGTCGTCACGAACATGACGTTGGACAGGTCGAACGGCGTCTCGATATAGTGGTCGCTGAACGTGGCGTTCTGCTCCGGATCGAGCACCTCGAGCATCGCGGACGACGGATCGCCGCGGAAGTCGCTCGCCATCTTGTCGATCTCGTCAAGCAGGAACACCGGATTCATCGAACCGGCGGTGCGCATGCCCTGGATGATGCGGCCCGGCATCGCGCCGACGTAGGTGCGGCGATGGCCGCGGATCTCGGCCTCGTCGCGGACGCCGCCGAGCGAGATGCGCACGAACTCGCGGCCCAGCGATGCGGCGATCGAGCGCCCGAGCGACGTCTTGCCGACGCCCGGAGGTCCGACGAGGCAGAGGATCGGCCCCTTGAGCTTCTTGACGAGCTGCTGCACGGCCAGATACTCGAGCACGCGCTCCTTGGGCTTCTCGAGGCCGGAGTGGGCTTCCTCCAGAATCTGTTCGGCCTTGGACAGGTCGAGATGATCTTCGGTAAAGGTGTTCCAGGGGAGCGCCAGCAGCCACTCGATATAGTTGCGGATGACCGCGCCCTCGGCCGAAGAGGCCGGCATCTTCTCCAGGCGATCGATTTCCTTTTCGACCTTGTCGGCGATCTTCTCGGGAAGCTTCTTCTCCTCGAGCTGTCCGCGCAGCTCCTCAACCTCGCCCGCACGGCCTTCCTTCTCGCCGAGCTCCTTCTGGATCGCCTTCATCTGCTCGCGCAGATAGTATTCCTTTTGCGTCTTCTCCATTTGCTTCTTGACGCGCTGGCTGATCTTGCGTTCGAGCTCGAGCACCTCGCGCTCGTTGTTCAGGAAGTCGAGCAGCTTCTCCAGGCGGCTGCGCACCTCGACCGTCTCGAGAATCTCCTGCTTGTCCTTGATCTTGAGCGACAGATGGCTGGTGATGACGTCCGCCAGGCGGCCAGGCTCGTCGATGTCGGACACGGCGGCGAGCGTCTCGGGCGTGACCTTCTTGGATAAATTGATATAGTGCTCGAACTGGCTGAGTACCGCGCGCATGAGCGCATCCAGTTCGGAATCGTTCGAATCGGGCTCCGGGAGCTCCCGGGCGACGACTTCGTAGAAGCCGTCATTGGGCAAATACTGCTCGATCTCCGCGCGGACGACACCCTCGACCAGCACGCGGATCGTGCCGTTCGGCAGCTTCAGCATCTGCCTGACCTTGGCGATCGTGCCGACGCGATAAATATCCTCCTGCGTCGGTTCTTCGATATTGATCTCGGATTGCGAGCAGAGCAGAATCATGTGATCGTCGATCATGCATTGCTCGAGCGCCTTGATCGACTTCTCGCGGCCTACGTCCAGATGCAGTACCATGCTGGGGTAGACGAGCAGCCCGCGTAGCGGCAGCAAAGGCAGTGAACGGCTCTTCGTCTTGTTCGAAGCCATAAGGACGGCACCTCCTCAAGCCTAGCCGCAAGCGGCGTGGCCCGGTATGGTTAGGGCAGCCATTGCGTTGCTCACATTTCGGCGAACCCTTCAGTTATTGTATCATTAGTCATAGCCCGCCGCAAAAAACGGCCGCGGCAGTTCGTCCAGATCCTGGTTCGGTCAGGCATGCTGCACCTGTCGCACAGGTCGTACGGACGTCGTTCACGACAAAGCGCCGCCCCCAAGGACGGCGCTGAATCTGACCGACATCGGAAGTCAGACGCCGGCTCCGGGAGCCTGGCGTCCATCGCCGTGCAGCTGGGGACGCGCGCTGTCGGGCGCACCTGCAGGCGCCGGCGATCCTGCGTGCAGGATGGACAGCGGGGGCGCGGCATACGCCTCCGCGGACGGCTGTCTGTCCGCCGTCTCGGCATCGCCCGGCAGCTTGAGCGGGGCTTCGCCGAACACATGCATGAACACCTCCTCCACCGTCTCGACGGGTACGACCTTGACGCCCTCGAGCCCTTCGAAGATGATCTGCCAGTTTTCCTTCGGGATCAGCACCGTATTCGCGCCGGATTGGAAGGCGGCTTCGACCTTGGCGAGCACGCCGCCAACAGGCTTCACGCGCCCGTGGATGCTGATCTCGCCGGTCAGCGCAAGCTTGTTGTCGACCGGCTGCTCCGTGATGGCCGAGGCGATGGCCACCGCCATGGCGATGCCGGCGGACGGTCCGTCGATCGGCGTGCCGCCGGGGAAGTTGATGTGAAGATCGTAGTTCTCTGGCCGGAGTCCGAACAGACGCAGCACGGTCAGCACGTTTTCGACGGAGCCCTTGGCCATGCTCTTGCGGCGCAGCGTGCGCTGCCCGCCGCCGATCTCCTCCTCCTCGACGACACCGGTGATCGTGAAGCATCCTTTGCCGGGCAGCGCCCGGATGGCCGTCACCTCGATCTCGAGCAGCGCGCCCATGCTCGGGCCGAACACGGCAAGACCGTTGACGAGACCGACCTGAGGCCTGTCCGGCACCTTGCGGTCCGGGCGCGGCGGCAGCTGGCTGCTGTTCACGACCCACTCCAGATCGGAAGCGGCGATGCGCTGCCGGTTCTCGGAGAGCGCGAGTCCCGCCGCCAGCTGGATCATGTTCACGGCCTCGCGGCCGTTGGTGGCGTAGCGCTTGACGACCTCTATCGCTTCGGGATCGCCCGGCAAGCCGAGCTTCGCGATCGCGTTCTGCGCGATCTCCCCGATCTCGGCCGGCAGCAGCGGCCTGAAGTAGATCTCCATGCAGCGGCTCCGCAGCGCGGGCGGCAGTTCGCTCGGCGACCGGGTCGTCGCGCCGACGAGGCGGAAGTCCGCAGGCAGCCCGTTCTGGAATATATCATGAATATAGAGCGGAATATTCGGATCTTCCGCATGATAGTAGGCGCTCTCGAGATAAACCTTGCGGTCCTCCAGCACCTTGAGCAGCTTATTGATCTGGATCGGATGCAGCTCCCCGATCTCGTCGATGAACAGGATGCCGCCATGCGCCTTGGTGACCGCACCGGGCTTCGGCTGCGGAATACCCGCGACACCCATCGCGCCGGCGCCTTGATAGATCGGATCGTGCACCGAGCCGATCAGCGGATCGGCGATGCCGCGCTCGTCGAAGCGGGCGGTCGTGGCGTCGATCTCCGTGAACTTCGCCTCCAGACGGAACGGCGATGCCGGATTTTTCTTCGCTTCCTCCAGCACGACGCGCGCGGCGGCCGTCTTGCCGACGCCGGGCGGCCCGTACACGATGACATGCTGCGGATTGCCGCTGCACAGCGCGGCCTTCATGGCGCGCAGCCCTTCCCGCTGTCCGACGATGTCGCCCATCGAAGCCGGGCGCGTCTTCTCCGACAGCGGCTTGGTCAGCGATACGGACCGCAGCTTGCGCAGCTTATCCATCTCTTTGCGCGATTCCCGGTCGACCGCGGATTTATTCGTTTTCTGATTGCGGAGCAGATTCCAAAAGTAAATCCCGATTACGACGGCAAAAAAAACTTGAACGAGCATCAAAACGGTGCCCAGTGCCATAAACCTCATCCTCTCCTTGCGTCATGGATATCCATGTCTACTTCACCGGCAAACGCGCAGCATAATTTTTAGTATTGCCCGTTTGCAGCCGGATATAGTCATGCGAGGATGAGGTTGGCAGCTGGCGATTGCGGCTCGCGTCCGGTTGTTAGACGCCGGCGTGCGCACCTTGCGCCGCGCTCATGCCGTGAGCCATCTGCATGCACGCCTCCGCGCAATTAAAGCAAGCCTCCGCACAGCGCCGGCAGTGATCGTGCTCGTGCTTCGCGCACTGCTCGCCGCATCGCTGGCAAGCTTCGGCGCACAGCAAGCATAGTTCGCCCTGATAGCTGCTGCGAATCGTCATCGCCTGCGCCGTGAACGCACACAAGTCCGCACATTCGCGATCGAGACGGATGCAGTCGCGCATCATTGCAATATCCTTTTCTCTCAGACAAGCGTCATAGCACTCGTTGCACGCCATCGCGCACGCCAAGCATGCTTTGATGCAGACTTGCATTTGCTCGTCCAGCGTTACGTTCGCCATCTCGCATTCCTCCCTCTGTCAGGTAGGCGCTTGTGCGCACGCCTCCCCTTCTTTACCCGGGAGCGCCGGCATCTACACCTTGGTGTGGGGGTGATCCAACTACGTGTTGAGGTGACGGCTGGCGGAGTGCTGTCGTTGGGAAGCACATCGGCGCGTGCGGGAGACTTCGGTGGGTAATTGCTGTCAATGGAAAGTAGATCGGTGGCGTTGGCGCGGCACAACTGCGTGAATACGTCGAGCTTACGTGATGTGGGGGCTAAGATACACGATAGTATCGCACAATGGCGGCATAATCGCGGCTGAGCGGGCGAGATACACGGTAGAATCGTGCAACGGTGGCATAATCGTGGACGAGTGGGCGAGATACACGGTAGAATCGTGCAACGGTGGCATAATCGCGGACGACAGGGCGAGATACACGGTAGAATCGTGCAACGGCGGCATAATCGCGGACGAGCGGACGAGATACACGGCAGAATCGTGCAACGGCGGCAAAATCGCGGACGAGTGGGCGAGATACACGGCAGAATCGTGCAACGGCGGTAAAATCGCGGCTGAGCGGACGAGGTACACGGTAGAATCGTGCAACGGCGGCAAAATCGTGGACGAGCGGGCGAGATACACGATAGAATCGTGCGACAGCGGCAAAATCGTGGACGTGTGGGCGAGATACACGGCAGAATCGTGCAACGGCGGCAAAATCGCGGCTGAGCGGACGAGGTACACGGCAGAATCGTGCAACGGCGGCAAAATCGTGGACGAGCGGGCGAGATACACGATAGAATCGTGCGACAGCGGCAAAATCGTGGACGACAGGGCGAGATACACGGTAGAATCGTGCAACGGCGACAAAATCGCGGACGTGTGGGCGAGATCCACGGTAGAATCGTGCAACGGCGGTAAAATCGCGGCTGAGCGGGCGAGATACACGGCAGAATCGTGCAACGGCGGCAGAATCGCGGACGAGCGGGGTTCATAACAGCATGAAAAAAGCCCTCCCGTATGGAAGGGCTCTGCCGAGCATGTGAATTCAAGCTTGCGGAAGCGGCGTATCCGTCGGGTCTGCGTATCCGCCCGCGCCGTAAGTCGCATCGACCCACTGGCGGATTTGCAGATCGCTCATGCCTTCGGATTTTTTCTGGGCGGATTGCAACGCGATCTGCTGGCAGACGCCGCAGGTCGTGCCATGATCGTCCCAGATGACGCTGCCGTCCTCGCGGACGCCGGCGATGAAGCACGCCAGATTGCTCTTGTGGCCCGCGCTCTGACCGCAGCCGCAGTAGCAAGGGATGTATTGCAGCGTATCCTGGAGCTTGGAGGCCGCGATGTAGGCCAGCTTCACCTGGTCAGCCTCCTCGTCGAGGAAGCCGGGCAGCGCGTCGACGGATGCCGTCTCCTCGCGGAGGTCGCCATTGGGCGCATTCGTCGTATGCCCTGCATGCGAATCGCCGCTCGTCGCGTGCCCTGCATGCGCGGCGACCGAGCCGTCGGCATCCGAAGCGCTCCCGCCTTGACGGGTGCAGGCGGCCAGCACCAGCAGCAGCGCGCCTGCCATCAGCAGCCAGAAAAGCTTGGCTCTCATAGGGTGCCGG
Source organism: Cohnella sp. 56 (assembly GCF_037963805.1). Lineage (NCBI taxonomy): Bacteria > Bacillati > Bacillota > Bacilli > Caryophanales > Paenibacillaceae > Cohnella > Cohnella sp. 56. The sequence goes on along the minus strand of NZ_JAZDQE010000005.1, from coordinate 79,540 downwards.
AGCCTGCGCCCACGCCTGCATCCGCTCCGGAGCTAGGCTTCGGCGCATGCTGCTTACGGCCGGGAATCTCGCCCGTCTCGCTATAGACGGCCGCGATATGATCAATCTCTTTTTTCAGCTCGCCGACAAGCTCGGCCTCCGGCACCTTGCGGATCATCTCGCCATAGCGGAACAGCATGCCTTCGCCGCGCGCGCCCGCGATACCGATATCCGCCTCGCGCGCTTCGCCCGGCCCGTTGACCGCGCAGCCGAGCACGGACACCTTGATCGGCACCTTCAGCTTGGACAAGTATTCTTCGACCTCGTTGGCGACGGCGAACAGATCGATGTCGAGCCGCCCGCATGTCGGACAAGAGATCAGCGTAGGCGCATCGGTAATCAGGCCGAACGTCTTCAGCAGCTCGCGCGCGACCTTGATCTCCTCGACCGGATCGGCGCTGAGCGAGATGCGCATCGTGTTGCCGATGCCCGCGTTCAGCAGCACGCCGAGTCCCGCAGCGCTCTTGACCGTGCCGGAGAACAGCGTGCCCGCCTCGGTGATGCCCAGGTGCAGCGGATACTTGATGACCTGCGCAGCCTTCGTGTAGGCTTCGATGGCCATCGGCACGTCGGATGCCTTGAGAGAGACGATAATATCGTGGAAGTCCAGCTCTTCGAGAATGCCGATATGGAACAGAGCGCTCTCTACCATCGCATCGGCAGTCGGATAACCGTACTTCTCGAGCAGATGGTTCTCCAGCGAACCGGCGTTGACGCCGATCCGGATCGGGATTCCTTTGTCCTTGCACGCCTTGACGACCGCCTCGACCTTCTCCCGGCGACCGATGTTGCCCGGGTTGATCCGGACCTTGTCGATGCCGTTCTCGATCGCGAGCAGCGCCAGCCGGTAATCAAAGTGAATGTCGGCGACGAGCGGGATGCTGATCTGTCGCTTGATCTCCTTGATCGCCGCAGCCGCTTCCTTGTTGTTCACCGTCACGCGCACGATCTGACAGCCGGCTTCCTCGAGACGCTTGATCTCGGCTACCGTCGCGGCCACGTCGGCCGTCTTCGTCGTGCACATACTCTGCAGGATGACCTGATTGTTGCCGCCGATCGTCAGATTGCCCACGCGGACCGGCACTGTATCCGTACGCAAGTACATAGTTCCCATTCTCCCTATATGGCATAAGACCACCCCGCCTCCGCACGACGAACGCGAGGGGGCGGGGTGGAACTTAAGCGGAATAAAGGCGCTTAGGCGCTCTCTTCTTTTTTCTTGGCCTTCTTGTTCGACAGCTCGGGCGCGATCTTGTCGCGCACGACCTTCTCGGTGATGACGCAGGAATTGACGTCGTCACGGGACGGCACTTCGTACATCACCTCGAGCATGATGCCCTCGATGATGGCGCGCAGACCGCGGGCGCCCGTGTTGCGCTTGATCGCTTCGCGCGCAATCTCCTCGAGCGCGCCTTGCTCGAACTCGAGCTTGACGTTGTCCATCTCGAGCAGCTTCTGGTACTGCTTGACGAGCGCATTCTTCGGTTCGGACAAAATGCGCACGAGCGCAGCCTCGTCGAGCGGCTCGAGCGAGGAGATGACCGGCAGACGGCCGACGAACTCGGGGATCAGGCCGAACTTCAGCAGGTCCTCGGGCTGCACGAGCGACAGATATTCGCCCGGCTTGAGTTCCTTCTGGCCTTCGAGCGCGGCGCTGAAGCCGATGACCTTCTTGCCGATCCGGCGCTTGATGATCTGTTCAAGACCGTCGAATGCGCCGCCGCACAGGAACAGAATGTTCGTCGTATCGATCTGGATGAACTCCTGGTGCGGATGCTTGCGGCCGCCCTGCGGAGGTACGGATGCGACCGTACCTTCGAGAATCTTCAGCAGCGCCTGCTGCACACCCTCGCCCGAGACGTCGCGGGTGATCGACGGGTTCTCGGATTTGCGCGCCACCTTGTCGATCTCATCGATGTAGATGATGCCGCGCTCTGCCTTTTCAACGTCATAGTCGGCAGCCTGGATCAGCTTGAGCAGGATATTCTCGACGTCCTCGCCCACATAGCCCGCTTCCGTCAAGGAAGTGGCGTCGGCGATCGCGAACGGCACGTTCAGAATCTTGGCCATCGTCTGCGCCAGCAGCGTCTTGCCCGAACCCGTCGGACCCACGAGCATGATGTTGCTCTTCTGCAGCTCGACGTCCTCGATCTTGCTCTGGGAGTTGATGCGCTTGTAGTGATTGTAGACGGCGACGGAGAGCGACTTCTTCGCTTGCTCCTGGCCGATGACATACTGGTCGAGAATGTTGCGGATCTCGATCGGCTTCGGAATATCCTTCAGATCAAGCTCTTCCTCGTGGCCGAGCTCCTCCTCTACGATCTCCGTGCACAGCTCGATACACTCGTCGCATATATAGACGCCCGGTCCGGCTACCAGCTTGCGAACCTGATCCTGCGACTTGCCGCAGAAGGAACACTTCAGCTGGCCCTTCTCGTCGTTAAACTTAAACATGGAATCACTCCTTATACGTTGGTCGGAGAAGAGATGACCTTGTCGATCAGCCCATAGGCTTGCGCCTCGTCGGCGCTCATGAAGTTGTCGCGGTCGGTGTCCCGCTCGATCTTCTCATATGGCTGGCCGGTCCGTTCTACGTAGATCTTGTTCAGCTTCTCCTTGGTTTTGACGATCCAATCAGCATGAATCTTGATATCGGAAGCCTGCCCGCGCACGCCGCCGAGCGGCTGGTGAATCATAATCTCGCTGTTCGGAAGCGCGAAGCGCTTGCCCGGCGCACCGGCCGTCAGCAGCAGGGAACCCATGCTCGCGGCCATGCCGACGCAGATCGTGCTCACGGGAGGCTTGATATACTGCATCGTATCGTAAATACCCATGCCGGCCGTCACCGAACCGCCGGGGGAATTAATGTAAAGATGGATGTCCTTCTCCGGGTCTTCAGCGGCAAGGAACAACAGTTGGGCCATGATGAGATTGGCGACATCGTCATCAATCGCACTGCCTAGAAATATGATTCTGTCCTTCAGCAACCGCGAGTAGATGTCATAAGACCGCTCTCCACGGTTGGTCTGTTCAACGACCATAGGGACCAATGCCATACGCGCCAACCTCTTTTCTGAAATGGACTTCAGCTTTGTCGGTAATATTCTAACATGTTCATACCCGAATGTCATGTCGGCGAACAAAGGGCGCCTCCGGCGCTTATGTAGGGTTAAAAATGAGGCACGTGACGATCACGTGCCCCATCTATATATGCCTGTCCTCCCCCGGGTCGGGGAACGGAATCGGCGATTATGCGGTCTTGCTGTTCTCCACCAGGAACTTGACGGCCTTGCGAACCTTGAGGTCCGCGTTCAGCGTGTCGATGTAGCCGTTGGAGCCGAAGATGGTGCGAAGCTCGTCAGCGGAGCGGTTGTACATCTTGGACAGATTGTCCAGCTCCTCGGACAGCTCCTCTTCGGAGATCTCCAGGTTCTCGGCGTTCGCGATCGCCTCGAGCACGAGATTGTTGCGGACACGCTTCTCGGCGTCGGCGCGCATCTGATCTCTCAGCGCGGATTCGTCCTGGCCGCTGAACTGGTAGTACAGCTCCAGCGTCATGCCTTGCATGCGAAGACGGCTCTCGAAGTCCTTCAGCATGCTGTCGACTTCGGTGTCGATCATCGCGGACGGAATCTCCAGCTCGGCGCCTTCGGCGGCCTTGTCGATAAGGGCGTTTTCCTTAGCGGCCTCGGCTTCCTTTTCCTTGCGCTCCTTCAGCTTACTCGACAGGTCGGCTTTGTATTCGTCGAACGTGTCGAACTCGCTGACGTCCTTCGCGAATTCGTCGTCCAGCGCCGGCAGGCTCTTGCGCTTGATCTCATGCAGCTTGACCTTGAAGACGACTTCCTTGCCGGCCAGGTTCTCGGCTTGATAGTTCTCCGGGAACGTGACGTTGATGTCCTTGTCCTCGGCGATGTTCAGGCCGACGACTTGCTCCTCGAAGCCCGGGATGAAGGAGCCGGAGCCCAGTTCGAGCGAATAGCGCTCGCCCTTGCCGCCTTCGAACGGCTCGCCGTCGAGGAAGCCTTCGAAATCGATGATCGTCGTGTCGCCGTTCTGCGCAGGGCCTTCGTCGACGACGACCAGCTCGGCATGGCGGTTCTGCAGACGCTCGAGCTCTGCCGCGATCTCTTCTTCCTTCACTTCGGAATCGGCGGCAGGCGCCTCAAGGCCCTTGTACTCGCCCAGCTGGACTTCGGGCTTCACGGTTACCTTGGCCTTGAACTTGAACGCTTGTCCCTTGCCGAACTGCTCAACATCCACTTCGGGACGGTCGACCGGCACGATGCCCGTCTGCTCGACGGCTTCGCCGTAAGCGCCCGGCAGCAGAATATCGATCGCATCCTGATACAGGCTCTCGATGCCGAAGCGGGATTCGAAAATCACGCGCGGTACTTTGCCCTTGCGGAAGCCGGGGACGTTTACCTTTTGAATGACTTTCTTAAACGCTTTGTCCAGTGCTTCGGCTACTTGAGCCTCGTCGATCTCAACTTCCAGAACGCCGACGTTCTTCTCTATTTTTTCCCATTTTGCTTGCATAATATTCAATCCCTCCGAAGACGTCTTGCCGCCATACGCGGCCGATTGACATAAACCATTCTATTATAGACTAATCCGGACCGGGAATTCAAGGCAAAAACACGCCTCTCACACCCTGTCCGCCCCGTAGTTCCGAAGCCAGCGAAGCGCCTGCTCGTAACGGAACCTCAACTCTCCCGTAATGCCGTATTGCTCGCGCGTCGACTCTTCGCCGGTTTGGCCATGGAGTTTTTCCAGCAAATACTGATGCAGAGCCGCCGCCCACAGGTCGGTAGCGCCGTCGTCCGCCTCCATCATCCACTTGAACACATTGGAGCCGTACGCCGCCTGCACGCACTCGCGCCACATCTCGTCCGCAAAGTAGGACAGCGCGGGATCCGACACCTCGGCCATCCGGCTCAGCCGCTCGAGCACCTCCAGCACGGCCGGCGGAAACTCCTCGAACGATAGCGGCGTCGCATCGATCTCCAATAACAGCTCCTCGCCGTCCCGCAGCACGGCCGCCGTATCCGTCGCCCCGAATCTGCGGAGCGTCTGCAGGGCGCGGAACTGTACGAGCGGATGACGCTCGCGCTCGGACAGCCACCGCCGCAGCGCGGCTTCGACTTCCGGACCGGGCAGATAAGCCAGCTGGCCGAGCGCCAGCAGCTGCTGCTCCGGGTCTTCGTCGCCGTCAAGAATCGAGATCAGGCGCCCGGCGTATTCCGGATCTTCGGCCGCCCGGTCGACGACCCGCTGCCTGAGCGCCGCCTCGACGTCGTCGTCGCCATCGTCTTCGTCAGCGCTGTTGTGCTCAGCCCCGAACGTCTGCGAGTTGTCCGCGAGCGCCTCCGGAAAAGCCGCCTCCAGCCATCCGAGCAGCGCCTGCCATTCGGTATGATAGCGTTCCGCTTCGCCGCCGCATTGCAGTAGGAAACCGAGCAGCCCCTTGGCTTCGCCGTAGCGCTCCGTCTCGAGCATCCGCGTCAATTGTATCTGATAGTAGTCCAAGGTCTTGGGGAACAAGACCAGATTGTCCTGCGTGAAGTCCGACACGCCGCGAACCCCTTCCTAACTCACTCTCTTGCCGCCCGCCGTACGCATCCCGGCCGATTCACCGAATTATATCATGAAGGCGGCTTAAATAAAAAAGCGGCGCGTTGCTTAAACCTGCCGAGCTGTGCTATTATACTACTGCTACGCGGGTGTAGTTCAATGGTAGAACGCCAGCTTCCCAAGCTTGAGGCGAGGGTTCGATTCCCTTCACCCGCTCCATGCGCATACGAATTCGAGGCCTTGCTTAGCAAGGCTTTTTCTGTTTTTATACGGCTATATTAAAATCACTACGTATCGACGATCCCGCTGCGCCGGGATACTGAATCGGCTCGGGAAGCTCCATACTGTTCGACGCCGCGTTGAATCAGGGGCAGGGAGGCACGGTCTCCAATACAGCCCTGCTTCGAATCTCTAAAGGCGCGACGCTTGAATCGTCGGAAGAGTGCGACTGCGTCGCGACCGTGACACTCGAGATCGATGCGAAGGCCGCGGCTTTGAATATTTTCCATCCCATCCGCTCGACGTCGTTTTCATGCTGGATGTCACTTCGAGCATGATATCCGGCGGCAGCACGAAGTTCGTGCAGGCCAAGCGGGCGATCGTGTCGACGATCAATCAGATGTGGGCCGTCAACCGCGATACGACCGTTACGATCATACCGTATGCTCGAACGGCATTTCAGCCGAATGCAAACGGGACAGGGCTATCGTACGACTATCCGGGCTCGCTGTTCACATGGAGGCGAAGCTCGGGTCTGCCGGGCTACTATATCGGACAAATTCTCGGTTACCGCAATCAGTCCAACGTCAGCGCCACCGCGCTCGAGACGTTCGAAGCCCAGACCGTGCCCCGTGCCGCCAGCGCACAGCTCGGTTTGTACAATTATTATAACTACTACAAGGTCCGATACAGCGATAGCATCCGCTGCGATCAGAGTAATTCCCGAAGATGAGGAATAAATAGGAGCTTCTTGATTGTTCAGGCATTTTACTTCAGTATTAAGTATAGATCAGGCGGGAAACATAAAATTCCCAGGCTTGAGACGAGGATTCGATTCCCCTCATCCGCTCTACCTATAGCGATCCGGGAGCCTCTGTATCCGCAGAGGCTTTTTTATTTCTGCGAAAAGTATAAGGGGGAAATGGAGATGCATATCAGACAGTCAGGCAGCGGGGACGCCGAGGCCGTATCGCGGCTCGTGCTGCTGGCGATCGGCGATATCGCCTGGCGGCTCACGGGCGGACGGACCGAAGAGGCGGTGCTCGCGGGACTCGCCGAGTACTATCGCAATCCCGGCAACCGATTCAGCGCCGAGCGCCATGCACTGCTCGCGGACGGAGACAACGAAGTGGCTGGCACGATTCTGTGCTACGGCGGGGGTGAGGCCGAGGCATTGTACGCGCCCGTCGCGCAGAAGCTGAGTGGCGCCGGCATTCACGGCGTCGTGCAGGAACGCGAGGCAGACACGGACGAGTATTACATCGACGCGCTGGCCGTGTTCCCGGCTTATCGCGGTCGCGGCTGCGCCAAGACGCTAATCGGCCACGCGGAGGCGGAGGCCGCTCGCCGGGGATATGGCAGGATCGGGCTGAACGTCGATGTCGACAAGGACCAAGCGTACGCCTTGTACGCGAGATTAGGCTTCGAGGAAGATAAGCGCATCGAAATCAACGGTCATCCGTTCAGGCATATGAGCAAGATGCTGGTGCTGCAGCCAACCGACGATTCGTAAAAATTTAAATTTGCTCTTGAGCGATGCTCCCCTTCTGTGGTAATATAATCAAGCTGTGTCCCAATAGCTCAGCTGGATAGAGCACACGCCTTCTAAGCGTGCGGTCGGGGGTTCGAATCCCTCTTGGGACGCATCTTATCGCGAATTTAACTATGATTGCTTAAAGACCGCATGTCCTTTGAAGAGGACACGCGGTCTTTTTTCGTACGCTCACCCATCGGCCGCTTCATCTATCTCTGGCAGTCCGCGCCCTGCCGGATTGATCCGCGCTCCACGCAAAAATCCCTCCGCGCTTCCCGATGGGAAACGCCGGAGGGCCGAATGCAGGCGGCGGGCGCTCAGAGCCCGCCCTGAAACGTCTTGCGGTAGCATCTGCGGCATACAGGCTTGTAATCGTCGTTGCCGCCGATCATAATCTGGTCGCCTTCGTTGACCGGGACGCCGTTCACCGAGCGGACGACCATCGTCGCCTTGCGGTCGCAGTGCCAGCAGATCGTCTTGATCTCTTCGATCTTGTCGGCATTGACGAGCAGGTTGTAGCTGCCTTCGAACAGCTCGTTGCGAAAATCGTTCTTGAGGCCGAACGCCATGACCGGGATGTCCAGCTCGTCGACGATGTAGGTGAGCTCCAGCACCTGCCGCTTGCTCAGGAATTGCGCCTCGTCCACAAGCACACAGTATATGCGCGGGCCGTCGCCGCTCTGCTCCTGCCGGACGCGCTCGAACAGATCGGTATCGCCGTGCACCGGAATCGCCGGACGGGTCATGCCCGTGCGCGAGCCGACGAGGTTTTCTCCGATGCGGGTATCGATGGCCGGCGTGAACAGCAGCACGCGTTTGCCCTGCTCCTCGTAGTTGTGGGCGACCTTGATGATTTCGATCGACTTGCCGCTGTTCATTGTGCCATACTTAAAGTACAAATGTGCCAAAGCCGTCTGCCTCCATGCTGCCGGAACATATCCGTTCATGCTGTTTTATGATCCATTATAACACCGATAGCCTGCGGTTGTGACGGCGATGTCCCAGTGTGCGAAGGTACCTGGAAAGGAGTTATTATCAATATGGGCTTGTGGCTCATCTACGCATTGCTCTCGGCCTTGGCCGCCGCACTGGTCGCGATATTCGGCAAGATCGGACTGCAAAACATCGACTCGAACGCCGCGACTGCGATGCGCTCCGTCATCATGGCGGTATTCATGCTCGGCGTCGTCGTCGTGCAGGGCAAATGGGCCGAGCTCGGTACGGTCTGGGGGCACAAAAAAGCGCTCTCGTTCGTCGCACTGAGCGGCGTAGCCGGAGCGGTATCCTGGATGTTCTATTTTCTCGCGCTCAAATACGGCAAGGTCGCGCAGGTCGGTCCGGTGGACAAGCTGAGCGTCGTCATCGCGGCGCTGCTGGCTTTCCTGTTCCTCGGCGAGAAAATCACGCTGCTGAACGGCATCGGCATCGGACTCATCACCGTCGGCGTCATTCTGACCGCGCTGAAGTAAGCCGCATGAACGCGAAGACGCCGGCGGGCGGCATAAGCCGCTCCCGGCGTCTCTTCATTATTATTTGTCCGCATACATCCACTCGTAATAAGCGATCATCGTCTCGGCGAGCGCGCGCCCATCCTGCGCGTATCCTGTCCTCGCGGTGCGGAACAAGGCGCCTCCCTCGTGCTCCTCGTACGCCGCGCCCAGCACGCCGTAGCCATCCGCCGCAGGTTCGTGCGACTGCTCGAACTCGATCATCCGCTCGCCGATGTCGCGCGTCTTCAGGTAGTCCATCGGCCGATCGGGCGTGAAGCCCTGCTCCTCAGCCCACTTCGCCAGATCCGGGAAGTAAGCCCCGATATTGGCGATCGCGCATCCCTGGCAGCCGCCTGCCGTATCGATCGTATCGAGGAACTGTCCGGCGTCGGACGGATGCTCCGCATGCATGCCGAACGAGCCGTTCGCGCCGACGCTGCCACGGACGCTCCATCCCTTCGGCGCCAGCATCATGAACCCGCGATCTTCATATCCGAGATTCATCCAGAATAGCGCCAGCTCCCCTGCCTGATCGGCAGGCACGACGACCGCTTGCGCAGCAAGCTCCGCCGCAGGGAGCAACGAGGGCGGACCGCCGCCCATATCCACGCCGTAATCCGTCGGGACGCCGATCAAGGGCAGCGTCACCTCCGCCCCGTCCGCACCCGCGAACGTGACCGTGCGCGCGGCTCCCTGCTCTGCCGCCGGCAAGGCCGGCGGCGATGCCGAAGCCTGCCCCGCCTCCGGAGCTTGCCCGGCGCTCTCCTGCCCCGGCGAGCCTGCAGCGGCCGTCGGACTCGCGCCTTCATCAGGCAGCAGCACCATGGATGCCGACCAAGCGCTGTCCACAGCCGTACGGGCATCTTCCTTCGCGCCGCAGGCCGACAGCCAGACCGGCGCCATGACGAGCAGCGCGGCGATCCCTATCCGCCGCGCTGTCCGATTGCCTCTCCACATCAATCCCATGCCGAATGCTCCCTTATTTTCCTATGATGGAAAATAAGACGAAAAGCATGGACGCCAAGTTGCACTCACCAGTCCTGATTCAACGATTGTGCGGCGTCGCAGGCGCGTTCTGCGCCGGATGGTTGCCTTCCGTAGACTTGATGACCGCCTCGGCGAATTCCTCTCCGCGCTCGGCATAGCTGTTCCCTTTGTTTTTCTTGCGTTTGCCCGACATTCGTTTTCCCCTCCTTCCGATACGGCTAACCCCTCTTTACAAATGTCGCTCGAGCGCCTCGCGCACTTCGCCGATCGCGGCGATCTGCCTGCCGAACACATGCCTGTCCTCACCCGCAGCATGATCCGGTCCGCTGAACATCAGCTCCGTGACGTCTGCGACAGCCGTGAAGGCGCCGCCCTCAGCGGCGTCGGCGGCCGGATCGGCATCCTCGCGCATGATGCGCACGAGCTGCAATCTGCCGTCCTCCTCTTTGCGGAAGTACGCGAGGAGCCGGGAGGCCCTGGGGTGATCGGTCAGCACCTCCACCTCGCCGTACAGCTGCGCGCCTCTTGCCAGCACTCTGCGAAAGGCGGCGTTCCTCACCGTCAACATGGCCGCATCCAACTCCTTTCGGGCGCCGTCCTTATTTTCCGCAAGGACAGACATTTTACTCGAAAATCCGCATACACATCCTTTGATTGGTTCTGCCCCATTCGCAGGCAGCCAGGCACATACAACGGGGAGGTTGCGATTAGCCATGTGCGGAATAACAGGCTGGATCGATTGGAATCGGGACTTGACGCAGCAGGCCGACGTGCTCGAGCGCATGACGGAGACGCTGGAGCTGCGCGGCCCCGATGCCTCTGGCACGTGGCTGTCCCGGCACTGCGCGTTCGGACACCGCCGCTTGTCCGTCATGGACCCGGAGAACGGCGCGCAGCCGATGGTGCGTCCGTCCAAGGAAGCGGAGGACCACGATTGCGTCCTCGTCTATAACGGAGAATTATACAATGCGCCCGAGCTCAAGCGGGAGCTGCAGGCGCTAGGCTACGTGTTCAAGACGAACTGCGATACCGAGGTGCTGCTGCAAGCATACGTGGAGTGGGGACCGGCATGCGTGGACCGGCTCAACGGCATCTTCGCGTTCGCCGTCTGGCATTCGCTCGAGCAGCGGCTGTTCATGGCGCGCGACAGACTCGGCGTCAAGCCGCTGTTCTACCGGCTGGAGGCGGGCCGGCTGCTGTTCGGCTCGGAGCCCAAGGCGATCCTGGCGCATCCGGACGTCGCGCCGGAGATCGACGGCGAAGGGCTCGCCGAGCTGTTCGTGCTCGGTCCGGCGCGGACGCCCGGTCACGGCGTCTGGCGCGGCATGTCCGAGCTGAAGCCCGGCCAGACGCTCTCCTACGACCGTGACGGCGCGCGCATACGGACGTACTGGCAGCTTGAGAGCCGGGAGCACGAAGACGACGAAGCCGCCACCGCTGCCCGCATCGGCGAGCTGCTGGCCGATACGCTCGAGCGCCAGCTCGCCTCCGACGTGCCCGTCTGTACGCTGCTGTCGGGCGGCCTCGACTCGAGCGCGCTGACCGCGCTGGCCGTCGCTTATTACGACCGCACGGGCCAGGGCAACGTCGATACGTACTCGGTCGACTATGTCGACAACGACAAGCACTTCAAGGCGCACGACTTCCAGCCCAACGCGGACGCGCCGTGGATCGCGCGTATGGTGGAGCATCTGCGGACGAACCATCATCCGATTCAGTTCGATACGCCCGAGCTCGCAGACGCGCTGGAGACTGCGGTGAGAGCCAAGGACTATCCCGGCATGGCCGACATCGACGCCTCCCTGTACTTGTTCTGCCGCGAGATCAAGAAGGGCGCGACCGTCGCCGTATCCGGCGAAGCCGCCGACGAAGTGTTCGGCGGCTACCCTTGGTTCCACCGCAAGGAAGCGCTCGAAGCCGGCACCTTCCCGTGGTCGCTGTCCGTCGAACTGCGCGAGAGCATCCTGTCGCCGGAGCTGCTGTCGGCGATCCGTCCGCAGCAATATGTGACCGACCGGTACGCCCAGGCCGTCGCTGAGGTGCCTGCGCTGCCTGGAGAGGACGAGAGCCAGCAGCTGATGCGCCGCATGTCCTACCTGAACATCACCCGCTTCATGCCGACGCTGCTCGACCGCAAGGACCGGATGAGCATGGCCGCCGGTCTCGAGGTGCGCGTGCCCTATTGCGATCATCGGCTCGTCGATTACGTATTCAACGTGCCGTGGCGCATCAAGCAGGCGGGCGACCGGGAGAAGGGCATTCTGCGCAAATCGCTCGAGGGCGTCCTGCCGCACGACGTGCTCTACCGCAAGAAGAGCCCTTATCCGAAAACGCACAACCCGAACTACCTCGCCGCCGTCAAGAACCGCCTGCTGGAGCGGCTCGACGATGCGTCGTCCCCGCTGCTGCAGCTGATCGACAGGCACAAAGTCCGGCAAATCGCCGAAACGGCGGACGCGAGCACCAACCTGCCCTGGTTCGGCCAGCTCATGAGCGGTCCGCAGCTGTTTGCCTATCTGCTGCAGGTCGACTACTGGCTCCGCGCATACAAGGTCCGCATCGTATAACCGTATTAAGCAGCGAGAGCAGGCCGCATCTCCGCGCTGGAGGTGCGGCCTGCTCTGGCGCAGTCATCCGAATCCGGGTCAGGCTTCCCGGCCGCCGGCGCCGCGGGTCGCCGGGAATACGATGCGGATCGTCGCGCCGATGCCCGGCCGGCTGCCGATCGAGACGCCGAACGCCTGGCCGTAATGCAGCTTGATGCGCTGATCGACATTGCGTACGCCGTAGCCGGCCTTCGACGTATCGTCCGCGGCGAATATCCGCCTGATCGTGTCGGCCCTGAAGCCGACGCCGTCGTCGATGATCCGGAACACCAGATTGCCCTGCTCGAGACGGCCGGTCAGCCGGATCGTGATCCGGTCTCCGCGCCATCCGTGCTCGAGGACGTTCTCGATGAACGGCTGCAGCGTGAGCTTGATCATGGAATACGGGGCGATCGCAGGGTCGATATCGTACAGGACGTCCATCAGCTCGCCGTTTTTGATTTTCTGAATATCGACATAGGCGCGCGCCTGCTCGAGCTCCTGCCAGACCGGGATGAAGTACTTGCCGTCGGAGAGCGACAGCCTGTAGAACGTCGCCAGATCGAGCACCATGCGGTGCAGCTTGTCCACCTCGCCGAACTTGGCCAGCCTGCTGATGGACGAGAGCGTATTATATAGGAAGTGCGGGTTGATCTGCGCCTGCAGCGAGACCAGCTCCGCCTCTTTTTTTTGCACATCCTTGACGTACACTTCCCGGATCAGGCTCCCGATGTTGTGTCCCATCTCGTTGAGCGCGCTCCCGATCTGCGTGAATTCGTCGTTGCCCTTGAAGTTGATGCGCTTGTGGAAGTCCCCCTCCTGGAACGCATCCGCGACGGAGACGATCTTCTGAACGCGTCTCGAAAAGTATCTGGACACGAAGATGGCGGCGAGCGCAAACGTAACGAAGCTGACCAGGCAGACAAAAATCGTAAGCCGGTGAACCTTGGCCGAGTTTTTCTCGATGATCGAATTGCTCACCAGCGCCTTGATCGTCCAGCCCGTATCGCCCGGGAAGGGATGCTCGATCAGCAAATGCTTGTCCAGCGGCGCAGGGTCCAGACGATCGCCTTCCTTCAGCGCCGTTTGCCCGGACAGACTGATGATGCGATCGCTCTCGTTGGTAATATACAAGGTTGAGCCGTTGCCGATCTTGCGGTAGTCCAGGCTCTGCAATATGTCGGACAGATGGATGCTGATCCGCAAAAAAGCGATCTCGCTGGGCTCGTAGCGGCTGTAATTCAAAATTCTCCTCAGAAACGAAATGCGGTGGTGCGCGATATCGTCCTCGATCTGCATCCATTGATGCGTCTCTCCGAAGCGCTCCTCCGGATAGTTCCAGTACCACGCCTTGTCCTCGATGCGCCCGATGTGATAAATATCGAACAGCCGCTTGTTGGACAGGAGCGGATCGAGCCCGCCGTAGTCGTTGTAGATCTCCTTGAATCTGTCGTTGTGAAGGTACAGGGAGATCCACACCTTGTTGCCCGTCGCGTTCAGCATCGTCTCGAGCCTCGGGATGATGTAGCTGCGCGTATTCTGGTAGGTGATGAAGCCTTCGTCGTAGTTGTACAAAATATCGGCCAGCGCATTGTCGAGATACAGCATATCCGAGATGCGCCGGATGTCTCCCAGCTGATAGGCGATATTGTCGCTCATCTGCCGAAGCGTGCCCTGGATCGCGGTGCGGGTCTGCTCCCTGACCGAGCCGACGAAGATCGAATTGGCCGCATAGCCGACGAGGAGAACCGGGATCATGATGAACGCCGCGTAGGACAGCATCAGCTTGTAGCCGAACGGGATATACGATTTGCCAGTAGACAGAGACGCGTTCAAGTTGGCTGCTCCTCCTGCGCGGGGCTTAGTGCTTTCTCCGGTATTCGAGCGGCGTCATGCCGGTCGTTTCTTTGAATTGGCGGCTAAAATAAGGGAGGTAGCGATAGCCCACCCGATCTGCAACCTCGTATATTTTGAGCTTTGTCGTCGTTAGCAGCTGCTGCGCCTTCTCCATGCGCAGATCCACGACGTACTCGCTGAAGTTGCGGGACGTCTCCTCCTTGAACAGCAGGCCCAGATAGTTCGGTGAAAAGGAAAACCGCTCCGCGACGTCCCGCAGCGTAATGTTCTCGTCCAGCCGGCTGCGGATATCTTCGACGACGCTCTGCACCAGCTTGCCGTTTTTGGAGTGACGCTTCGCCTGGATCGTCTCCGACAGCTCGAAGACGCGCCTGCGGAGCCAGGCGTGAATGTCGCCGATCGTCTCGAACTCGAGCAGAATCTCCAGATTTTTAAGCTCCAGACCGAGCAGCTTGTACAGATCCTCGTTCGCCGACCGCAGCTGCTCGTTCATCTTCATCAGCACGTACATGGCGAAGTGACGGATCGTAATGCGGGAGCCGTATTGGGACACCAGCTGAAATACATGGGACAGCTCGTCGTGAATCCGCACCAGATCGTACGCCGACACCGCCAGCATCATCGCTTCGAGATGCCGGTCGAGATCCCTCAGATCCTTCAGCTCGCTGCTGACGCTTGCCTCGTACGCCAATATCCGGTCCTTGCCGCGCAGCATCTTCTGATCGAGCGCCGCCAGCGCCTCTCCATAGGCATGCTGCAGCTCCGCGGAGCACGATGCCGAGACGCCCGTGCCGATCGTCAGCGTGAACGGGAGCGTCTGCCGTACGCCGGCCATGAACGGACCGAACAGCTCCTCCTCGCGCCGCGCGTTCGCGAGCACGGCACATCGCGTCTTCGACAGCTTGCAGATCTGATCGACGCCCCGCGCGTTCATGCCGCCGATCAGCAGCTTCTCCAGCTGACTGAGCGCGGCCTTGCGCGCCTCCGGCGCATACTGGCCCAGCTTCGATGCGTAGTCGTCGATCTCGACGACGTAGACGCGCAGCGGCCAGTCCCAGTCGTCCGTGCAAAATTGCCGGCGCAGCGCGGCGGAGTCCGCCGAATCCGGCTCGGATTCAAGCAGGCGCAGCAAATAGTCGTTTTTGGCGGCCGGTACGAGCTGACGGTACGTTTCTTCCTTTTCGTGCCGGGTCCGCTCCGAATCGAGCTCCCGCTTGACGTCCAGCAGCGCGCCGACCAGCTCCCGATCGTCCATCGGCTTGAGCACATAGCCGAACGCATTGAGCGACATCGCCTGCTTCGCATATTGGAAGTCCTGGTGGCCGCTGACGAAAATGACGCGCAGGTTCGCCCGCTTCTCCCTGGCGCGCTTCGCCAGCTCCAGCCCCGTCATGTTCGGCATGCGAATATCGCTGACCAGCACGTCCACGGGCTCGCGCTCGAGAATCTCCAGCGCCGCGAACCCGTTGTTCGCGGTACCGGCGACTTCCATGCCGAGGTCCCGCCAGGGAATGAACGTCTTCATGCCCTCCAGATCCAGAATATCGTCGTCCGCCAGCAAGATTCGGTACATCGTCCGCCGCCTCCGTTCTGTGAAAAAGGAGAGTATACCGTTAAGTATACTCTCCTGCCCTATAGCCTGGGAATGACGTTTATTCGCCCTTCATGATCTTCAGGTTGCGCTGCCATCTCTCGGTCTGGTAATCGAGGAACTTCTGGTAGCCTACCGCCATTGCATCGGAGTCCGCCTGGTCCATAATCTTGATTACTTCGTCGTCGCTCTTCGCGTACAGCGCTGCGGCGCGGGATTCTTTGTAAATATCTTCGACAGCCGTCTGCGCGATACCGGCATCGCTGTTTTTGGCCGGCATCAGGTTGGCATACTCGGTCGCATCCGCAGAGGACGGCCAGGTAATCTGGTACTGATACTTGAGCTGCCAACTGCGCTTGTCGTCGGGCAGCGTATCTTCATACTGCGCCTTGACCTTATCCTGGAATACCGTGTTGCCCACCCACTGCAGTTGGCCCGTGGTCGTCTGCAGCTCTGCGAGCCCCTTCGAGTCTTGCCAGTACGTATCCTTGAACACCGGTGTGATGCCGTCGGCCTGCACGCCTTCCCAGTACTTGCCGGGAGGGCCCCAGTGCAGCACGGACGTGCCTTCGGGACCGGTCATCCAGTCGAGCATCGCGAACACTTTCTCGGGATCTTTGGCCGACTTCGTGATGACGGCGACGTTCCAGCCGAGCGTCGCGTACGTGCCCGGATAGATCTTGCTCCGATCGAGACCCGGCTTCGCGATCGGCTTGATCATGAAGTAGCCGGCGTTCGGATCTTTTTCCTTGAGCTTCTCGTGGCCTTCCGGGGCGAATTCCGTCGGATTGCTGCATGCGTAGACGGCTACCTTGCCGTTCAGAATCTTCTCCTTGATCTGGTCGCGGGTCTGCGTCATCGCATCCTGCGACATCAAGCCTTCGCGGAACAGCTTGGCGGCGTACTGCATGGACTCGCGGTATACCGGGTCCTTGAAGATGGACGTCAGCTTGTCGCCCTGCGGATAGGAGCGGTTGCCGACCCAGCGGTTCAGCGCGCCCTCGCCGAATGCGGAGTACAGCACGTCGAGACCTTGGCCGTCGATCGTCTGGTCGGGCTCGAACGGCACGATCGCGTTGCCGTACTTCTCCTTGACGGACTTCAGGTAATTGTACAGATCGTCGGTCGTCTCAAGCTTCGGCGAGCCGAGCTCCTCGTAGATTTTTTTGTTGACGACATAGCCGGCATTGCCGATCGGCTTGTCCTTGTTCGTATACCAGTTCGGGAACTGGTACAGCTTTCCGTCCTCGGCACGCAGGAGGTTCGCCGTTTCTTTCATCAGATACGTTCTGAGATTCGGATACTTCTCCATGTATTCGTCGAGCGCGACGAGCATGCCGCCCTTGCGCAGCATCTCGTATTCCGCGGAGCCCCGGTCGAGCCAGATGACGTCCGGCAGTTCTTTGGTGGACATCATCGTCGTCAGCTTTTGCTTGGAGTTGTTGGCCGACGGGATGAAGTTCATCGTCAGCTTCTTGTTGTCCCTGATCCACTTGGACGACTCGTCCTCGCCCCAGGGCGGCGCGGCATACCAGTCATAGTGGCCGTAGAGCGACACGGTCAGCGGCTCGGAGCCGAATTCCCAGCCGGTCCCGGCAGGCGCCGAGGCGCTGCCCGAGCCAGTCGCGGCAGCGGACGGCGCAGGGGACGCCGATGCGGAGCCTTGAGCATTGTTGTTCTTGCTGCCGCCCGCGCAGCCGGCCAGAACGGTAGCCAGCACGAGCGCGCCGGCTGCGGAGCCCAGCCAAGCTTTTTTGATCTTCGACATTCTGTTAAAGCCCCTCTCTCCTAAATAATAATTGCATATATGGTTAAAGCGCAAAGCTTTATACCCTTCCATAAGGCGGCCCGCAAGCCGGGCACTACTCCTTGAGCGATCCGACCAGCACGCCCTTGACGAAAAAGCGCTGGAGGAACGGATAGACGAGGATGATCGGAATCGTGGCGACCATCATGATCGCGTTGGACAGCGACTTGCTCGTGACCTGCTGCATGCGGGCCATGGCGGCCACGGAGCCCGCATCGAGATTAGAGACGTTCTGGGACACGATGTTCGAATACAAAATCTGCCTGAGCACCGCCTGGATCGGGCGGAGCGCATCCGTCTGGATGTAGATCGCGGCGTAAAACCATTCGTTCCAGTGATAGATGGCCGTGAACAGCGACAGCGTGGCGAGCACCGGCCCCGACAGCGGCAGCACGATGCGGAAGTAAGTCTGCCAAGGTCCGCAGCCGTCGATCTTGGCCGCCTCCTGCAAGCCGTCGGGCAATCCTTTGAAAAATGTCCGGAAAATAATCATGTTCCACACATTGATCATCGAAGGAATGATGTACACGAGAAATTTGTCCATCAGATGCAGGTTGTTGATCAGAATGAAGGTCGGGATCAGCCCGCCGCCGAAATACATCGTGACGACGAAGAAGACCATGTAATATTTGCGCCCCATCAATCCCGGCACGGTCATGCCGTAGGCAAGCAGCGAGGTCGCGAAGATGGAGGTAAGCGTGCCGAGCACCGTCCGGGCGACGGAGATGCCGAAGGCGCCCAGCAGGTTGTCGTTTTTGAAGATGATGCGATAGTTCTCCCAAGTGAAGTCCCGCGGCCAGAAGGTCACGCCCCCCAGCGAGGTGTCCGAGCCCGTATTGAGCGAGATGACAAGCGCATTCCAGAACGGATAGAAGCAGGAGAATGCAAGCAGCGCGAGCGCTGTATAAATGAATATCGTAAATGACCGGTCGCCGAGCGATAGCCTATTCATGCAGTCCGATGCCTCCCGGGCGCGTAATGTCGATTACCATAGGCTGCTCCCCCAGCGCCGCGCGAGCCTGTTGGCCAGCACGAGCAGCACGACGTTGATGACGGCTTTGAACAGGCCGATCGCCGTGGCGAACGAGTACCGCATGTTCTCGATTCCGTTCCGGTAGACGTACGTATCGATGACGTCGGATACTTTCCAGAGGATCGGATTTTTGGACAGCAGGAGGATGTCTTCGAAGCCCGCATTGAGCAGATTGCCGATGGCGAGCACCAGGAAGATGACGACGACGGGCATGATGCCGGGCAGCGTGATCAGGAAGATGCGCTTGATCCGTCCCGCCCCGTCCATCTCGGCCGCCTCGTACAAATGCGGGTCGACGCCGGCGATGGCGGCGATGAAGACAATGGAGTTGAAGCCGATGTCCTTCCATACGTTCGTCGTGATCAGAATCGCCCAGAAGTATTCCTTGATCGACAGCCAGTTCAGGGGTCCGTCGATCGCACCCACCCGCTCGAGCGCGATATTGATGCTGCCGTTGTCGACGGACAGCATCGAGATGACGAGCCCGGTCACGATGACCCACGAGATGAAGAACGGCAAGTAGGTGATGCTCTGGACGAAGTTCTTGAAGTACCGGTTCTTGACCTCGTTCAGCATGAGCGCCAGGAAGATCGGCGCCGGGAAGCCGATCAGCAGCTTGAGCGACGAGATGACGATCGTATTGCGCATGATGCGGTTGAAGTCGGGGCTGTTGAAGAAATCCCGGAAATGCTGCAATCCGACCCATGGACTGGCATTCATGCCGACGAGCACGTTGTACTCTTTGAATGCCGTAATAATGCCGTACATCGGAAGGTAGCTGAAAATAAAGATGAGCACGAGTGCGGGCCATACCATCAATTGAATGTCCCACTGCCTGATAAATCTGACGACGACATTGCTGTTTTTGGTCAGCAATACGTCTTCCGTCCGCGTGGACATTTGCGCCACGATCACCCCTCCTGCTTGCCATGATGCTGTACCAATGACTTCATCTTACAGAGTTGCAAGCGCATTTAAAATTTGTAAATGCAACTAAAAATGATACATATCAATGGTGAAGGCTACAAAAAAACGCGCAAAAGCTGCGCTTTGTCCGGAGATGCCGAGATACCGGGCGCATGTCCGGCACACGGCAGTTTTCTCGCTTACGACGGGCGCTCGCTCCTGTAGCCGCGCGTTTCTCGCTTGCAGCACGGTCCGGCGTACTCGTCGCTTCTGTAGCGGTGGTTTTCTCGCTTGCAGCGGGCGCTCGCGCCTGTAGCCGCGCGTTTCTCGCTTGCAGCGCGTTCCTGCACACTCTCCGCTCCTGTAGCGGTGGTTTTCTCGCTTGCAGCACATCCTGACCTCGCCCAAAAGCTATATATTCTGGCGACGAAAAAAAACACCCGACGAACCGCGAAGGGTTCGTCGAGTGTCTCCAAGCAAAATCTATTCGTGCGCCCATCGGGCGCAGCTACGACAGAAGCATGCTAGCTCCGCTCCAGCTGCCGCAGCAGCTCCGCAAGCGCCTGCCCCCGGTGGCTGATCGCATTTTTGTCGGCAACGGACAGCTCCGCCATCGACCGGCCCTGCGCGGGCAGCCAGAACAGCGGGTCGTAGCCGAAGCCGCCTGCGCCCCGCGGGGCGCCCGTAACATAGCCTTCGACGGTCCCTTCGGCGCTCAGCGTATCGCCGCCCGGCTTGTAGATGACGAGGCAGCTGACGAAGCGGGCTGTGCTGAGCGGAGCGGGCACACCAGGCGCATCCGCCCCGGCCACGGATGCGCCGGCCGCCTCAAGCTCGCGGAGCAGCTTCGCGTTGTTGTCCGCGTCGCTCGCGCCTTCGCCCGCATAGCGGGCGGAGTACACCCCGGGCGCGCCGCCGAGCGCGTCGACGACGAGGCCCGAGTCGTCCGCCAGCGCGGGCAGGCCCGTCGCGTCGGATACGGCCTTCGCCTTGATCGTGGCGTTGGCCTCGAACGTATCGCCATCCTCGACGATGTCCGGGATGTCCCGTCCGCCCTCGTATTCGTTCAGGTCCGCGACCTGAACGCCGAGCGCGGCGAAGGCGGCTCTGAACTCCGCCGTCTTGCCCTTGTTGCGCGTCGCGATGAGCAGCGTGTCGCCCGCCGCGAGCCTCATGCGCGCACCGTCCCGATCCGGGCGCCCGCCTCGCCCAGCGTCTCGCGCTGCCGCTCGATCAGCTGCGCGATGCCCGACTCCGCGAGTCCGAGCATGCCGTCCAGCTCCGCACGGGAGAACGGCTGCTCCTCGCCCGTCCCCTGCACCTCGACGAATGCGCCTGCGCCCGTCATGACGACGTTCATGTCGACCTTGGCCTTGGAATCCTCGGCATAATTCAGGTCGAGCAGCGTCTCCCCGCCCAGCACGCCGACGCTGACGGAAGCCAGATAGTCCGTGAGCGGATACGTCGCGAACGCGTGCACTGCCGACAGCTTGTGAACGGCGAGCGCGAGCGCGATGAACGCGCCGGTGATCGAGGTTGTCCGCGTGCCGCCGTCCGCCTGCAGCACGTCGCAATCCAGCGTGATCGTGCGCTCGCCGAGCGCCTCGAGCTTGACGACGGAGCGGAGCGCCCGGCCGATCAGGCGCTGAATCTCCATCGTGCGCCCGACCTGCTTGCCCTTCACGGACTCCCGCTGGTTGCGCGAGTGCGTCGCGCGCGGCAGCATCGAATATTCCGCCGTCACCCAGCCTCTGCCCTGCCCCTTCATGAACGGCGGCACGCGCTCCTCTACCGTGGCCGTGACCAGCACCTTCGTATCGCCCATCTCGATCTGCACCGAGCCTTCGGCGTATTTATTCGGATTCAGCACGACGGTCAGCGGTCTGAGCTCGCCGCGCTCTCTTCCGTCCGATCTCAACATTTCCATTCCTCCTTGAACTCACGCCGACGGACATGCATCCTCCCGACAAATCCTACCCATTTTACCAGAGTGGCCGGCCAAAAGCATCTCCGATTGCCTGTATTCGGCATCTGCGCTGCCGGTGAGACGGCGGCAGGCAAGTCCGAATGGATTCCCAGAATCAGGGCAATCTAAGCGGAAAGGAAATGAAAGGGGACGGCGAGCTTGATTGAGCAAATTAAAGAAATGCTCGGCGATCCGGCGGATCTCGCGACGGATATGATGGACAACGGCTACGCCAGGCTGGAGATCGCGCTGTTCCCGGGCATGGTCGATTTGTTCCAGCTGAACGAGTACGTTCTCAAGCCCTTCACCTATCGGTTCGATCCGGATGAGTTCCGCCGCATGCTGCATTCGAGCAACTCCTTTTTCCGAGGTATCGCATCGGATCAATGGAGCGGGTACCTGCTCAAAGGGCATACGCTGATCGCCTATGAAGGCGAAGTGTACGTATATCGCGCGATTCGAATGCTGCAGATCACGCCAGAGGAGACGAAGGTCGAAGTATCGCTGCAGGGGCCGCAGGCGGCTTTTACGGAAAATCTCGACTTCAACATGATGCTGGTGCGCAATATGTACAATACGCCCGATCTGTCCGTCGAGGACTTCGATCCGAATAACTTGTCCAAATCCAAGCTCGCGCTGATCTACGACCGGACGAAACGCAACGAGACGACGCTGAAGGAAGTACGGCGGCGGCTCGAGCAAATCGACAAAGGCCTCCTCATGTCGGCGGGCCAGCTCTCCAAGCAGCTGTCGCACGCCAAGTATCGCCTGTTCCCGATCACGCAAATTACGGAGCGCCCGGATCGTCTGTGTACGCATCTGAACAAAGGCAAGCTCGCCGTCCTGCTGGACGGCAGCCGCTTCGCCGTGCTTCTCCCCGTCCATTTCTTCGACTTCATGTACGCCATGGACGATCTGTACGAGCCGACGTTTATGAGCCGCTTTCTGGTCGGTCTGCGCTATGTCGCGATGCTGCTGACACTCACGCTGCCCGCGCTTTATATCTCGATCGTGTCCTACAATCCGGAGGTGTTCAGAATTCAGCTGGCATTCACGATCGACGGCAGCCGCGCGGCCGTGCCCTATCCCTCGTTCATCGAGGTGCTGCTCATGCTGTTCATGATCGAAGCGCTTATCGAAGCCAGCCTGCGCCTGCCCCGGACAGTCGGCTCGACGGCGGCGACGGTGGGCGGGCTTATTTTGGGCCAAGCCGCCCAGCAGGCGGGGCTCGTGAGCAGCATCATGATTATCGTCACATCGGTCGTCGCAATCTCCAGCTTCGTCCTGCCCAACTCCACGTTCAGCTATTTCATCCGCATCCTGAAGTACGCGTTCGTCGCGATATCCGTCTTCGCCGGACTCGTCGGCGTCGTCGTCGCCCTGTTCGTAATGGTTGTGTACCTGTGCAATATGCGCAGCTTCGGCGAGCCCTATTTTGCGCTGTTCCAGAGCAAAGCGGGAAAGGCGAGCGGCAACAACTCATAACACGGGGAACAAGAGGGGGGAGAATCTTCGATGATTCGGTACTACTACTACCACGTCTTTTACGTCGGTATGATCAATATCATGGTGCTCGTCCCCTTTGTGCTGATCAACCATCGGTTCGGAGGGGCCGTATCGTCGTTCCCGCTCGCCATCGTATGCGGGACGCTGTACAGCTATATTACTTCGGCTTGCTTTCAGCGCTTCCCCGGCCTCGGACTACCCGAGATCTACAGACTGTTCATGCCTGTCTGGATCGCCAACATCCTGAATATCATCGGTGTCGTCACCTGGGCCAGCGCGGGCATCATCGTCCTGTTCTCCTATTCCAATACGATCGGCATCTTCTTCGATCCGGAGGCGAGCGCCTATCTCAACCTGGCGATCATGGCGCTCGCCTCGCTGTGGGCCGCGACGCGCTCATCGCGTTCGGTCCAGTTCACGCACGAGGTGCTCCTCATCGTGTGCACGCCGATCATCATCTGGATCTTGCTCAAGGCCCTGTTCAGCCCTTGGCTTAACTGGGACGCCATCCGGCTCGTCGCCACCGGGGGCATCCGCCAGCCGCCTTCCGCCATTTGCTTTTTTGCAGCCACCTTTGTGTTTTCCGGACATCTGAATATTACGCTGTTCAACCGTCTCAATCCGCGCGATCTCAAGTTTCGCTTTCGCTGGATGATTCCGATCGTCGGCACGTTTTTTCTGCTTGTGTCCTTCTTCGTGCCGATCGGCCTCCACGGCACCCAGGCCGTCGGCGATTACTTGTATGTATGGAGCGTGACGACGGACACGCTGATGATGAAGTACGGCTTCATTCAGCGCGTGCTTTACCTGTTTTTGCTGCTTTATACGTTTTTGTCGCTGCTGTTCGTCATGAACACCTGGCATACCGGCATGGAGTTTTTCAAAGCTTGCTTCAAAAAGTATCCGCCCGCGACGGACGAGGTCAACGTCCCGCGCATCAACTGGTGGATATGCTTGACGCTTACCTGCCTCACCTTCGCTTATGCATACTTTACCAATGACCTGGTCAACAAGCTGGCGGCGGAGATCTGGCTGGTCATGCGTTTTTTTGTCGAGACGGCGTTGGTTGTACTGATGCTTCTGTTCGTCTTCATGCAAAAAAAAGGGCTCCAGCGAAAACAAGCGCTGCAGCGACAAGGCGGTGATTAGCGATCATGAGCGCAAGAAGGCTGCTGTCCTGCGTCGCGGGCATCACGGCGCTGGTGATAGGCGGCTCGCTCCTCGGCGGCTGCCAGCTCAAAGACATAGACAAACGCTACTTCGTCGTCACGACCGGCTTCGATTACTCCGACAATCCGGCCAAGCCCTACCGGGTGACGCTCCGGCTGGCGCTGCCGTCCTCCAAGGTCGAGGAGGGCGGCGCGATGTCCATCGTCCAGACCGCGGATGCGCCGTCGATCGCGGAGGCGGTCCGCCACTTGAAGGCGACCGTGGACAAGGAGCTGGAGTTCGGACATTGCCGCGAATTCATATTCGGACGGGCGCTGATCGACAAGGACGGCTTCTACAACTCGATGCAGTGGCTGGCCCGCCGCCGCGACATTCAGAGCGTATCCAACCTTATGATCGGCGAACCGGACGCGCTCTCGGTGGCGAGTCTGAAGCCGAAGTCGGAACGTTATCCCGGCAACTCGCTTTTCCTGTCGTTCGGCAACGAAGGCACGGAGTCCGCCTATACGGTAACGACTTACTTGTTCGACTTGTACCGCAGAATGTACGAGACCGGCCTGGATCCGGCGCTGCCGATCGCCAGTATTTTGAAGGATGCCTACCAGATCGACCGTGCCGCGCTGCTGGATAAAAATAAAGCGCGTCTCTACCTGACTCCGGAAGAAACGCTGCTATTCAACATGACCGCCTTCGGTACGAACAATACGATCGTCACGCTGCCGCACGAGCCGCTAAATGTCGTGCTTGCCGTGACCCAGACGAACGCGAGGATCGATCTGACGAAGGGCAAGGACCCGGTCGCGATTCTCAAGGTCCGCGTCGAGGGCTTCCTCGAACAAAGCCCGCCCCATCTGCTCGAGCAGAACTGGGACGGGCTGGAACGAAAAATGGGCAAGCACTTCTCGGAGGAGGTCGAACAGCTGCTCATCAAAATCCGCGATGCGGGCGTCGATCCGTACGGCTTCGGGCTTCACTATCTGGCCGATCGCCACAATGCCAAAGGCAGCTGGGAACTGTGGACGAAGCAGCTGTATCCGCATATTCGGTTCGACGTGCGCACGGACGTGTCGATCCAAGGCTCCGGATTGATCCGCTAGCGGCGCGCCGGCTTAGCCGGCATACGCGTTAATATGCGCCGGACGCTCGACGGGCTGCTCGTAGGCTTCGTTGTTCGCATCCATCAGCTCGGTGCTGCCGTTGACGGACACTGCGACCTTCGGCGCGCCGGTCGCCTCCGTCAAGGTCAGCACCAGCCCCTCCATCGTCAGCGGCGACATCTGCTGACCGGCCGCCCAGCTCTGCTCCTTGAGCTTGACCTGCACGGTGTCCGACTTCAAGGTCAGATCGTCCACTGTCGTATCGGACAGCATGACGGCCTCCAGGCTCTGCGTATCCTGCGGCCCCTTGATCAGCTCGCCGAGCGCCGCCTTGGCGCGGTCGTTCTGACGCTGTACGAGACGGGTCACGGGGACAAAGTAGCCGTCTCCCTGCTCGGTCTTAGCGGAGAAATAAAGCGTGACGGCCATCGATTCGCTGGCCTTGACCTTGGGCGCCTGCTCGAGGTTGATGCCGATATTGCGCGTCAGCACGCCCGGCACCGGCACCCCGGAAGCCGGCAGCTCGGTCATCGCCTGTCCCGCGACGGTCAGATGCACCTTGTCGATGCCCGGCAGCTCCGTCATCGTCCATACGATCGCCTCGAGCGCGCGGCGCTCGTCCGATGCCGGGATGCCGGACAGCGGCTTCGCGAAGTCGACGGTCACGGTGCCGGATTCCGTATTTTTGACGACGGACGAGACGGTCGTTCCCTTCGGCAGCACCGGCGTGAAGCCCGGAGGCAGCTGTCCGGCCAGCTTGGAATCCGCCGTGAGCCAGGCCAGCGCTTCGATCTCGGGAGCGTCCTGCTTCTGTCCTTTCTCCATGGTAGACCTGTCCAGCGTCATCGGGGCGATGTAGCCTCTGCTGTCTTCCAGATAGACCGTCAGCCCGTCGGCGGCCGATGCGTTCCCGATCTGCGCCATCGTATCTTCGGCCGCCTGCAGCATTTGATTTTCCACGGCGGACGGAGGCGCGTCGATCTGTTCGGCGGCTTTGCGGTCCTGACCCGACCAGCTGCAGCCCGAGACCGCAATCGCCAGTCCTCCCGCCGCCAGCAGCTTCCACCATGACTTGCGATGATTGTTCGTTTTCATATTGGCGTTATCCTCCCGCAGGGGCGCCGCGCTTTATCGCTTCCCTCGTAATGTAGTACTATGTATACGAGCCCCCCGCAGAAATATGTACGGTTTGTCCGGGAGCGGCGAAGGAATATACTTTAGCGGTATCCGCAATACGAAAGCCGGTCATTCCTGTTCGGAACCGACAACAAAAGAGAGGGTGTTCGCCATGTCCAACCCGGCTAACTACCGGCTTAATAGCAAGGAAGTCGCCCAGGCGACCATGGAATGGCTCGGCAACCGCGGCGTCACGAAGGAGCAGATCGGCCAGCTCGTCATGCTGCTGCAAAAGGATTACTTCCCGGAATTGACGCTGGACGAATGCGTAGTCAACGTCGAAGCCGTGCTGTCCAAGCGCGAAGTCCAAAATGCGGTGCTGACGGGCATCCAGCTCGACATGCTCGCGGAGAAGGGCGAGCTGCTGCCGCCGCTGCAGGACATGATCTGGTACGACGAGGGGCTGTACGGCTGCGACGAGGTGCTGGCGCTGAGCATCGTCAACGTATACGGCAGCATCGGCCTCACGAACTTCGGCTACGTCGACAAGTTCAAGCCAGGCGTCCTGAAGAAGCTTAACGAAAAGAACGGCAAGGACGTCCACACGTTCCTCGACGATATCGTAGGCGCGATCGCCGCTTCGGCATCGAGCCGCATCGCCCACCGCAAGCAGGCGGAGCGCGAAGCCGTCATCGAAGCGCTGAGCGACGAGGACGCGACGAAGGACTGAAAAAAGGGACGGAGCGGCTCGTTATGCCGCTTCGTCCCTTTTTCGTTGGCCGATAGGTTACGGGTTGACCGCCGATCGCCCGCATGACCGCCGACTGTTGATCTACGTTCACAGTGGGCGCTGCTCACCCTTATCGGCGAGCGGGGCGATAATACGCGCGGCGGCAGCGAGCAACGCCGCCCGTCGCCGGCGTGCCTGTCCGGGCACCTTCCCGGTCGGGGACACGCCCGCCCGCCAACCGGCCGCGCGCATCCTCGCCCCCACCTTGATCGGGCGCGCCCTCTTCCGCCAGCCGCTCGAGCGCCCCCTCCTCCGCCAGCCGCTCCAGATGCGCGATCGTCTCGGCCATGGCGAAGCGGAGGTTGTGCGGATTGCCGACGATCCGCTCGCCGAACAGCGCGGCACACATCTCGTATGCGCTGAACCGCCCGTCCGCATCCGCCGCTGCCAGCTCCGCGCCGAGCGCCTCCATGCTCAAGAGCCGCCGCTCGTGATGGGCGATCAGCTCCTCGACTCTTTTCCCGTATGCGGCCAGCGGCTCCCGATGTCCGGGATAGGCAAGGTCGACCTCGTACGCCGCCATCGCCCGCAGACTCGCCATATAGGAGCCGAGCGGGTCGGGATCCCCTCCCGGCATCCAGCCGATATTGGGCGTGATGTCCGGCAGCACCTGGTCCCCGCACAGCATCAGACGCCGCTCCCGATCGTACAACGCGAGATGGCCAGGCGCATGCCCTTCGCCTCCGACCAGCTCCCAATCCGCCCCGCCGAAGGCCAGCTTGTCCCCCGGCCGCAGGAGACGGAGCCTTGCCGGATGCGGGAGCACCTGCCGCTTGACGCTGTCCAGATGGGCCCGTACGCCGTCGCTCTGCGTGGCGGGAAGCCCATGCTCGCGCAGGGCGTCCGCCAGCTCCCCGGAAAAAGTCTCTCCCTCGCCCCACAGCCGCTGTGCATACCGATGCGCCGTCTCCGACAGATATACTTCCGCGCCCGTCCGCTCCTGAAGCAGGCCCGCCAGCCCGTAATGATCCGGATGGTAATGCGTCAGCACGATCCGTCCGATATCCCGCCATGCGATGCCGAGCTCCGCCGCGAGCCGCTCCCAGGCCGCCTCCGCCTCGTCCGTCCGCAAGCCCGGATCGACGATCGTCCATCCCTCCTCGTCCTGCAGAAGATAGACATTCACCCATTTCAGCGCAAAAGGAAGCGGCAATCTAAACTGTATGATACCGCTCTCATGCCTGGTCCACAGGGGCAGCGCCTCTCTCATGTTGCCCGCCTCCCCAGCGTTCGTTTACTCCCAGTATAGTGTTTTTAGGCGCAGACGGCCAATCACCCATAGATAGATGTCCTCATATGATGGTGTATTCTCGCCTGCGTCCGGGAGGCGGTCCTCCGGGGCCGCTCGTGGCCGGACTGCGAGCACGTTGGAAGGAGCCGTCCACATGACTACCCCAAAGGTCGACGTCCGGGTCATAAGCTCAGGCATCATGGCCGACGACGTCCTGATGCTGGGGGATTCGGTGATGAAGGCAGCCAAAATCCCGGCCCAGCAGCAGCTTATTCTGCAATTCGGTTCCCTCCGCCAATCCGTCACCGTGGTCTCCGTCCCCAGATACGACGGCTTGCGCATCGGGCATGCGCTGGCGAGACGAATGGGCCTGGCTTCGGGCACGCCGCTGCGGCTGCAGTATCGCTCAGGCTCCCGTACCTTGTCGCTCGGACCGATCATCGGCGTGCTCGTCAGCCGGGACTATCCGAACCAGCCCGACAAGCCGTTCGGCAGCATCACGATGTTCTGCCGCGAACTGGTGACCGCCTGCCGCAGCCAAGGCGCCTTCGTGTACTTCTTCACGCCCGGCGGCATCGGAACCAAGAGCGGCGGGGTAGAGGGCTGGGTGTACCAGGACGGCTGGCAGCAGGCGACGCTGCCTGCGCCGGATGTCGTCAACAACCGGCTGACCTCGCGCAAGCTCGAGAACAAGTCGAGCGTCCAGCAGTTTCTGAGCGAGATCAAGCAGCGGTACGGAGCGCAAGTGTTCAACGAGAAGTTCCTGGACAAATCCGAAGTGTTCGAGGCGCTCAAGGGAGAGACCGCCGTACAGCGATATTTGCCCGAGTCGCACTCGCTGATGAGCTATACGACGCTCAGAAGCATGTGCGCGCGCTACGCCTCCGTCTTTCTCAAGCCGGTGCGGGGCAGTCTCGGCAAAGGTATCATCCGCCTGAGCCGCACGGGGCAGGATGGCTGGACGGCTTCGTTCACGACGGCGATGGGCACGAGGAAGCAGGTGTATCCGAACCTGGTGAAGCTGTTCTCGGCGATCAGCGGCAAGATGAAGACGGTCCGCTACCAGATCCAGCAGGGGCTGACGTTGATCGAGATCGGCGGCAGACCGGTCGACTTCCGCGCGCTGACGCAGAAGAACGCTTCGGGTAAATGGGTCGTCACCTCCATCGTGGCCAGAACTGCCGGCGGCCAGCATTATGTCTCCAATCTCGCCCGAGGCGGTACGCTGTCCACGGTGAAGGAAGCCGTAGCCAGATCCAACATGGCGCCCGGCGCCCGCAAGGACGCGTCCGCAAGACTGCACAAGGCCGCGCTCGATATCTCGCGTGGCGTCGATGAGCGCATCCATGCGCACTTCGGCGAGCTGGGCGTCGATCTGGCACTCGACACGTCGGGGCGGGTATGGCTGCTTGAGGTCAACTCGAAGCCGTCCAAGAACGACAATACGCCATTAACCGAGGGGAAAATCCGCCCTTCCGTGCGGATGATGATTCAATATGCGCGATACCTTGCAGGATTCTAAAGACACCGGGACCGTCGTCAGACGGCTGACGCGCGAGCGTGTGCGGAGCGCCCCGACGACGCTTCGCCCGCTGGGTATTCTGGTCAGCGAGAAAAGCGAATATGCGGCAAAAGGGACGGCCGCGCCGTTCGCCGAAGCGGAGTACGTCCGCCGGCTCGCGGCCGCCGCGCCCCGGCATGGGCTGCAGGCGCATGCGTTCGACCCGGCGAGCTGGGACGCGGATACGAACACAGTCAAAGGCTGGCGCTGGACGGCTGGCGGCTGGCTGCAGGAGACCGTGCCGGCTCCCGCCCTGCTGTACGACCGGCTGTGGCCGGACGGCCCCGGGGCCCGCGAGCGCAGCATGGCCGGTCTGCGGGCCATGCGCGAGCGCGGCGGCTTCAAGCTGTTGAACGGGAGCCTGCCGGGCAAGACCGCAGTCCTCCGCGCGCTGTCGCGCTGGCCGGACATCCGGCCGCTGCTGCCGCCTTCGGCCGCGTACCGGGGCATCGCCTCGCTGTCCGCCTGGGTCAGGTCGCAGGGCGGCGCCTTCCTGAAGCCGTCCGGCGGCTCCCAGGGCAAGGGCGCGCTCGCGATCTCCGCAGCGGCGGACGGCTGCTGGACGCTGAGCGGCCGCGATACCGCCGGGCGGCTGCTGCGTCCGAGACGGCTGCCTCGGCCAGACGCGGTCCGCATCGTCCGGGAATGGATCGGCGGCCGCACGTACCTGATGCAGCCGCTGCTCGATCTGCGGGGCGCCGGCGGCGAGCCGTTTGACCTGCGCGCGCTCATGCAGAAAGACGGGGGCGGGACGTGGCGGTTGACGGGCGTCGCGGTCCGCACGGGCGCTCCCGAATCCGTGACGGCCAATCTGCACGGAGGCGGCGTAGCCAGACCGCCGGAGCCTTATCTGGCGGGCTTGTTCGGGGAGCGCGCCGCCGCTCGTCTGCTCGCGTCGGTGCGCGCCGCTTGCGACAGCGTCGTCGCCCGCCTCGAGCAGTTGTACGGCCGCTTCGCCGAGCTCGGCCTCGACTACGGCATCGACCGCGCGGGCCGGATCTGGTTCCTCGAAGCGAATACGAAGCCCGGCAGAGCATCCATGGCCGAAGCCGGCGGAGATGCGAAGTCGGATGCGATCAACAATCCATTGGCCTATGCGCGTTACATCCTGCTTGTATCTTCTGGGAGGGTATGTCATGAGTTTGACCTTGTGCAACGTTCACTTCACGCAGCAGGCGGAGAAGGTCATATGGCTGTCCAGCCCGCTCGCCAAGACGCTGAATATCGACGGCCGCAAGACGATTAACGTCAAGCTGGGCCGCGATGTCCAGCCGGCCGTCCTGAAAACCGTAAAACGCAAAGGCCATCACGTCTATCTGTCCGCGGGCCTCAGACGATCCGTCCGCATCCCGAAGTCGGGCCACGTTTATCTGGCCGGCGCGGACGGCGACGAGATCCAGCTCGGACCGCTCATCGGGGTGCTCACGGACGGCAATCGCTCCCCGTCCGCCCCCTTCGGTCCCCGGACCGGGTTCGTCAAGCAGCTGCTCGCGGTCGGTCAGAAGAAGGCCTATTTTTTCGCCTTCACGCCCCGGGACATCAATTGGCAGCAGGAGACGGTGCACGGCTGGTTCCTGGACGGCGGCGGCGGCTGGGTCCGCCGTGTCGTACCGCTGCCGGACGTCGTGTACAATCGCCTGCCGAGCAGGCGGGCGGAGGTCGGCTCCTATATCACCTCGCTGCGCGAGCGGTTCGTCAGAAGGCGGATTCCCTTTTTCAACTGGAGCTTCTTCAACAAGTCCGACGTATACAGCCTGCTCGACAATGACCCGGAGGCGCTGGCCCATCTGCCGGAATCCATCAACAACCCGACGTCCGACAAGATCAAGGAGATGCTCGAAAAGCATCACTTCCTCTACTACAAGCCAACGGGCGGCAGTCTCGGCATGGGCATCTACAGGCTGACCTACCATCCGAAGCGCGGCTACTTCGTGCGGTATCGCAGAGGCACGAGCAATGTGCTGCTGCGGTTCACGAACTTCCCGGGTCTGATGAAGATGCTGAGATCCCGCCACGGCGCGCGCCTGTCCGGCTACGTCGTCCAGCAGGGAATTCGGCTGATCGAGATCGACCACTGCCCGATCGACTTCCGGTTCCATATGCACAAGGACGGCAGCAACCGCTGGGTCGTGGCGGGCATCGGCGCCAAGAAGGCGGGACGGGGCAGCGTGACGACCCATGTCAAAAACGGCGGACAGCTGATGACGCCCGAGCAGGCGCTCAGCCGCACGTTCGGCGACCGCGCGTCCACGGTGCTGCAGGATGCCAAAAACGCGGCCGTCAAGCTGTCCGAGGCGATCGAGCGCAATTACAGCCACACGCTCGGCGAGCTCGGCCTCGACATCGGCATCGACAAGGACGGCGAGATCTGGATGTTCGAGGCGAATGCGAAGCCGGGCCGGTCGATCTTCAAGCATCCCGCGCTCAAGGATCAGGGCAAGGCGTCGCTCGAATATATTCTCGACCACTGTCTCTACCTCAGCAAATTCCGCAGGAAGGATGAGTCCTGATGCTACGAAAAGCCGCTGCCGATCCGGCCCTGCTCGCGCGCGCTCCTACAGACGCGATCGTGCAGGCGCAGGAGCGGCCGGTACTCGCGATCTTGACGATCGACGACGACCTGCAGCTGTTCAGAGGCAACCGCCAGAACTTCGCCGACTTGCTGAAGACCGGCGAGGATCAGGGCTTTCTCGCCTATGTGGCGACCGTCCGCCATCTGAAGCTCGACGCGCCGCGCGTGCAAGGCTTCACTTATAACGCCGCGAAGGATGTCTGGATCAAGTCGTGGTTCCCCCGCCCCACGATCGTGTACAACCGCATCCCGCAGCGCGAGGACGAGAGGCTGCCTTGGGTGCGCAAGAAGCTGGCCCGAATCGCCTCACAGCCGGACATGGCTTTGTTCAACCGCCGTTTTTTCAACAAATGGTCGCTGTTCAAATGGCTGAGCGCCTACAAGAGCACGCGCGGCTACGTCCCCGAGACGAAGCGGCTGACCGAGCAGCGTGTGCTGTCGGGCATGCTGAAGCGCCATCCGCTCGTCTATCTGAAGCCGGTCAGGGGCAAGGCCGGCGTCGGCATCATGACGGTGAAGCTCTCGCCCGAGAAAAACCTCCCGTACCGTCTCCAGGTACAGGACGAAAAAGGCAGCAGCACGTATCATTGCGCGACGATCGGACGGCTGTGGACCCGGGTGCGGGCGAATGCTCCGTCTGAATCGGAGCCCTATATCGCTCAGCGGGGTATTCCGCTCGCGAAGGTGAACGGACGCCCGTTCGACCTGCGCGCGCTCGTACAAAAAAACGCGGAGGGCGTATGGGAACTGACCGGCATCGGCGCGCGTATGGCGGGCATGTCGAGCATCACGACGCATGTGCCGCGGGGCGGGAGCATCGAGGATCCCGAGCGGCTGCTCGTCGCCGTCTTCGGCCAGGAGAAGGCCCAGCAGGTGTTCGCCAATGCGCGCCACGCCGTACTCACGCTGGCTTCCCGGATCGAGCGCGCCTCGCGCAGCCGGATGTTCGAGATGTCGATGGATCTGGGCGTCGACGAGCAGGGCAACCTCTGGTTTTTCGAGGCCAACTCGAAGCCGATGAAGTTCGACGAGCCGCATATTCGCAAAAAATCGCTGGAGCGCATCTTCCAGTACGGCCATTATCTCCATCGGCGGAGGCAGCAGGAACGCAGGTAAAGTTGGCTTGATCCGGGACCGGAGGTGAAAAGTGTGGCGGCTCAGCCGACGCTCGGCATATTGACGCTGTATCTGAACGACCGCAAGACGCTGGAGGAAAAACCGGTCTATGCGAAAATGACCGCGATCGGGCGCAAGCTCGGATTGTCCGTGTTCGTCTTCACGCCCGACGACGTGGACGAATCGGACGACCGAATCCATGCGATGTTCTACGATTCGGCTGCCCGCACCTGGGAACGGAGATGGGTGCGGTTCCCGCAGCTGATCTACGACCGCTGCCGGATCCAGCGCAGCTCGAGATTCGACCGCCTGCTCGCCTTCAGACGGAAGTACGGCCATCTCACGTTCCTTAACCGTCCGCTGCGCAACAAATGGACGATATACCGGACGCTGAGCAAGGTGCCGGCGTTCGAGTCTCACCTGCCCGCTACGCGGATTTTCGAAGCGCCCCAGGATGTGCAGACGATGCTGCGCAAGCATTCCCTGGTCTACGTCAAGCCGATCAACGGCACCGGCGGGCGGGGCATTCTGCGGGTCGAGCGAATGAAGGACGGCAGCTATGCCGTCCAGGGCCGCGACCACAGCCGGCGGATCGTCTCGCCAAGACGCGTGCCCAAGGACCAGCTGCCCGCAGTGCTGCGATCCTGGGACAAACGCGGCGACCGGTATATCGTGCAGCAGGGCCTTCATATCCGGCTGCCAAGCGGGCGAGTGCACGATTATCGGATGCTCGTGCAGAAAAACGGCGAAGGCGAGTGGACGGTCACCGGCTGCGCCGGCCGTGTCGGCCCGCCCCGCAGCATCACGAGCAACCTGCACGGGGGCGGGCGAGCCGTGCCGATGTCGACGCTGCTGCGCGAGTGGATCGGCGGCGAAGAGCGGATCAGCCAGATCCGGCGCACGGCGGAGACGCTCGGCGTCGGCGTAGCGCGGCATCTCGAGCGCACCTACGGGGCGCTGTGCGAGCTCGCGCTGGATCTGGCGATCGACCGCGACGGCCGCGTCTGGCTGCTTGAGGTCAATCCGAAGCCGGCGCGCGAGGTGTTCATCCAGGCGGGCGAGCGCGACGTCTACCGGACGGCGCTGTCGCGGCCGCTCGAATACGCGCTGTGGCTGCACCGCCAGCGGCGGCTGGCGCGCACCGGCAAGAGCCGGATGCCCGCCGCCAGCGCGGGCGCCGGCTTCGCTGCGAGATCGCCGCTGAGCGGCAGCGCGCCAGCGGAGTTCGGCGCGGCCGACTAGCGGCGGCTGACGGCGATCGCACGGGCCGGGTCGTGCCTCTCGAGTCGATAGGCCGCTGCATTCCTAGCGCCATCGCCTGCCCTACGAGAGGCGATCCGATCCTTGCGGCCGCCATCGGCTCCATCGCCTTCACTACGAGAGGCGATCCGATCCTTGCGGCCGCCATCGGACCCATCGCCTTCACTACGAGAGGCGATCCGATCCTTGCGGCCGCCATCGACTCCATCGCCTTCACTACGAGAGGCGATGCGCACAGTTTACCGTCCGCCGCCGGCATCATAGCAAAGGGAGCAAGCGTATCGCACGCTTGCTCCCTTCATTCATGTCAGCCGACCAGCTCGAGCAGCTCCGCGAAGCTGGCGATACGTACGTCCGCACCGTCCAGCTCGCCCTCGCGGCGGAATCCCGCGTAGTCGCAGCCGACGGTGAACAGTCCGTTCGCTTGACCGGCCTCCACGTCCGAATGGCGGTCGCCCACCATCCAGGCCGTCTTGACACCGCTGTTTGCCAGCAGCAATTTTACCAGATCGACCTTGGAGCGCGTCTCGTACTCTCCGGCGCTGTAGAAGCCCTCGAACAGCCCGCCGATGCCCCGCAGCCGCGGCACATCCTTCACGTACGCTTCGAGTCCGTTGCTGGCGACGAATAGCCGCACGCCCCGCGCCTTCAGCTCGCCGAGCACCTCGGGCACCCCTGCGTACAGGTCGCCCCTGCCGTTCTCCAGCTCCTCGAGCTCATATTGCAGGAGCAGCTCGTTCGCCCGGTCCTGGGCGGCCTGCGAGCCATCGGGCATCACCTGCTGCCAGATATGCTCCAGCAGCATGCCGAGCGAACCCAAGAGACGCTCGACCGGCGGCTCCGGCGCCAAGTACAAGCCTTCCTCGCGCAAGGTCGCGAATACGCGGCGATGCACTTCTTCGAGCAGCGTTTCCGTACGGAACAATGTCCCGTCCAGGTCAAACAGCATGGCTTCTGGCAATTCGTACCGTTTCATATTAGGGGACTCCTTGATGTTTTTAATACATCATAACGGAGCGTGCCCCCTCCCGCAACCTCAGAGCCTCTCGTCGAAGCTATCGTCTTTGACTGCGGTTTGGGCGCGGAGCCGACGCTTTTTCGCATGCCAGAACTTAATCCATAGCGCTCGTTGCTCGTCCCGGTACAGCCTGATCCCGATCAACTTCAGCGGCGTCCATATTTCATTAAAATAGTAATATGGCATTCGTGCTCCACCCCTTACATGATTTCCAAATTAAATTAGTATAATTGTACCATTTTTAATAGATAAAACAATGACAATAGTAATAGGACCGACCGCCTTTTTTAAGGCAATCGGCCCAATCCGTTTGTTTTCGCAGGTTAATATACTTTTTTCTGCTCCCGATCCGCCTTGATGATCTCGACCGCCTCCCGGAAGCGCAAGGAATGCACGATCTCGCGCTCGCGGAGAAACTTCAGGCTGTCCTGGATGTCGACGTCATCGGTCATATCGATCAGCCACTGATACGTCGCCCGCGCTTTTTCCTCCGCAGCGATATCTTCATACAAATCGGCCAGCGGATCTCCCTTGGCCGCTATGTAGGTAGCCGTCCAAGGCACGCCGCCGGCATTCTCGTAAAACAGCGCGCCGTCGTGGTTGGCGAAGTGCGGTCCGAGACCGGCCGCCTCGAGCTGCTCGACCGACGCGTCCTTGGTCAGCTTGTAGATCATCGTGGCAATCATCTCAAGGTGGGCAAATTCCTCGGTGCCGATATCCGTCAGCAACCCGATGACCTTGTCGGGAATCGAATACCGCTGGTTCAGGTATCGCAGCGCAGCGGAGAGCTCACCGTCCGCGCCGCCGTATTGCTCGGACAAGTACCTGGCCATCCGAATATCGCATTTGCCGACTTTGACGGGATACTGCAGCTTTTTCTCATAAACCCACATATCGCGCCCCCTCTCCTACACTTGCCAAGGCCAAGGCGTATCGTTCCACTGCCAGGGATAGCGGCTGAAGCTGTTGCCGAATCCCATCTGCGGCCCGTACTGCTGCTCGAACGAAGCCATCAGCTGCCGGCGTATCTGAGCGAGCTGGTTGAACTGCTGCAGCGCCTGCATGTCGGCGGGATGCGTATCGAGGAAGAGCGTCAGCTCGACCAGCGCGAAGTCGACTCTCTGAATTTCCAGCAGATCCCGCTTGTAGGCCTCGCCTCCGCGCATGGGCGGATGCTGGGCATACGCCGACTCGCCGCTTCGGCTCAAGCCGTCATCTCTGTCCGCCAATGCGATCAGCCTCCTTTGCGGTTGCAGCGCGACGTATACGGACTGTACAGCGCAGGCCACAGCGTTCCTTTTAACAGCGCTTCGTCCAGAGGGAATTGGGGCAGGCCGGACGGCTGAAAATAAATATACTGATTGGGCGGCACGATATACCGCTTGACCGCAACGGGCGGACACGGATCGTCGGGGCTGGCATAAGGGCGCCACTCCCTCCACTGGTTGTCATACACGCGAATTCCTCCTTCGGCGTGACCGTACGGCGAACTGATATAGCCTATGCGCCCGTGCGCGCAATCTGAACATCGCTTATGGATAAATATGGATGCGCTTGTCCGCAAAAAAAGCCTCGCGCCGGGTGAGCGGCGGAGGCTTCGGTCAGTAATCGTTCGTGCGGCTTAAGACGGTGCTGCTACAGCTTGATCTTCAGATTAATCAATCCGACCTTGCGGGCGGCCATGTACACGATGACGACGACGGGTCCGAGGAACACGCCGATGATCCCGACCAGCTCGAAGCCGACGTACAGGCTGATCAGCGCAGGCAGCGCGCCGATGCCGACCGCGTCGCCGAGCACCTTGGGCTCCACGATCCGGCGGACGACGGTAATGACGAGGAACAGGATGATGAGCCCCACGCCCGTGAACGTGTCCCCAGTCAGAATCATATACGCTGCCCAAGGCACCAGCACCGAGCCCGTCCCCAGAATCGGGAGGATGTCGACGGCGACGATGAGAAGCGCGATCGCCAGCGGATACCCCGTCCCGATAATGAGCAGTCCGACGAAGGAGATGACGTACGTCATCAGACTGAGCACGAATTGGGCACGCAGGAAACCGAAGATCGACTTGCGCAGATTCTCCATTACCTGTGCGACCTGGCTCCGCGATTCCTCGGCGAAGATGGACAGGAACGAGTTCATCATCGTAGGCAGGCTCAGGCTGAACAGGTAGACGGCGACGAAAAATACGATCAATACGACGAAGAAGCTCGGAATGCCGGCGGCAAAGCCGACGAGCGGCTTGGAGATCGAGGTTGCGAGCCCGGACAGCCAGTCGGTCAGCTTGTCGGTGACGCTCTCCAGGTTGATGGTCAGATCTTTGTCGTTCGACCCGTTATAAGAAGCGCTGGCCTTCTCCAACGCATCCTGAATGTAATGGTTGGCGTTCTTCAGATAACCGGGCAGATTGCTCCAGAAGGAGGTCAGCTCGTCGAAAATTTTCAGGCCGATCAGCCCCATGAGCCCTAGCAGTACGATGGTGAACAGCGTGCTGGACACGGTCGACGCCGCCAGCCGGTTCATTTTGAGCCGGGTCATGAACACGCGGTTGAGCGGCTCGAGAAAAATGACGACGATGAGGGCCAGCAGGAAAGGAGCGCCTACGGTAAAGAGCAAATAAAGAAAGCCCAGCCCCAGAACCATGAGCAAAACTGTGCGCAGCGGCATTCATTCACACCTTTCGAAGTTCGAGATCGTAGCAGCGAGCGGGCGGCTAGTATTCGTATCCGTCCGGCGGCGGGTCGGTCTGCTCCGCCATATCCGATTGTTTATACCGATAGATATGTACGCGCTGGACTCTTAGACGTTCCAATTCGGCGATCTCGAATACGTAGCCCTGCTCCACGATCCTGCTGCCTACCTCGACGTTGCCGTCGAGGCTTTTGAACAGCCAGCCGCCGATGGAGTCGACCTCGTCTTCTTCGATCTCGATGCCGAACATGTCGTTGATGTCTTCGATCAGCATGCGGCCCTCCAGCGACGTGACGTCGCCCTTGATCTCCACGCTCGGCGGCTCGTCGTCGAATTCGTCCTGCATCTCGCCGACGATCTCCTCGAGGATCATCTCGGCCGTCAGCATGCCCGCCGTGCCGCCGTATTCGTCGATCACGATCGCGAGCTGCGACTTGTGGCGCTGCATCAGCTTGAGCACGCGGCTGATCTCCATCGACTCGGGCACGCTCAGGATCGGTCGCAAGTATGCGCGAATATCCTGCTCCTCGTCGGGATCGGCGGTGAGGACGTCCGTAATATGAACGAAGCCGATAATCTGGTCCTTGTCCTCCTCGCCGACCGGATACCGCGTATGCTTGACCCGGTAAGCCAGCTTCATATTCTCCTCGAACGACACATTGGCGAACATGCAGTCCATGTCCGTGCGCGGCAGCATGACCTCTCTGGCCACTCGTTCCGAGAACTCGAACACGTTGTCGAACAGCGTCATCTCTTCTTTGTCGATGATGCCGCTCTTGGCGCTCTCGTTCATGAGGATGCGAATCTCCTCTTCGGTATGCGCCGCGTCGTGCTCGCTCGCCGGCTTCACGCCGATCATGCGCAGCAGCAGGTTGGCCGCATTGTTGAGCAGCCAGATGACCGGCAGGAACAGCCTGTAAAAAAACAGAAGCGGGATCGACAGCCAGAGCGACACGCCCTCGGACTTCTGGATGGCGAGCGACTTGGGCGCCAGCTCACCCAGCACGATATGCAGAAAAGTGATGACGCTGAAGGCGATAATATACGAGATCGTATGAATCGTCGTCTCGTTGGTCACGCCGTATTGATGCAGCAGCGGAATGACGATCAGGTCGGCAATCGCCGGTTCGCCCGTCCAGCCGAGGCCGAGCGAGGCCAGCGTGATCCCCAGCTGCGTGGCCGACAAATATACGTCGAGCTTGCGATTGACCTTCAGCGCGTACTTCGCCCGGACATTGCCTTCGTTCGACAGCTGCGTGAGACGAGATTGGCGCACCTTGACCAGCGCGAACTCGGCTGCGACGAAGAAGCCGTTCAGCAGCACGAGGAACAGGACGAGTACGGCATGCCAGAAGATCGAGCCCCACAACAATTCGGTATTCAAGCAGCTTCAGCTTCCTTTCATTCGGATCCAAGTGGCAGGCGCTGCGGATTGTGCAAAGATGACTGCGGCCGAGCGCGTCAGATCGCGGCGCTGCGGCTCGTGAAGTCGACGTCCCTGTAATACATGTCGGTCACCAGCAGATTCGGACCGCAGCAGCCGGCCGCGGGGCAGTGGCAATTCAAGCTCCGCTGCATCGGATGCTCCTGCCAGCGGGCGAACACATCGTCCAGCAGCTCCGTCTTGACGTTGCCGAACGGCGGCACGGACGCGAAGTCCGTCACGTACACGTCGCCGCTGAACAGGTTGACGTTGACGCGGTTGCGGCCGTCCGGATCGTTGCGCACGGTGACGTTCGGCTCCGCGGCCAGCCTGCGCAGCAGCCCCCGCTCACGGTCATCGTCGCTGCACGCATAGAAGGGCAGCGTGCCGAACAGCATCCACATGTCGCGCCTGCGGACGTCAAGCAGCGCTTCGACGGCTTCGAGCATTTGCAGCTTCGTGATGACAGGCAGGCCGGAGGCAAAGGAGCTCGGGTACATCGGATGAACCTCGTGCCTGACGCAGCCCATCTGTTCGATCAGGCGATGGATTTCCTTCATCTTCGTATAGGTACGATAGTTGATCATCGACTCCGCCGAGACGAACAGTCCGCCCGCGGCGAGCCGCCGGGCGTTGTCCATCATCCGCTCGTACATGCGGCCGGTCGTGCTCCTGCCGATCTCGCGCCCGGTGCGCGCGAACCCGACCCGATGGAAGTCGTCGGCCTCCGTATAATTGAAGGAAATATGCATGACGTCCAGGTGGGGCGCGATCAGCTCGTAGCGTCCGTAGTCGAGCGTCACATTGGAATTCAGCTGCGTGCGGATGCCGCGGGAGCGCGCGTACTTCAGCAGCGGGATCAGCACCTGCTTCACGGTGTCCATGCTGTAGGTCGGTTCGCCGCCGGTGAGGCTGATCGTCTCCAGATGCTCGACCTCGTCGAGCCGTCGGAGCATCAGGTCGAGCGGCAGCATCGGGGCCTCGGTCATCGTCAGGCTGTCTCCGACCGCGCAGTGCTCGCAGCGCATGTTGCACAGATGGGTGACCGTAAATTCAACGCTCGTGAGCGTGTGCTTGCCGTAGGCCTGCAGCGACCGGATCGGATCCCAAGGATCGTACGCGGGCGACAGCGGCGTCAAGCCGGCGGGCGGCGCGAAGGGCGCGCCCGAAGCGGCGTCTGTAGAGCCAATCATCGGTCATACTCCCTGTCTTGTCGTAATGTATTGTTATTGTAATGGTTATCCGGCGGCTAAAGCAAACCAGAGCCCTCGAAGCGCGCTCCGCTCCAAGGGCTCTGGCCGTTCGTTATGTGGCGACGCCTGCCGCGGAGTCGTGGGTCAGTACCCGCGAGATCATGACCGACAGATGCTTGGACAAGTCCATGTCGTACGGCGAAGCAAGCTCCTCGCCGCCTTCGTTGGTCAGGATGCGGATGATCGGACGATGCAGCGTCGCCGTATTCACGTCTACGATCACGCCGCTCTGGCCGCTCGACAGCTTGACCGTCATGCCGACGGGATAGATCGCGACCTTGTCGCGGAACAGACTCAGCATATCCGTGTCGTAGAGCGTATCGCTGCCCGCATACAGCAGCTCGACGGCTTGATGAGGGAGCATGGCGTTGCGGTATACCCGATGGCTGGTCATCGCGTCGTACGAATCGACGATGCCGATCCACTTGGCGTATTCGTGTATCTCCTGGCCGCGAATGCCCCGGGGATAGCCCGATCCGTCGAGACGTTCGTGGTGCTGAAATGCGCAGTGGGCGACGACGAGCGGCAGATTGGGCTCGTCCTTGAGCAGCTGGAAGCCCTGGTCCGTATGCCGCTTCATCTCCTCGAACTCTTGCTTGGACAGCGCGCCCGGCTTAAGCAGCACGTCGAGCGGGATCCGGGACTTGCCGACATCGTGCAGCAGCGAGCCGAGCCCGAGCGTCATCAGCTCGTCGCGGCTGTAGCCGCGCGCGATGCCGAGCAGCGAGGTATAGACGCAGACGTTGAGCGAGTGCAGGTACAGATAATGATCCACGCTCTGCATATTCATAAGCATGATCATCGCGTCGCGGTTGCTGTACAGATCGTCCAATATCGTCTGCATCGTTTCCCGCACAGCTTTCCCTACATACGGATATGGGCCGCGCCTCGAACTGTCCGCCATGTCGCGAAAAACGCTTTTTACAGTAAGCAATGCGCGCCGCTGCGTCTCCTCGCTGATCAGCTCCGGGATCTCGATGCCCTCCGTCTTGGCATCCTGAATATACACGTAGTGAATTCCCATGCTGCTCAGACGATTCAGCAGGCCTTGCGTCAGCTCGACTCCTTCTGCCAACAGCACGATGCCATCTTCGGAGAATATCCTCTTTCCCAGCCTCATCCCGGGGAGGCAAGCTGTCACTGGCATCAAGCGCATAGTTCTTCAATTCCCTCCTCGTCCCGCGGATGTATGCAGTTGTTCCCTGCCTATATCATCGGAACCTTCTTATGATAATGTAAGAGATTTAATGCGCGCTGACAAGATATTCCCTCCTAAATTCGACAGTGTATGCCACACTTCTACCTAACAAACGCAAAAAGATCCGCTAATTCGCCATCATGGCTGTATTAGCGGATCTTGGCAGACGGCTCGGCGGCCGATCTGGTATTGCTACAGCGCCGCCGCAGTCGCGCCGCCGGTCCATCTGGGGCGGATGCAATCCGCTACGGCGCGCTCGTCGCCGAGCGCGTCTGCCAGCAAATCCCGTATGAATTCGGGCAAATGATAACGCAGCACGCGGCCTTGCTTGAGGTCCACGTAGCCGACGCCGAAGGTAAACATATCGAGCGTTCCGACCCTGTACTCGCGGCGGTCGTCAAGCGCCTCGCCGTTCACCGTCACGCTGCGGATGCGGGCATAGGGCTGCGCCGACGGATCGAACACGACCTCCGCGCCGTCCGTACACAGCCGGCCGAGCGTCTTGCCCCTGAAGCCGAAGCCATGGAACTCGAGATTGACGAACTCGGGCAGCAGACTCTCCTCGAAGGCTTGCCTCAGCTGAGCGCCGGTCAGCACCGTCAGGCAAGGATTGATCGGCGACGGACAGATGGCATGAATCCGCTCGCGGGTCACACTGCCTGCCGCGAGGCCGTCCAGCAGCTGGCCGGCGTTGGTGAGTCCGATCTCGGCGCCTGTCACGCGGCGCAGCGCACCCGCCAGCAGCGTGCCGAGCGGGCTCTCGCTCGCCGCATCGCCGCCCAGCGGCGCGGCAAGCGTCGCGACGACCGCTCCCATCGACTGCCGGGCCGACTGCCGCGCCGCTGACACGATCGCCGCCGTCTCCGCATCCTCGGCCCGCCCCTCGGTCGGCACCGTATGTCCGCCGACGGACAGCCTGCCGTCTCCTTCGCCCCGCCCGATCTCCACGACGCCGACATACCGGCCGAACTTGCCTGCCGCGCATATGGCCGTGCCCGCGACGTCGAGCGGCGTCTCGAGGAGATGATGCGTGTGCGCGCCCAGAATCACGTCGATGCCGGGTACGGTCGCGGCCAGTCGTTCGTCCTGCCTGATGCCCAGGTGCGAGAGTGCGATCACGACATCCGCATGCGCCCGCAGCTCGGCGACGCAGTCCGCCGCCGCCTCGAACGGGTCGGACGCCTGCCAGCCCAGCAGATCGTAGTAATCCGTATACGGAGCCGTCAATCCGAACAAACCGACGTTCAGCCCGCCCCGGCGCAGCGTCAGCGTCCGCCTCATCCAGCCGGGAGGCCGGCCGGTGGCGGCCAGCGCCATGTTGGCGCAGACGACGGGAAAGGGCGCGCCCGCGAACAGCCGGTCCAGCTGCTCCAGCGTATAGGTCAGCCCTTCATTGTTGCCCAGCGTCACGGCATCGTAGCCCAGCGCCTCGATCAGCGATCTGTTGACCGCTGCGTCCGTACCCTCGGTCTCCAAGCGGACGCGGTCCAGATGATCGCCGCAGTCCACGAGGAGCAGTTGCTCCGCCGGCACGGTTCGACGTACTTCCTTTATATAATCCGCCGCTCTGGCGGCTTCCTCGAAGTGGCTGTGGATATCGTTCGTATGAAGCAAGACCAGCTTGCCGCTTGGCACGGATGACCGCCCTCCTTACCCTCCGATTTGCGACATCCGCCGCTCGGTCGGCACATGCGACTGCGACGTGCCCGCGAGCAATGCCGCCATCTCGTGATTCTCCGGCTTGATGCGCATCGCCTTCGCGAACAGCTCGCGCATCGCCTCGGGCGAGCCCAGCGCCGGGCGGACGCTCAGCTCGTCGACCCAGTACAGGCAGGGCTTCAGGTCGCCCTCCGCCGTCAGGCGGAGCCTGTTGCAGCTCGCGCAGAAGTGATTGCTGACCGGATGGATCAATCCGAAGGAACCCGGCGCGCCCGCGATCCGGTAGTTCTCGGACGGACCGTTGCCCGCAGGGCCGTCGGGCAGCGGCGCATACGCAATCCCGAGACGCTCGGCCTCCTCCAGGACGCGGGCCAGCGGCAGATAGCGCTCCCGCCACCCCGCATCGTCATGGCCGATCGGCATATATTCGATGAAGCGGACGTGAACCGGACGTTCCTCCGTCAGACGCAGGAACCGCCCGATCTCATCCTCGTTTATACCTTTCAACAGTACGCAATTGAGCTTGATCGGCGTCAGTCCCGCCGCTGCCGCCGCCTCGATGCCTTCGAGCACCTTGTCGAGCCGGCCTCTGCGGGCGATGAACTTGAAGCGGGCGCCGTCGAGCGTATCCAGGCTGATATTCACCCTGTCGAGCCCGGCATGCTTGAGCTCGGCCGCCTGGGCGCCTAGCAGGAGGCCGTT
Organism: Cohnella sp. 56; assembly: GCF_037963805.1. Lineage (NCBI taxonomy): Bacteria > Bacillati > Bacillota > Bacilli > Caryophanales > Paenibacillaceae > Cohnella > Cohnella sp. 56. The sequence continues at coordinate 34,586 of NZ_JAZDQE010000005.1, read as the reverse complement.
GGTCGTCAGCGAGATCTCCTCGATGCCGCGAATCGCCTTGAGCCGGTCGATGAGTCCCGCGATGCCCGGTCTGACGAGCGGCTCGCCTCCCGTAATCCTCAGCTTCGAGATGCCGAATCCGGCTGCCGCCGTCGCAACCTCGACGATCTGATCGTACGTAAGCAGCCGGTCTTGCGCCATGAATTGCATGCCTTCCTCGGGCATGCAGTAAAGACAGCGCAGGTTGCAGCGGTCGGTGACGGAGATGCGCAGGTACGTATGCTTGCGATTGTAGCGGTCTGTCAATTCCGTCAATTTGCGTCGCCTCCTTTGCGCGGCTTTGCGGCTTCCGTGATCCGTCAAGCACATGGCTATAGCATAACATTTTCAAGGTCGTTATGGTATGCTTGGACTGAATGCCCCTTGGCGAATCGTATGGAAAGCGGTGCATATTCATGACTTCGACTCCAACCTATCGATGGAAAATATATTTGTTCGCCGGCCTCGCCGAACGGCTCGGGACGCGCGAGCTGGAGGCAGATTATGCGGAGGACAGACTCGTCGCCGGCGAGCTCAAGCGCAGACTGGCTGCCGCCTATCCCGGCCAGGCCGACCTGATCGCGGTGTCGTTCTTCGCGCAAAATCAAGCCTTCGCACCCGACGATGCCGAGCTGTGCCGCGAGGACGAGCTCGCGCTGCTGCCCCCCGTATCGGGCGGCTCGGGCGAAGGGGAGGCCGAGGCGGAGGACGCCGCTCCGGCCATCGCCCGCTACGCGGTGACGGCGCAGCCGCTCGTCCCGCAGGACGTGCTCGCCCTCGTCGGCCATCCCGACCACGGCGCCGCGCTGCTGTTCGTCGGCACGACGCGCGAGATGACGGCGGGCCAGCGCACGCTGACGCTGGATTACGAGGCGTACGAGCCGATGGCGCTCGCCGCGCTGGCCCGGATCGGCGACGAGATCGAGAGCCGTTGGCCCGGCACGCTGTGCGCGATCCATCACCGCATCGGCCGGGTCGACGTCGGCGAGACGAGCGTGCTCATCGCCATCTCATCGCCGCACCGCGCGGGCGGCTACGAGGCGAGCCGGTATGCGATCGAGCGGCTCAAGCAGACCGTGCCGATCTGGAAGCGCGAGCTGTACGAGGACGGGTCCGAGTGGAAGGGCCATCAGACCGGACCGTGGGACCCGCTGGCCGGGCTGCCGGAGGAGCCGTCATGACCGCCTCCGGCGGCGAGGAGCGCACCGTGGATATCGGCCGCTACGCGCGCCAGACCCGGTTCGCGGCGTTCGGCCCCGCGGGCCAACAGCGCTTGGCCGACGCGACCGTCGCCATCGTCGGGGTCGGCGCGCTCGGCTGCGTCTCCGCCAACCATCTGGCCCGCGCGGGGGTGGGACGCCTCATCCTGATCGACAGGGATATCGTCGAGCTCACCAACCTCCAGCGGCAGCTTCTGTACGACGAGTCGGATGCCGCCGGAGGGATGCCCAAGGCGCTCGCCGCCGCCCGCCGGCTCGCGACGATCAACAGCGGCGTCGCCTGTGAGCCCTGCGTCGTGGATCTGAACGCCGGCAACATCGAGACGCTGCTCGCCAGCGCGGATCTGGCGCTGGACGGGACCGACAGCTTCGGCATCCGCTACCTGTTGAACGAATGGAGCGTCAAGCATGCGAAGCCCTGGATCTACGGCGCCGCAGTCGGCGCTTCGGGCATGACGATGACGATCCGTCCCGGCAGCGACGGTCCCTGCCTGCGCTGCCTGTTCCCGCAGCCGCCGGGCAGCGGCTCGCTGGACACCTGCGAGACGGCCGGCGTGCTGGCGCCGATCGTCGATCTGATCGCCTCGGTCCAGGCGATGGAGGCGATCAAGCTGCTCGGGGGCTATGAGGAGGCGCTCCACGGCTCTATGCTGCAGACCGATCTGTGGCATGTGGGTTGGCAGCAGCTGCGGATCGCGGGCGCGCGCAGGCCGGATTGTCCGGTATGCGGCCAGCGCCGCTTCGAGCTGCTGGACGGCGAAGGCGCCGAGCCGCTGACCGCCTCGCTCTGCGGGCGCATGGCGGTGCAGGTGTCTCCCGCTGCCGGCGGACCGGCGCTCGAGCTGGACCGGCTGGCGGCGCGCTGGTCTTCCTTGGGCAGCGTCGAGCTGCACGCCTATTTGCTGCGTCTGCGCCGTGACGACGGGCTCGCATTCACGCTGTTCCCGGACGGACGGGCATTGGTGTCCGGCACCGACGATCCGATGCGGGCGCGGCGCGTCTATGCGGAGCTGCTCGGAGAATAAACGGCCGGCTGCAACAATCGCACATTTCGACAAAAAACACATTGCATGCTTTCTTTATACTTGGTAACATATGGTTGTAAGCGGTTGTCATTGGCGACGCCGCTGATCATCATATGGCGGGGTGCGCGATGCGAGTTCACATTTCCGATTTGCAGGCAGGCGATCAAATCTCCCGTGACATTTTCAACGAATACGGTCTGCACGTATTGTCCAGCGGCGCCATATTGAACGATCAGGAATTATCCCGCTTGTATCAGCACCGGATCGACTACGTGGATATCGAGCGCCGTATTCCTTCCTCGTTCGAGGCTGCCGAGACCGGCGCGGACCTGCTCCATCCCGAGCTGCAGTTCAAGTTCGAGGACGCCGTCGCGGGATGCGAGGCGCTGTTCAAGCAAGCGCTTGCAGAAGGCAAAATCCGCGAACAGGACGCCAAGGAGAGCTTCCAGCCGCTCGTGGAGCATTTTCGCGAGGAGAACGACGTCGTGTCTCTGATGCTGAACCTGCACACCCAGGACGAATATACATACCAGCACTCGGTTCAGGTCGGCATGCTTAGTTTTTATATGGCCAAGTGGCTCGCCTGGAACGACGAAGACCAGATACGCGCCGGCATGGCCGGGTTCCTGCACGATATCGGCAAGAGCTATCTGCCCGAATCGATATTGAAAAAGAAAGGCCGCCTGACCGACGAAGAATTCGAAGAAGTCAAAAAGCATCCGCTGTACAGCTATCAGATACTGTCCGAATCGTATCCCGACTCCAAGATCGCGGCGGCTGCGCTGCAGCATCACGAACGACGGAACGGTACAGGCTATCCGAAGCAGCTGAGCGAAGCGTCGATCGAACCGATGTCCCGCGTCGTCGCGATCGCCGATATATACAGCGCCATGAGCTCCGATCGCATTTATCAGAAAAAGCGGGATCTGCTCTGCGTGCTGAAGGAATTGTACAGGCTCAGCTTCAACGAATTGGACGCGGAGATGACGCTGACGTTCATCAACCGGATGATTCCGAACTTTATCGGCAAGCGCGCCCTGTTATCCGACGGCAGATGGGGCACGATCATCATGACTTATCCGACTGATCCCTTCAGGCCCCTCGTTCATATCGACGACGAATTTATCGATCTGTCGGCCCAGCGTACCCTCGAGATCGAGCAGATTGCGCTTTAGACGGCGCGCATCATAAAAGCCCCGAGCCTTAGTCGGCCGGGGCTTTTACGATGCGCGCCGCGAAGACGGATCAGAGCAGTCGTTTGGCGTAGAGGAACGTTTCCTGCCAATATTCCTTGTTGATATCGGTGATCTGTACGCCATCCTCCGGCTTCGGGCTCGAATGAATCATATTGCCGCCGCCCATATAGATGCCTACGTGGCCGACCGTCTTGTCCGTCTTGAAGCGCCCCGGCACATAGAAGAACAGCAGATCCCCCGCTTGCAGATCGTTTCTGCCGACCGATCGTCCCTGCTCGGCCTGATCCCTCGCGGTGCGCGGCAGCTCGATTCCTTTTTTGGCAAATAAAAAACGGACGAACGAGGAGCAGTCGAAGGTACCTGTATCTTCATAGCTGCCGGTTCCGAAGTCGTATTTTACGCCTAAGTATTTTTTGGCCTGCTGAATAATATCCGATGCATCGCCGCCGACAGCCGCGATCCGCAGTCGTCCCGCAGCGCCGCTGTTCGAAGAAGACGTCGCCGAATCCCCGAAGCTCAGTCCGGCTCCGCCCGCGCCCGCCGTATGATCAACGGCTCTGGGCAGCAGCGATATGCTCCTGCTCCCGTTCGTGCGCATCGTGAGCTCTTGGCCGAACAGCATGCTCAGCGCGGATACGGGCACATACAGCCGATTGCTGTCCTTGACAGCCGGCGCAGGCATGCGCAGCGCCTTGCTGTCCCGCAGCGCGAGACTGTCCGCCGTGCGGAACCGCCATCTCGCATCGTTGTCCCCGATGCCGAAGCTGCCGTCCGCCAGCCAGCGTCCGGTATAGCCGGCCGCACTCGCCACATCCCCGAGCGATACATAGCCGGTATTGTGAATGCCCCGTATGCGGATGACGCTGCTCTGCGCTTCATTGTTCGCCTGCGTCTGCTCGTTTGTCTTGACTCTGACAGGCGCATACCGCTCACTGAGATTGGCCGTGTCGCCGGGATTTTTGACACATCCCGTTCCTCCCAGCATGATCGCCGCAGCCGCGACGCCCCCAACCGTTTTTAACAACAACCGATTTTGCATCGTGCTTCCATCTCCTCCGAGAATCCGTATGGATGTCTCGTATTAAGATGGATAGCGGACGCTGGAATTATGCTGGCCGGAGGCAGTCAGAATGCGTCAGTAACATATTTCCCAGAGGACCGTCGAAGCGTCCGTATTCGAAGTCGATCTGATCGTAAACGAACCGGCGGCGACTCGATCGATATACAACGCCCCGCCAGTCCCTCCCGGAGCTGTAACCGTCAGTTTAATCTTCGGGTTCGTAGCTCTGTAGGTACCATTATTCGATACATAAACATAGCTCGAATTCACCGTAGCAACCCCTGATTTGAGGGTGGCCAGTCCCCGGTGCGAAGCGTAGTCGGTGTCAAAATGATTGTCGTCCATAGCCGGATGCGGCACCGAGCCGGTCGTAATTGAATATACGAGCGCTACGGCCGCGTAGCCGGAAAACAAATTGTGCGTCAGCCGCAAATGCCGCAAGCGCTCCCTCTCGTCGTAAACGGCCCGCGCTTGGACTATATACGGCTGGCGCTGTGCGTCGTAATAAAACCGACTTGCTGTTACCGTAAAATCCATGACGGGAAATGCCGAGGAGTGTCCATAAGTAATCGCTCCGTTATTGCCTCCGTTGCGGTTAAAGGTACAGTTGCTAACAACCGTCCCGACGGCGATGATCGCGCTATTGGCGTTATCCTCAAAGTCCGCATTCGTTATCCGGCACATTTCCGCCGTACTGTTGATTCCATACCGTCGGTTATTAGAATATTGCCCGCCATCGATCATAACCGTACGGATTTGTTTTACCTTATCTTCATCTTCGCCGAACAGACTGGAGATTTTAACGCCGTCATTTTGGGACCTGAACGCAGCGCAGTTTATCAGCCGGGTCGGCCCGTCATTGCGGATTTGAAAGCCATTGTCGCCGGAATCGTAAGCTGCGCAATTGACATAAGTAATTCCGCTGCCCGTATCATGCGCATCGAACCCCGATAAAGTGCTATTCGTGGAAACACAGTCGGAAATCAAAATCTCATGCGGCTCGCCATAATCGGCATTGGTATCCTGCCAAACCACACTTGTCGCATGTCTGCATTTTTCGAATAGGCTATCCTTAATTTTAATCTGCTGGCATGCGCCGGTTAAGCTCACGCCGTACCAGCCGATCTCGTTTGCTCGCAGGCGATCGACGACCACATCTACGGAGTTTCTGATCACCACTGCGCCCGCGCCCTCCATGTCCGCTCCGCCTACATCCCGACTGCCGATGAAGCAAGCATCGAATATGCGCACATTCATACAGAAATTCATCGCGATGCCGCGCCAAAACTTCGTCTTAAATCCATATTGGCCGATTCGGAGACCATGAATTTCTACATTTTCGACAAAAGCGCCGAGCTTGCCGACGTCGCTGCGATCGGCCACTTTAAAATCGTACTGCAAGCTTTGATTAATCGTAATCGTGTTCCCGACGATCTTCTCTATCCGGCGAATCTCCGCTGTCAGATTCCCGAACGTATTGACTCCCGCAAGCACCGCATTCGAACGTATATAAATCCAGTCTCCGGCCAGCAGTCCCTCAGTGGAAGCCACGTTTATCGCGACATCGCCCATGAAGCTATCGGCGGTTAAAGATGTGTAGTCGGCAGGGAAGTTGCCGCGCAGCATAAAAATTTCAGTGTTCGATACATCCGGCACGATTACCGCTCTTTTAGAGAAAACCACTTTCGTATGGGAAGGTATGCTGAAGCCGCTCCCCTCATAGATGCCGTCCGGGAAGTATAATGTCGACATACCGGACGCGGAGTTGAGCTTGCTGATGGCATTTTTGATATCGGTTTTGGTATACCCGCTAACGACAATCTCTCCATCCGCCATATGCGTTCCTCTCCTTCGTAATTCAATCCTCATTTCCCGCTTAATGAAGAGAAAACCCAGAGCCGATGCCCTGGGTCGCTGATTCTATAATTCGCGCTTGGTTGATTTTAAGTCTCCGGAACAACTTCCTCAGGTGGCGGATACGGCGGGCGGCCGCCTGTTCTTACATTTACAATGGTCTTATCCGACTGCGTCTGACGCTGCAATTGCAGTTGGGCTTGGTGCTGTGCCAAAATATGGGCTTGCAGCTGCGCAAACAACTGGAGCTGCATTTGCTGCTGCGCCTGTTCCTGGTTTTGCATCTGCGATTGCAGCTGGCTTTGCAGCTCAAGCTGAGCTTGGGCCTGCTCTTGAAGCTGCGACTGAACCTGTGCCTGGAACTGCAGCTGGGACTGCATCTGTGTCTGCAACTGAGACTGCACTTGTGCTTGAAATTGGAGCTGTGCTTGCAGCTGCGCCTGGACTTGTCTTTGCAATTGCCGAACCGTTTGAATAATGCTCACGCCAACAATCCTGGGGCCAGGTTTTCTGCGGCAACTTTTTATGCACACCCGCTTGCGCTGCGCCACACCCATACAAGCACTCCTTATTGAACGATCTTTCGTACACCTATGGATATGACCAGAACTGAAGTTTCGGACGAGGCATATGACAGGGGGTGTTAGCACAAATCGGAGGTGGCTCGAACTAACGGCTTCGCCGTTTGTCGGACGACCGCGAGGAGTCGTGATCGGAGACGATCCGCACGTTGAACAATGACTGACTGGGGACGATCCTGCAAACGTGCAGGGCAGCCCTGTAGCGGAAGCGATTCGCAGGCTGCTGCCGCGCAAAAACGCAGGGTGGAGTGCTCCATCAGCCACAATTCGTCCGATCACTGACGTCTCATAAAAAAGAAGGCGAACATAAAAGTTCGCCTTCTGCAGAGGGAGCGGCCGCACGGAAAATTAACCGATACTGCCTTCCATTTCAAACTTGATGAGTCGATTCATCTCGACCGCGTACTCCATCGGCAGTTCCTTGGTGAACGGCTCGATGAAGCCCATGACGATCATCTGGGTAGCTTCGGCTTCGGAGAGGCCGCGGCTCATCAGGTAGAAGAGCTGGTCTTCGGATACCTTGGAGACGGTCGCTTCGTGCTCGAGCGTGACGTTGTCGTTGAAGATCTCGTTGTACGGGATCGTGTCGCTCGTCGACAGGTTGTCGAGGATAAGCGTATCGCACTTGATGTTCGCCTTGGCGCCTTCGGCGTTGCGGCCGAAGGAGGCGAGACCGCGGTACGTCACCTTGCCGCCGTGCTTGGAGATCGACTTGGAGACGATCGTGGACGTCGTGTCCGGCGCCAAGTGGATCATCTTCGCGCCCGCGTCCTGGTGCTGGCCCTTGCCGGCGACGGCGATCGAGAGCACCATGCCGCGCGCGCCGCGGCCCTTGAGGATGACAGCCGGGTACTTCATCGTCAGCTTGGAGCCGATATTGCCGTCGACCCACTCCATCGTCGCGTTCTCTTCGGCGACGGCGCGCTTGGTGACGAGGTTGTAAATGTTCGGCGCCCAGTTCTGGATTGTCGTGTAGCGGACGCGCGCGTCTTTCTTGACGATGATCTCGACGACGGCGCTATGCAGCGAGTTGGTGCTGTAGACGGGCGCCGTGCAGCCTTCGACGTAGTGTACGAAGCTGCCTTCGTCCGCGATGATGAGTGTGCGCTCGAACTGGCCCATGTTCTCCGAGTTGATGCGGAAGTAGGCTTGCAGCGGGATCTCGCACTTGACGCCCTTCGGCACGTAGATGAAGCTGCCGCCGGACCATACGGCGCTGTTCAGCGCGGCGAACTTGTTGTCCGCAGCAGGTACGACAGTCGAGAAGTATTCCTTGAAAATCTCCGGATGCTCGCGCAGCGCCGTGTCGGTGTCGGTGAAGATGACGCCTTGGGCTTCGAGATCGGCCTGCATCGAGTGATACACGACTTCGGACTCGTACTGGGCCGAGACGCCGGCCAGGAACTTCTGCTCCGCCTCGGGAATGCCCAGCTTGTCGAACGTCGCCTTGATCTCCTCCGGCACTTCTTCCCATGTCTTGCCTTGCTTCTCCGACGGCTTGACGTAGTACTGGATATCGTTGAAGTCCAGTCCGTCCATGTCGCCGCCCCAACGCGGCATCGCCATCTTGTTGAACTGCTCCAGCGATTTGAGACGGAAGTTCAGCATCCACTCCGGCTCGCCCTTCATCTCCGAGATCGTGCGGACGATCTCCGGGGTCAGGCCTTTGCCGGATTGGAATACGGCCTTGTGCTCGTCGCGGAAACCGTATTGGTACTCTTCCATTTCGGGCATTTGCTTCGCCATGACGATTGTCCCTCCTTCATAGTGATCTTGCTGTATGTGCAACTCAAGCTTACTGCTCGACGTTTTCTTCGACCTTGCCCTGCCCGTCATGCTCGACGCCCTTGCGCAGCGCGTTCCAGGCAAGCGTGGCGCACTTGATGCGCGCCGGGAACTTGCCGACGCCGGACAATGCGTCGATATCCTCGTACTCCTCGAACTCGACCTGTTCGCCCTTCATCAGCGACGAGAACTTGCCGGCTAGCGCCAGCGCCTCCTCGGTCGACTTGCCCTTGACCGCGTCCGTCATCATCGAGGCGGAGGACATGCTGATCGAGCAGCCCTCGCCGGTGAAGCGCGCGTTCTTGACGACGCCGTCCTCGATGTGCAGCTGCAGCGAGATGCGGTCGCCGCAGGTCGGGTTGTTCAGGTTGACGGTGACGGATTCGTCGTCCAGCGTCCCGCGGTTGCGCGGGTTTTTGTAGTGATCCATGATGACGCGGCGGTATAAATCGTCCAACTGGCTCATAACTGGAAAAACTCCTTTGTCTTGACCAGCGCGTCCACCAGCCGGTCGACGTCTTCTTCGGTGTTGTACAGGTAAAAGCTCGCTCTCGCCGTCGCGCTCACCTTGAGCCAGCGCATGAGCGGCTGACAGCAGTGATGGCCCGCGCGGATGGCGATGCCCTCGGTGTCGAGTACGGTCGCCACGTCATGCGGATGCACGTCGCCCAGGTTGAACGTGACGAGCCCGGAGCGGCTGCCGCGCGGGCCGTAGATCGAGATCCCCTCGATCTCCGACAAGCGGCCGTACGCGTACCTGGACAGCTCCCTGCCGTGGCGGTCGATCTCGTCGAGTCCGATCGACTCCAGGAAGTCGATCGCCGCGCCGAGCCCGACCGCGCCGGCGATGATCGGCGTGCCGCCCTCGAACTTCCAGGGCAGCTCCTTCCACGACGAATCGTACAGATCGACGAAGTCGATCATCTCGCCGCCGAATTCGACCGGCTCCATCTTCTCGAGCAGCGCCGTCTTGCCGTAGAGCGCGCCGATGCCGGTCGGACCGCACATCTTGTGGCCGGAGAACGCATAGAAATCTACGTCGAGCTCCCGCACGTCGACCTTCATATGCGGCGAGCTCTGCGCGCCGTCGACGACCATGACCGCGCCGTGCCTGTGTGCGATCTCGGCGATCTGCTTGACCGGATGAACCGTGCCCATCACGTTGGACACATAGGCGATCGATACGATCCGGGTGCGCTCGGTAATCGTCGCCTCGACGTCCGCGAGCGTCAGCGTGCCGTCCTCCTGGAGCGGAATAAACTTCAGCGTCGCCCCCGTCGCCTTGGCGGCCTGCTGCCAGGGAATCAGGTTGCTGTGATGCTCGGACTGCGTGACGACGATCTCGTCGCCCTCGCGCAGCTGCTGCCGGGCATAGCCGCCGGCCACCATATTGAGGCCGGTCGTCGTGCCCCGCGTAAAAATGATCTCGCGCGTCGAAGCGGCGTTCAGGAACCGTGCGACCTTTTCCCGGGCACCCTCGTAGGCGTCGGTCGCGCGCGAGCCGAGCGTGTGCACGCCGCGGTGAACGTTGGCGTTGTCGTGCTCGTAATACCGCTTCACCGCTTCGATGACGCTGCGGGGCTTCTGCGAGGTCGCGGCGTTGTCGAGATAGACGAGCGGGTGCCCGTTGATCTCCTGATCCAGAATCGGGAATTCGCTTCTTAAAGCGCGAGCGTCCATATTAGCCCAACTTCCTCTCTAACGTGCGCTGCAGCTGCTCGCGGACGCTCTCCAGCGGAATCTCGGATACGACCGGATCGAGGAAGCCGTAGATGATCAGGCGCTCCGCTTCCGTCTTGGAGATGCCGCGCGACATCAGATAGTGCACCTGCTCCGCATTGACCTGGCCTACGCTCGCCGCGTGGCCGGCTTTGACGTCGTCTTCGTCGATCAGCAGGATCGGGTTCGCGTCGCCGCGCGCCTTCGGGCTCAGCATGAGCACCTTCTCGGTCTGCTGGCCGTTGGCGCGGGTCGCGCCCTTCTCGATCTTGGTCACGCCGTTGATGACGGCGGTGCCTTCTTCCTTCATGACGGCGCGCGTGATCATGTCGCTCTCCGTGGAGAGCCCGAAGTGCACGGCGCCCGTCGTCAGGCTCATGCGCTGCTTGCCGGTGCCGACGGTGATGATCTTGGCGTCCGACGTGGAGCCGTTGCCCTTCAGGATCGTCTTGGTGTCGGACAGGATGTTGCCGTCCTGCAGCTCGCCGACGATCCATTCGATGCGCGCGTCCTGATCCAGCACGGCGCGGCGGTAGGAGATATCGACCGCGCTCGTCTCAAGGCTGTGCACGGCCGCATAGCGGACCTGGCTGCCGGCCTTGGCGAACACTTCGACGGCTCCGTTCAGCACGAGCGGAGCGCCGCCGTCGCCGAGCGCCGTCGACGTGTTCTCGACGATCGTCACGCGGCTGTTGGCATCGGCGACGACGAGCACATGCGGCGCGAACGTCGCTTCGGCGTCGTCGGCGAACAGCAGCGCCTGGATCGGCTCGTCGATCTCGATGCCGCGCGGCACGTACAGGAAGACGCCGCCGTTCCACAGCGCCGCGTGCAGCGCCGCGAGCTTGTGCTCATCCGGCGTGTACGCCGTCATCAGATGCTGACGCAGCAGTTCCTCGTGGCTGCGCGCGGCCTCCTCGAGGCTCGTCAGCACGACGCCCTTGGCCTTCAGCTCATCGGACAGATGCGTGTAGACGACGGAGGAGTTGTGCTGCACGATCAGCGCGGAGCCGGCTTCGGCGGGCAGCAGCTTGGCGAGCGCTTCGGGCAGCTGCGCGGTCGATTCGACTGCGGCGCCCGGACGGTCCGAGCCGTATACGTCCAGCGGCCAGCGCTGAATCGGGGTCTTCTCCGGCTTGGGCAATTCGAGCTTGGATGCCAGCTCGCCGGCATTCTCGCGCCAGGCGACGAGCCAGGCGGGTTCGTTCTTGCTGCGGGCGATGCCCGCAGCGGCTTCGCGGCCAAAAGAGGCGGTCGGCGTACTCATCGTTGTATGACCTCCCTTATCCTCTTAGGCTTGGCCGACCGTCTCGTCGACGATGCCCAGTTCTTCTTTGATCCATTCGTAGCCTTCGGCTTCGAGACGCTCGGCCAGCTCGGGACCGCCCGACTTGACGATGCGTCCCTGCATCATGACGTGGACGTGATCAGGCTTGATATAGTTCAGCAGGCGCTGATAGTGGGTGATGATCAGGAAGCTGCGATCTTCGGAACGCATCGCGTTGACGCCTGCGGCGACGATCTTCAGCGCATCGATATCGAGGCCCGAATCGATCTCGTCGAGAATGACGAGCTTCGGCTCGAGCAGCATCATCTGCAGGATCTCGTTGCGCTTCTTTTCCCCGCCGGAGAAGCCTTCGTTCAAGTAGCGGTGCATGAACTCGGGGTTCATCTCCAGCTCCTTCATCTTCGCTTCCATCTGGCGGACGAACTTGATCAGGGAGATCTCGTTGCCTTCGCCGCGACGCGCGTTGATCGCGCTGCGCAGGAAGTCGGCATTGGTCACGCCCGTGATCTCGCTCGGGTATTGCATCGCCAGGAACAAGCCCGCCAGCGCGCGCTCGTCGACGCCCATCTCCAGCACGTCTTCGCCGTTCAGCAGCACCTGGCCTTCGGTTACTTCATATTTAGGATGGCCCATGATCGAGGAGGCAAGCGTACTCTTGCCTGTGCCGTTCGGGCCCATGATCGCGTGCACTTCGCCGGCTTTGATCGTCAGATCGAAGCCCTTCAAAATTTCCTTGCCTTCGATTTCCGACTTCAAGCCCTTGATTTCGAACAGATTGGACATTGTTTTCCCTCCAGGATATACGGACGCCAAGTGGGGATGACCCCTTCTCAAGCAACCTGCGGTCGCCACTTAAGATCCATTTCTTATTTATAACTATTCTAAAGTGATTCTCAGTGATTCTCAACCACCATTTTATGAAAATGTCATGAAAAATGCAAACCGGGTCAAGCCTTGACAGGGCCGACCCGAGCCTGATTATGAGGCGGACAGCGCCTCCCGGACGGCCTGGACCTGCGCCTCGAACGCTGCGTCGTCAAGCGCCGGACGCGCGCCCGCGGTCGAGATCGCCTCCTCCAGCCGTATCCAGGATTTGCAGCCGCCGTACCGCTCGCTGTCCGGAATGACCGCCGGCTGCTCCATCACGTACACGCGCAACAGGAGCACATGCAGCGGCTTCGTTTTTTTCCACTTCAACCGTTCCTCGGCATAATGCTCCGTCCACAGATGATAGGGTGCGAGCTTCGCGAGCGTCTCGCTGTCCGTCACCTCGATATCCTCTGCCACCCGTGCGAACGAACTGACAGTCACTTGGTGCGGCGTCTCGCCGGACGCGGCGATCGTATCGGCGACGCTCGGACTCGCCTCCGGCTTGATCAGATGCTCCCGCTGATGCTCGTAGGACGGGAACAGAAAAAACGAATCGCTCTCCAGCCGGAACTCCTTCGTCTCCTCCGCGATGCCGCCCTTGCGCAGCACCATAATCTGCTTGCCCGCCTCCAGCGCCTTGATCGCCACCGCCCACTCGCGCAGCGCTATCTGCTCCACCATGCGCAACTCGCCTCCTGTCGAATTCTGCTCTCCCTATTATAGCATGCGGGAGTCGGAAGCCAAGGAAGGCGGCGGATCAGCGGGGAATGTCGACGACAGTCTCAAGTCCGGGATAAAGGAAAGGCACTGTCGGCTGCGTCACAAACGTCAAGGGTGCGCCCGGGTCCAGCGGGCCGAGTGTCCGCGTGCGCTCCGCCAAACCGGGCATCTCCTCGATCTGAGGCATCCACGGCAGGTACACCCCTTTCTCGTCGAGTACGCCGAAGTTGAGCTGGTCGCCGGGATTGGAGCCGACCGTCCGGTAACGAATGACGGTTCGGTCCGCCAAGTACCGGACGTCGCTGATCTCGATATATCCCGCCTCGCCTTGCGGCAGCTTCAGCGGATGCGCCTTCGTCGGCGCCTCGGTCATGACGGTCCTGATCTCCCGATCATGATTTTTCCAATAATTCGGGTCGATATACGCCACCTTGATCGTTAGCTGCCGCGCGTCCTTGGGCACAGCTTGCGCATAGACCGGATATTCCGCCGCTTCCCCGCCTGAAGTGCTGATCGGTGCGAACATTCGCAGAATCCTGTCCTTGTCATCCACTAATTGAAGGATCGCCAAGTACTTCGACGGGCTCGTCTGTCCCGATGAGAAGGTGTATTTGAATTTAAATCGCGTAGAAAGGGGAGTGAACGTCATGTCGCCGATTTCCAGCAATCCCTCGCTGTTGTAGACACGTTTATTCGAATCCAAGGTGCTTGCGGTCCGATCCATCTTGACCGGCAGCTTGAAGCTCCAGGCCCCGAATGCGCCCGTCAGCTTCGTAAACGATATGTCCAATTTAAATTCAGGCGGGCGATAGGACGTCATCGGTACGAGAAGCGTTCCTTCGTAAATATTCGGCTTCGTTAATTTACCTGTACCGATCGGAAAGAACGTATTCGCATCCCGCATGCTGATGATCTCCATCCCGTCGGCTCTCATGACCAGCGAGGAGGTGCCCGTCTGCCAATCGATCGGATGCTGCGAGCGAATCCGGTAGTCGACCGCCAGGATGAGTCCGTCGTACTTCACCTGCTCGATCGTCAGCTTGATCCCGTGATCCGTGACACTCATCGCCTTGCCCTCGCCGCGCAGCGCGGCCCCGACGACGGACAGCCTGTTCAATCCGTCCGCCACCCACGGCAAGCGCGCCGCCATCGTCAGCGCCAGCACGATCAAGACAAGGGAAGCCGCCACATAGCCGAAGCGCCTGCGCCGGGCCAGCCGCTGCATGCCGCGTCGGTCCGGCAGCGACTGCAGCGTCTCTTCGATCCTCGACAGGACGAGCGGCGGCGCCTCTGCGCCGGCTCGACGCTCCTGTCCCGCCAGGCGCAGCATGTCGTTCATATCAGCAGCGTTCATAGCCGACATCCCCCTCCTCATCGCCTTCGCCAAGCCAGGCGGCGAGCTGCTTCCTGGCCCGGTGAAGACGCGACTTGACCGTACCCGCCGGCACCTCCGTCAGCTCCGCGATGCGCTCGAGCGGCAGATCGGCCCAATAGTGCAGCCGGACCGTTGTCTGCAGCGGCTCCTCAAGCCGCTCTACCGCAGCCTGCAAATCCAGGTCCGGCATCCGCTGCGGGCGTCCCGCCTCCCCTTCGTAGGCTTGCGGGAGCGCGACCGGCAGCACGCGCCGCTTGATCCGCCCGCATTCGCGAATGAGTATCCGCATGCACCAAGTCTTGAAAAAGGCAGGCTCGCGCAGCTTGCCCATGCCGCGGTAAGCCTGCAAAATCGCCTCTTGTATCGCGTCCGCGCAGTCGGCGTCGCTGTGCAGAAGCGTCCGCGCCATGCGGTACATCTCCCCGCTCATCGCCCTGACCAGTCGGGCGAACGCCTCCCGATCGCCGTCTGCGGCGAGCCGCACGTCGGTATCCCAAGCCAGCTCCGTCATGTCGTTTCCCCTGCCTCCCGGTCTCTCTGTACCGTTAGAGGTCGCATTCCGCCGTTCGGTTCACGATTTCCGGCAAAAAAAAGGCGGATGCTACTCCGTCCGCTCCATCGCTTCCTCCTCGCGCTGCCGGCCGCGTCGGGCGACCTTGTCCGCATAGGCCGCTTCGATGACAGCCTTCTTCACGTTGTCCACGACGGCGCTGTTGAACACGCTGGGCACGATGTACTCGCTGCTCAGCTGCTCGTCCGTGACGACGGCGGCGATCGCCTTGGCGGCGGCCAGCTTCATGCCCTCCGTGATGCGGGACGCGCGGCAGTCGAGCGCTCCGCGGAATATGCCCGGGAAGCACAGCACGTTGTTGATCTGGTTCGGATAATCGCTGCGACCGGTCCCGATGACGGCGGCGATGCCCTGGATCAGCTCGGGACGGATCTCCGGCTCCGGATTCGCCATCGCGAATACGATCGGATCGGCTGCCATCGACCGGACCTGGTCCGCCTGGAGCACGCCGGGGCCGGAGACGCCGATGAAGACGTCCGCGCCCGCGAGCGCCTCGGTCAGCCCGCCCCGGCGGCCCTCCGGATTCGTATGCTGCGCGCACCATTGCCAGGCCGGGTTCGCATATTCGCGATCGCCGGTCAGGATGCCTTCCCGGTCGACGGCGATGACGGTCGGCACGCCGGCGGAATGGAGCATGCGCACGATCGACATGCCGGCCGCTCCGATGCCGCAGACGACGACGCGCAGCGATTCCATGCGCTTGCCCACGATCTTGAGCGCGTTCATGAGCGCGGCGATGAGCACGACAGCCGTGCCGTGCTGGTCGTCGTGGAATACAGGAATATCGAGCAGCTCCTGCAGCCGCCGCTCGATCTCGAAGCAGCGCGGCGAGGAGATGTCCTCGAGGTTGATGCCGCCGAATCCGGGCGCCATGCTGCGCACGATCTCGACGATCGCGTCTGCGTCCTGCGTGTCGAGGCAGATCGGGAACGCATCGACGTCCGCCAGCTCCTTGAACAGCATCGCCTTGCCCTCCATCACCGGCATGGCGGCGGCAGGGCCGATATTGCCGAGCCCGAGCACGGCGCTGCCGTCGCTGACGACGGCAACCGTGTTGCGCTTGATCGTCAGCGAGAATGCGGAGGCGGGGTCGTCGTGAATCGCCATGCACACCTTGGCGACGCCGGGCGTGTATACGCGCGACAGGTCGTCCCGCGTGCGGATCTTGATGCGCGGCGCGACCTCGAGCTTGCCGCCCAGATGCAGCAGCAGCGTCTGGTCGGAGATGTTGACGATGCGCACGCCGTCGACGCCGCGGATGGCGGCGGCGATCGCATCCTCGCCCGCGTCGCTGCGAATCGTCAGGTCGCGAATGCTCTTCTGGCCGGGACGGATGACGTCGATCGCGACGATATCGCCGCCCGCCGCGCCGACCGCCGTGGCGATCGAGCCGAATACCGCGCGGTCCGTGTCCATTTCCAGTCGTACGATCAGATTGGAGCCGTTCATGAAGAATCCCTCCTGTTAATATCCAGCTTGACCTAAACATAACACGACCGCCAGGCGAGCTCCAAGCGGCGGTCATCCAGCTTCTGTTCGGGCGCTTATTCTTCCCTTATAATAGTAACCGGATCAAGACGGTCAGCATTCGCCATGCAGCGCGAATTGTTCTATACTGACATGTAGATCGTCCGCCCTGCGGCGGACAAGCCGCGTCTATTACCGGAGGTGCCCTGTTCATGAGTAACTATCATCCGCTGAGCGAAGCGGAAGCGATCGAGATTGCCCGCACATTTACGGAAGTATTCCCGAGCGGAGAGCAGCTCGTCTCGCGCGAGATCGGAGACGGCAACCTGAATCTCGTGTTCCATATCACGCAGCCCGCCACCGGACGCAGCCTTATCGTCAAGCAGGCGCTGCCCTATGCCAAGGTCATCGGCGAATCGTGGCCGCTCAGCCTGGACCGGGCCCGGATCGAGGGAGAATCGCTGATCAAGCAGGGCGAGCTGGCTCCGGGTCTCGTGCCGGTCGTATACCGCTCCGACGCCGAGATGGCGATCACCGTCATGGAAGACTTGAGCGATCATGTCATTATGCGCAGAGGCTTGATCGAGGGCGGCACCTATCCGGACTTCGCGGAGCATCTCGCCGAATTCCTGTCCCGCACGCTGTTCTTCACGTCCGATCTGGGCATGAACCAGCAGGACAAGAAGGTGCTGCTCGGCCGCTTCATCAATCCCGACCTGTGCAAGATTACAGAGGACTTCATCTTCAGCTTCCCGTATTACGATGCGGAATCCAACAATATCGAGGCGCATCTGCGCGATGCGGCCGAGTCGGTATGGCGCGATCAGGAGCTGCTGCTCGAGGCCGCCAAGCTTCGCGAGAAATTCCTGACTCAGGCGCAGGCGCTGCTGCACGGCGATCTGCACACGGGCAGCATCTTCGTCACGCCGCAGTCGACCAAGGTCATCGACCCCGAGTTCGCCTACTACGGTCCGATGGGCTTCGATATCGGCGCGCCGATCGCGAACCTGCTGCTGAACTATGCCTCGCAGGAGCACTGGAGCGCGGACGAGGCCTCGCGCCGCGATCGCAGAGCCTACCTGCTCGAGACGATCACCGAGCTGTGGACGCGGTTCGACCGCAAGTTCCGCGCGCTCTGGGAGGTGCACGGCACGGACCGCCTCCTGGGCTCGCCCGGCTACCGGGACGACTACATGCTGCGGCTGCTCCAGGATACGATCGGCTTCGCCGGCGCCAAGGCGCTCCGCCGCGTATACGGTCTGGCCCAGGTCGCCGACATCGCGACGATCCCGGATCGCGCGGCCCGCGAGCGCGCCCAGCGTCTCGCGCTGAATATCGCCCGCAATCTGATCGTCTCCGGCCGGCACGCGTCGTCGATCGAGGATCTCATCAAGATCGCAGAGACTGCGACGAGCGGACGCAGCTGACAGCGGGAATTTACTTCAATGTGAGGAGTTGGATCGATTGAACGACAATCACAACACGGCGGCGCCGCTGCAGGGCGTACTGGAGCCGCTCCGCTGGAACGAAGGCGTGCTGGAGCTGCTGGATCAGCGGCAGCTGCCCGAGCATATCGTATATCTGAAGCTGACCACCGCCCAGGAGGTATGGGACGCGATCCGGGAGCTGGCCGTCCGCGGCGCGCCGGCGATCGGCATCGCCGCCGCCTTCGGCGTCGTGCTCGGCGTGCAGCACTTCCCCGGTCCGCCGACCGCGCTGGCGGACGAGGTGCTCCGCCACGCCGCGCATCTGGCGACGTCCAGGCCGACGGCCGTGAACCTGTTCTGGGCGCTCGATCGCATGAAGGAGCGCGCCAAGGCGCTGGCCGTCACCGGGATCACGACGCGCGAAGCCGTCGATGCGCTGCTCGATGAGGCCAAGCAGATTCAAGCCAAGGATATCGAGACGAATCGCCGGATCGGCGAGCATGCGCTGACGCTGTTCAAGGACGGCATGGGCGTGCTCACCCACTGCAACGCCGGCGGCCTAGCCACCTCGAAGTACGGCACGGCGCTCGCGCCGTTCTATCTGGCGCTGGAGCAGGGCGTGACGCTCAAAGTGTATGCGGACGAGACCCGTCCCGTCCTGCAGGGCGCGCGGCTGACCGCATTCGAGCTGCAGCAGGCCGGCGTCGACGTCACCCTGATCACCGACAACATGGCGGCCCATGTCATGTCCAAGGGCTGGGTACAGGCCGTCATCGTCGGCACGGACCGGGTAGCGGCGAACGGCGACGTGGCGAACAAGATCGGCACGTACGGGGTAGCTGTGCTCGCCAAGGCGCACAACATTCCGTTCTATGTCGCCTGCCCGCTGTCCACGATCGACCTCGCCACGCCGACCGGCGACGCCATCCCGATCGAGGAGCGGCATCCCGACGAGGTCACGCTTGGCTTCGGCAAGCGAACGGCGCCCGAAGGCGTCAAAGTTTACAACCCCGCGTTCGACGTGACGCCGGGCGAGCTCGTATCCGCCATCATCACGGAGAAGGGCATCGTCACCGCGCCGTATAAGAGCGGACTCCGCAGGCTGTTCGACGAATAGCATCACATGCGTTGAGCCCCGCTCATGAAAACGGGATGAAGGAGGCCAGGCCTCCTTCATCCCGTTTTTTTAATTGGCGCCACCGGCCAGCAGAGGACCGACAATAAATCGCTCCACCGTCCGATCCAGTTCCTCGCGCGTATACAGCCCTTTGTTGTTGCTGTAGTGCAAACATATTTTCTCCAGCAGTCCGATGATTCCGACGGCGGCCAGATCATGCGGAAGCGGATCGAGCCATTGCTCCTCGGTGCCTTGTCTCAGCACGGAGGCGATAAAATCGACGTATGCCCGCCTCTTCGTCTCGATCCGCGCCAGCACGTCCGCTTCGATGCCGTTCGACAGCTCGTTGGAGATGAGATGGACAAGCGGGCTGTATTCGAGGAAGAGCTCGACCTGCTTGCGAACGATGATCCGCATCTGCTCCCCGACCGGCGTATCATCCTCCAGCGCTTCTTGAATCGTATCCGTCATCTGTGCGAACCCGTCTACGACCAACGTCTCGAACAGCTCCGCTTTTCCTTTGAAATGATAATAGAGCGTTCCCTTCGCGACGTCCGCTTCCCGCGCGATATCGTCCATGCTGGTGCGGTGGTAGCCCATTTCGGAAAAAAGCTTCATCGCAGCCGCAGCTACTTTTTGTTTGCTCAATCGCGTTCGCCCCTGTTCCTGCCGATAATCGCAAGACTGCGCGGTCCGTCTGCCGTCGGCGGTATCTCCAGAAGACCCGCGTCGGATCCTTCAATCTTAAGTATCTTAAACGAATCGGCGGGCGGCGACAAGAACACGGACTCGCGCCGGATATGCCGGATGTCCGGCAAGTAGATCTGCGTCGGCTGTCCGATGCGGGCGTCCTCGTCCCAGCTCATCTGAAAGGAACCGAACAGCGGCTCATAGCGATATTGCAGCAGCCGGCCGGCGACGGCCGCCGGGTAGCCGCGGCACACCCCGACGAACGACGAATGCCGGTCCATGGCCGGCGTATAGTCCCAGTAGGTGTCCCCGCACAGCAGCCGCTCCATAAGGCGCTGTATATGTACGGCGGCATGCCCCGAATCTTGCGAGCCGTAGTACGCCCCCCACTCTCCGACCAACATCGGCATGTCGAGCCGATCGCGCGTCCCCTCGTGACAGTCGAAGATGAACGTCACCCGCCCGTCGTTCGCCGCGAATGCGCTGTCCGTATCCGTGACGATGTCGTAAGCATGCGGAGCATAAATCTGGTTCGCATCCCGCTTGCCGGCGGCATCCGTCACCGGCTCGATCGCGCTCGGCATGCCCATGTTCGAGAAATAATCGGCCTCCAGGAACAGGATGCCGCTCGGGTCGGATTCGCGGATGGCCGATGCGGCCTTGCGGTACATCTGCGACAGCATGGACCGGTCGAATCGCTGCAGGGACGGCGCCATGGCCTGGGCGACCCGCCCAAGAACGGCCGGATCCTCGAGCCAGCGTGTCGCCGCTTCGTTCGCGCTCGGATCGAGCCAGGCGGCTTGCAGCTCGGCAACGGAAAGCGGGGGCTCTCCCGTACGCTCTTCGACAATCCGCGCATACTCGGCGAACATCGCTTCGGTCGCCGCAATCGCGTCCGATCCGGGGAACGGCTCGTTCATCAGATCGTATCCGATCACGTTCGACTCTCCCCCCAGCTTCTCCGCCACATAACGCCAGGCCGCGACGTAGCGGTCCTGAATGCCGATGCAGCCCGGACCAACCTCGTTGTTCCAGAAGTGGTCGAACGCTTTCTGCACGGCACCGCTGAACAGATAGCCGTCGCTCCACTTTTCCGAGGCCGCGAACGTCTCCCCAGCCGTCACAGTCGCCCACGCCGGAGCGCCGTCGCCGAATGAGGAGCTGTACAGATCCTGATGCATGTCGAGAAATACGCGCAATTCGTGCTTGGCGGCCAGGCGGATCAATCGTCGCAGCTCTTCCACGTACGACTCGGCGTACGATCCCGGCTCAGGCTCCAAGCCGTCCCAGATGATACCCAGCCGGACGACGTTCATCCCCCAGCGCCTCAGCTTGGCAAAATCCCCGTCTCCCCAATCGCCGATATACGCGCGACTCTTGTCCTTGCACACCATATTGACGCCATGAAGCAAAACTTCCCTACCCGCCGAATCGATCAAACGCTTGCCCTGAACGTGGATTCGCATTGTTAATCGCCCCTTTTTTGTACTGACCAGTCAGTTCAAATGTTAGAGAGAATCTGCGAATCTGTCAACATTAACAAGGATGCCGCAGCATGAGCAAACAACTGCAGCCATCGGGGCCTAAGCTAAAATAAGGATGCCGCACATCGTTATCCCGGGCCACAGTCCGATTTTCGAGCAAATAAGAATGCCGCACATCGTTATCCCGGGTCACAGTCCGATCTTCGAGCAAATAAGGATGCCGCACATCGTTATCCCGGGCCACAGTCCGATTTTCGAGCAAATAAGAATGCCGCACATCGTTATTCCGGGCCACAGTCCGATCTTCGAGCAAATAAGGATGCCGCACATCGTTATCCCGGGCCACAGTCCGATTTTCGAGCAAATAAGGATGTCGCACATCGTTATTCCAGGCCACAGGCCGATTTTCGAGCAAATAAGAATGCCGCACATCGTTATCCCGGGCCACAGTCCGATTTTCGAGCAAATAAGGATGCCGCACATCGTTATCCCAGGTCACGGTCCGATTTTCGAGCAAATAAGAATGCCGCACATCGTTATCCCGGGCCACAGGCCGATCTTCGAGCAAATAAGGATGTCGCACATCGTTATCCCGGGTCTCGCCCACAACATATTGAAAAAAGCCTGTGACCTGCGGCTCCATGGGGGAGCTCGCAATATCACAGGCTATACAGGGGCGACGATCAGGGGCGGCTCGCGGACATCGCCGCCATCCGTGCAACGGCTGCGCGCCCTTGCATGCCGGGCACGATGCCGGCGCGCTCGGCTTCATGCGTGACCGATTCGAGCGGCGCGTCCAGCAGCTGCTCCAGCGTCTTGACGCCGACGGCTCTGCCGGCCAGAATGCCTCTGTCCTTCAGCTTGTCGTTCAGCAGCCCGACGTCCAGCGCGCCGCACATGATGTATCCGTCGCCGGCCGTCACGGCGAGGAGCGTCGTCTTCGGGAGCAGCACCTCGACGCCCAGCGCCGTATATCCGTCAATATCGATCGGTACGAGCTTCATCACCTTGATCACCTCCAGCGGACATGGGGTGGCAAGCAACAGGACTCCCAAGTACAACATATGCGCCCTGTGACCTATACGGCTATAGACTAGTACCTAAATAAATACTATGGATACCGCATCATTCATGATATATTATTCCTATTAAAGCAATGCGTCAGATATACAGCTACAAGTAGATAGGAGGCATCTTATGACTAAAGCTTCAGGAAGCAGCCCAGAACAATCCTATCTATTCTCTGTGGAGATCATGGTCCGCGGCCATACCAATGGAGAAGCGCTGGAAAAGCTGCTGAAGCCGTTGAACGCCGCAGGCTATGCCGACTTCCGCATTCAATCCGGCATCGCGCTCGGCGATGCGATTCAGAAGGAACTGGCCGCAGCGAAGTCCAAGCATCAGGTGCTCACCGATGCGCTGGACGCCCGAATTCGCAACTATATCAAGACCTCCCGCCTGATCCGCGTCACGGTGAACAAGCCCAAAGGCGAGAAGTTCAGCGTGCCGTGCCGGGTTGTGAATTTTGATCCGGACAATGAGCTGCTGACCGTCTATCATGTGGACGAGAAGAGCGTGTACTCCTTCCGGCTGAACGAGATCGACGACTTTGCGGAATAACGGTCGGCAACCGTGCAAGCGCTACAACAACGACGACAACGCCGCAGCCCCTAGAGGGCTGCGGCGTTGTCGTCGTTGCCGGACAGCGTCAGACCGTGGCCGCGCTGCAGCAGCAGTCCGACCTCCTCGGCCGGGAGCGGCGGACTCCCATAGTAGCCCTGCATCTCGTCGCAGGCATGCTGCTGAAGGAACAGCACCTGGGCCTCGGTCTCGACGCCTTCAGCGATGACGCCGATCTGCAGATTGTGCGCCATGGCGATAATCGCGGCCACAATCGCCCGGTCGTTCGGATCCTGATGAATATCTCTGACGAACGAGCGGTCGATTTTCAAATAATCGATAGGCAGTCTTTTAAGATAGTTGAACGAGCTGTAGCCCGTCCCGAAGTCGTCCACGCTGATGCCGACCCCCAGATCGCTGAGCGACTCCAGAATGGTCGTGGCGCGTTCGACATCCATCGCGATGCTCTCCGTAATCTCCAGCTTGAGATAGGCGGGCGCAAGCTTCGTCTCGTCGAGAATCTCGGCGATCCGGCCGACCAGATTGGGCTGCGCGAACTGCCTGATCGACAGATTGACGGCGATCGGGTAGGCGGGCAGGCCGGCACGCTGCCAAGCCCGGTTCTGCCGGCAAGCCTCGAGCAGCACCCAATCCCCGAGCTCGACAATCAGCCCGCTCTCCTCGGCCGCGGCGATGAACTGGGAAGGAGGCACCAAGCCACGCTCCGGATGCTGCCATCTGACCAGCGCCTCGAAGCCGACCAGCGCGCCGCTGCGAAGATCGTATTGAGGCTGATA
Organism: Cohnella sp. 56; assembly: GCF_037963805.1. Taxonomy (NCBI): domain Bacteria; kingdom Bacillati; phylum Bacillota; class Bacilli; order Caryophanales; family Paenibacillaceae; genus Cohnella; species Cohnella sp. 56. Next base: position 10,702 of record NZ_JAZDQE010000005.1, on the reverse strand, counting down.
ATACAGCAGGAACTGCTGGCGGCCGATCGCTTCCATCAGCTCATGCTGCAGCGTCAGCTTGTTGAGCGCCGTGTTCTCGAAGGATGCGTCGTAAAGAAGACAGCCGTTGCGGCCGTTTTCCTTCAACCTGTGGAGCGCCGTATCCGCCCGCTTGAGCAGCGCATCCGCGTCGGCGCCTTCCCCGTCCCATGTCGCGAGACCGACGCTGATCGTCACATGAAGCGTGACGCCGCCGAGTTCGAACGGCGCTTCGAATTGCTTCATCAAACCTCTGATCTGCACCAGCGCCTCGTCGTCGTGCTCGAAGTCCGCGAACAGTCCGATAAACTCGTCGCCCTCGGCGCGTGCGATGTTCTCCGTATCGGGGAACCATCTGGTCAGTCGCTCCGCAATCTGGAGCAGCAGCATATCGCCGTAGTCCCGTCCGTAGGAGGCATTGACGAGCTTGAACCGGTCGATGTCCATATACCAGACGGCGGTACGGCTCCCGGTCCGCGCCGCGGCTGCGAGCCGTTCGCCCAGACGATTCATGAAGTAGCGGCGGTTCGGCAACCCTGTCATATCGTCGTAATAGGCCATATAGCGGATGCGCTCTATCGAGCGCTTGTGATCGCTATTGTCCTGCGTGAATACGGCGATCCCCGCGACGACGCCTCCGCGCAGGTAAGGGCTCGTCTCGACATGCGCTTCGATGGCGGCGCCGTCCGCGCGCAGCAGCTTGATATCCGCCGAGCAGTGCTCCCCGCCCAGCGTCCGCGCGAAGATGTCGGCGGCTTGACCGGCGGAATCCGTATGCATGATCTCGCGAAAGTGAAGGCCGAACACCTGCTCGGCCCTCGTCCCGAGCAGAGGGAGCAGCTGCCTGCTGATGCTCTCGACGATGCCGCTGCGGTTGATGATCGTCAGCGAGATGGGGCTCTGCTCCAGCAGGTTCATCCAATCGGCCTGAACGGCATCGGCAATCGCCCGCGCGCGCAGCCGCTCCCGGCGCAGCAGCCCGTACCCGACAGCCCAGGCGATAAGCACCACACCTGTGCATATGGCGAACGTGAGCGCTGCTGCATGGTTCCAATGGTTCATTACGCGGCCCCTTTCGCATGGAAGATGGTACGTGAGTGGCTTGCTATAAGTATTATTATAGTGCAAACCTACCATTCGCACATCATTATTCCAAATGAGAGCGTGCCAAACGTCAAAAAAGACGGCAAGAGCCGTCTTGGGTCATGATGCGCGGCCGCCTCTGAACGCTGCCAAGGCCAGGCATGTCCAGCCTGCCAGGAACGCTACGCCGCCGAGCGGGGTGATCGCGCCCAGCCAATCTATGCCGCTGAGCGCCAGTATATACAGACTGCCTGAGAAAATCACCGTGCCGATAAGCAGCAATCTGGCCGACCAGCGCGTCAGCTTGGCCGACGGCAGCCGATCGGACAGCAGCGCGATCAGCAAGATGCCGAGGCCGTGGTACATCTGATAGCGCACGCCGGTCTCGAAGACTTCCAGGTAATGATCCGACAGCGTGTCCTTGAGCCCATGCGCGCCGAACGCGCCGAAGGCGACGGCAAGACCGGCGATGACTGCGCCGATGCCGGCATATTTGGTTTGCATAATAAATTCCCTCCGTATGATTAAAGTCGATGGAACGAGCGGGGACGGCTGCGCGTCACGGCTCGATCCTGAGCTTGCCGGTCGAGACGTCCTCCAGCACGATCCGCGCCTCGCGCGGACTGCCGGCTTCGTCCTGAAGACGAAGCGGCGGCGTGCGGCCCGCGCGGATCAGCTCGGCGACCAGCCGGTCGTCCAGCGTCGCCCCGTAGCTGTCCCGCCAGATAACGAAGCCGCAGCCGGATTTGTATTCGCTGCAGCCGTAGCCTTTGCGGCCCATGAAGATCGAACCGGCGCAGCCGGGCCGCGGGCACTTGGCGATCGTGGCCGGCCTCGGCGGCGCGGCGGCCGAGACCGCAGCGCCCGGCGCCGTGCGCGTGCCGCCGGCACGGCCCGGCCCGGCCGCAGGCGCCGCTGCGGGCGCTGCGGAACCGTTCGCAGCGGCGCCTGCGGCGCGCCTCGAACGTCCCGCTCCGGCTCCTGCAGCGTCCGCCGCCTGCGCCCGCTTGGCGCCCGCGCGCTTGCCCGTTCCCCGGGCCGCGGCCGCGGATTCGCCGCCGCCCGCCGCCGTCGCCGCGCGCTTGCCGCTGCCGCGCCGGCCTTCGGCGTCCTCGCCCGCGCCGGACGCTGCGCCGCCCTTGGCCCGCCCGCGTCCGCGCGCTGCCGCCGGCTCCGGCCGCGCGAACGCCTCCTTCGCCGCCGGCGGCTGGACGCGCACCTTGTCGACGATCAGGCGCGTGAACTTCTGCACGTTGGCCATGAACACATCGGCCGACGCTTGTCCGCGCGAGATCTCGGCGAGCCGCCGCTCCCACTGCCCCGTCATCTCCGGCGAGGCCAGCAGCTCGACCCCCGCACCGCGAATCAGCCGGATCGCCGAGCGGCCCTTTGGCGTGATGACGATGCGCTTGCCCTGCATCTCCACGTAGCCGACCTGCTTCAGCCGCTCGATCGTCGCCGCGCGGGTGGCCGGCGTGCCGAGGCCAGAGTCCTTCATCGCGTCGCGCAGCTCCTCGTCCTCGATCTGCTTGCCCGCGCTCTCCATCGCCTTCAGCAGCGTGCCCTCGGTGTACGGCTTGGGCGGCTGCGTCTCCTTTTCCTTGGCCTCGGATTCGACGCACTGCACCGGCGCCTCCGCCTGCAGCGAGAAGTCCCCGCTCGTCTCCACCTCTTCGCCGCGCCCCTCCTCGGCGTCATCATCCTTGCCGGACGCGGGCGCATCCGCCTTGCCCTTCTTCGCGCCGCCTCCAGATGCGGTGCCGCCGCCGGACGCGTCGTCGTACACGACCTTCCAGCCCTTGGCGATCATCTGCTTGACGGTCGTCTTGAACGTCTCGCCCGCTACCTCCGTGAGCACCGTGTGCACCTTGAACTCCGCCGGCGGATAGAAGTGCGAGACGAAGCGCCGCACGATCATATCGTACAGCTTGCGCTCGTCGGGCGCGAGCGCCCCCGCCTTCTTGGCCGTCGGCATGATCGCATGGTGGTCCTCGACCTTGGCCGGGTTGCAGACGCCGCGATTGCCCGTATGGACAAGCCGCTTGCTGCCGCCGGCCGCGATCGCTTCGTATTCCGTGCCGCGCAGCGCATCCAGCGCCTTGTGCATCTCGGGAATATTCTCGTTGTTCACATAGTTCGAGTTGGTTCTCGGGTACGTAATGACCTTGTGCTTCTCGTACAGCGCCTGCGCGACGTCAAGCGTCTTCTTGGCGGAAAAGCCGAGCTTGCCGTTGGCCTCGCGCTGCAGCAAGGTCAGATCGTACAGTCGCCACGGATACTCCTTCGTATCCTTCACCTCGTAGCTCGCGAGCCGGCCTTCCTTTCCCCGAACCTTGTCCGCAATCGCCTTCGCCTTGTCCGCATCCGTAATGCGGTCGCCCTGCCACAAGCCCCGGTACTCGGTCTCGCCCTGGACGAACTGCGCGGACACCTCGTAGAACTTGAGCGAGTCGAACGCTTCGATCGTGACCTGGCGGTCGTAAATGAGCGCGAGCACCGGCGTCTGCACCCGGCCCACGGACAGCAGCTCGTTGTGCCGTGTCGTGAAGGCGCGCGAGCCGTTCATGCCGATCAGCCAATCCGCCTCGCTGCGCGCCCGCGCCGCCCGCGTGAGATTGTCGTATTCGGCCCCTTCCTTGAGCTCCGCAAACCCTTTGCGGATCGTCTCGGCCGTCAGGTCGGAGATCCACAGCCGCTTGACCGGCTGGGACAATCCGAGATGGCGCTGGATCAAGGAAAAAATATGCTGGCCCTCTCGCCCCGCGTCGCATGCGTTGACGAGCCGGTCGCAGCGCTTGGCAAGGTCGCGGATCGTCTCCAGCTGGTCCTTGGTCCGGGGATTGGGCAGCAGCTTGAAGTGCTCCGGGATGATCGGCAGATCGCCGAGCCGCCACTTCTTGTACTTGTCGTCGTACAGGTCGGGCTCGGCCAGCCCGATCAGGTGACCTATCGCCCAGGTGATAATATATTGCTCTCCCTCAAGATAGGCGCGTCTGTTCTGAGCCTTCGGCTCGATGACGGCGGCGATATTGCGGCCCATGTCAGGCTTCTCCGCGATGACCAGCGTCTTCAACTGCGCTCTTCCTCTCTATCGCAAAATGAACCCCCGGCTGACAGAGGGCCGTCGGCCGGGGGCGTTCTTCGCCACGATAACGCTTGCTACAGAAATCATACCACGCCTGCGCGGATTCGCGCCAGAGGACGATTAGCCGGCCTGACGGAACGCACGGCCTCGGCAAGCCGACAAGCGTTCCAACGCGGTTACTTCGGCATCACAATCTCCATCTGCACCGACTGAACGTATCCGTTGACGCGCAGCAGCGCGCCTCCGATCGTCTTCTGATACGATACCGCCTTGCCCGCTCTTCGCGCTTCGATCGCGGATACGAATTCGGCGTTAGCCGCTTTGGCGGCGGCAGGGTCGTCGTAGATCAGATTCAGCGCCAGCCGAATCCCGGGACCCGCCCGGCCGAGCTTCTTCTTGTCGATGGCTGCGCTCAGGTAAAACGATCCGTCCGACGCGCTATAGCTCCAATCGAAATAAACGTCGTCGCTGCCGATATCGTCGATCAACATCGTTTTCCTGAACGTCTTCTCCTTCAGATCTTCGTTCTCGTAGTATGACAGCGTCCCCGCGGCAGCGTCCGTCGTGCCGGGATAGTCTTGCTGGCGCTCGCGCAGCGCGTCGTACACCTTCTTCATCCGCCAGCTGTCGAAGACGAACACAAGGTCGTCATACCCGGGCAGCGGCACGAGCGAGACCGGATGCGCGGACAGATCGACCTGCGGCGCGGCCCGCAGGCTCGCATCCGCGAGCAGCAGGCAGATCTTGGCCGCCTCGGCCCGGGTAATGAACGACTTCGGATGAAAATAGCCTGCCGCGTCGCCGTTCATGATGCCGAGCACGGCGACGTCGCCGACGTACTCTGCAAGATACCCGTCGGCCTTGCCAAAGTCCTTCAGCAGCTGCGGCCCGGCAATCATCGCATACGCCCGAATGACATGCGTGTGAAAATAGGAATCGAGCCCTGCCAATATGCGAGCGGCCCGTTCTCGTGTAATCGGCTTGTCGTAGCTGCCTTTGAACTCGTCTCCGAGGACGATGCCGAGATTGCGCGCCGTATTGACGTAATGCTCGTACCAAGGCTTGCCTTGCTCGAAGCTGTCCGTCCCTTCGCTTAGCCGCATCCGGTTCCACCATGGCACGAGGGCCAGCTGCGAATCGCTCCACCAGGGAAACCCGGCTTCGTCGTCCGTCAGCGACATGAGCGTCATCTTGATGAATTGCGCGGCCGTGACCGGGTCGCCCGGCTTAAAGCTGCCGTCCGGCATGCCGGACAAATAGCCCTTCGCGGCGCCTGCGAGGATCGGCGCGTATGCCCAGTGCGTCTTGGGGACATCGCGGAACGCCGCGGGCGCAGACCCCTGATCGCCTTCGGCGCCGGCAGCGGATGCGACTGCCGCGAACAGGACGGCGATGCTCGCCGCTCCCGAAGCCCATGCTTTTTTTCTCAAACGATTGCACTCCTCCGTTTTAACTTCAGGTTCGCCTCCTTGTATCATCGGCTTCGTTCCGTCGCAATTGAATGCCGTCGTCTTCGCCGCAACACGGCATGCCATAGTAAATATTTACGGCAAAAAATATCCCATCTCCGCCAAGACTTCGATTATGATGAGAGCGAGGATAACGCGTAAGGAGAGGTCAGGCATGTACAAGGTCATCCTCGTCGACGACGAGGCCGTCGTCCGCGACGGCTTGAAAAATACGATCGATTGGGCAAAGCACGGCTTCGAGCTCGTCGGCGACTATGCGAGCGGGCGCGAAGCCTGGGATGCGATCGGCGAAGCGAGGCCCGACCTGGTCATCTCCGACATCAGCATGCCCTTCATGGACGGTCTCGAGCTGACGGGACTTATCGCCGCGAATTACCCTTATATCAAAGTGCTGATCCTGACGGGCTACGATCAGTTCGAATACGCGCAGCAGGCCATCCGGCTCAAGGTGTCCGACTTCATCCTGAAGCCGATCACGGCGGCGGAGATCCGGGAGCTGCTGGACAAGGTGCGCCGGGAGATGGACCTGGAGACCGAGCGGCGGGAGGATCTCAGCCGCCTGCGCAGCCAGCTGAACCAGAGCCTGCCGCTGCTGCGGGAGCGGTTCCTCGAGCGTCTCGTCGCGCTCGGCCTGTCCCGGCCCGAGATCGACGAGCGATTCGCTTACTTCGGCCTCCCTGCCGCCACGGGGCCGTATCTGGTTATGGCTGCGGACATCGACGACTTCGGAGATCGCGATACGCATTACAGCGACGCGCACGACGCCGAGTTTCTGCGGTTCGCCGCGTTTAATATTTTCGAAGAGACGGTCCAGAACAGAAGCGACGTCCTGCTGTTCCGCACGCGGGAGGAACGCATGGTCGCGATTCTGTACGGGCATGAGGACGAGAGCAGCTTGTACGAGCAGGCATTCGGCATCGCCGAGGAGCTCCGGCATCATGTGGACAAGTTCCTGAAGTTCACGCTGACCGTCGGCGTCGGGAGGTGCTGCGCCTCGGCGGAGCAGCTGCCGCTGTCCTACCGCGGCGCGCTGTCCGCGCTGGACTACCGTTTCCTGCTGGGCAAGAATCGCGTGCTCGGCATCGCCGACCTCGAGGGCGAGACGGCAGCGGCGCCGCCGCAGGACGGGTGGCGCCGTCTGGCCGCTTCGGTACGGACTGGCTCCGCCGACGAGGCCCATGCCTTGATTGAGGACACCGTGCGCGAGCTCAAGACGTCGCGGCTGCCGATCGAGGCTTGTTTTCTCCACATGCAGAAGCTCGTGCTCACGCTGATGGACGCCGCGCAGGAGATGGGCATATCCGACGAATCCGGCGAATCCGGCGGGCAGGCGGCCTGGCCGCCTTGGCTGACAGACATCTACAGCTTCAAGACGCTCGACGAGATCGAGATATGGCTCAAGAGCATCGTCGTCGCCATGGCCGATGCGGCCGCGAGCAGCCGCAACCGGTACAGCCGCGAGCAGATCGCCAAAGCAACCGATTATATCGAGGCCCACTACGCCAGCGACAAGCTGACCTTGCAGGAGATATGCCGCCACGTCCTGATGAGCACGAGCTACTTCAGCCAGATGTTCAAGCAGCATACGGGCGAGACGTTTGTGGAGTATCTGACGCGCGTGCGGGTGGACAAGGCCAAGACGCTGCTGCGGACGACGGCGCTCAAGTTTTACGAGATCGCGGGACAGGTCGGGTATGCGGACCCGAACTACTTCAGCCTGCTGTTCAAAAAGCATACGGGACTGACGCCCCGGGACTACCGCGACCGGTCGGCCGGAGAGGAGCCGCGCTGACATGGTTCGCAAATTCAGGACGTTCCTGCCGGTATTTCCGCTCAAGAGCATCCAGTCGAGCATCGCGGTCGCCTTCTCCTGCCTGATCCTGGTGACGATCGCCGTCACGACCTTGATCAGCTATCGGCTGTCCGCCGGCGCCGTCCGGTACAACTCCGAGAACTATATCGAGGAGATCATCAAGCAGGTCAACACGAATATCCAATCGTACGTGGACAATATGGAGAACATCTCGCTGCTCGCCATGACGAGCAAGGATGTCAAATATTACATTACGAGCGACAGCTTCATAACCGAGGAAGAGCGCAGGCCGTACGAAAAACGCATCTCGGATCTGTTCCAATCGATCCTGTACACGCGCGGCGACATCGCCTCGATCATGGTGTTCGGCTACAATGGGCGATACGTCAGCGACCGGCGCATCACTACGCTCAATCCGAACGCGCCGCCCGAGCGGCAATCGTGGTATATCGGCGCGCAGCAGGCGGGCGGCAAGTCCGTCATCTCGGCGCCGCATGTGCAGAACATCATCCGCAACGAATACCGGTGGGTCGTGTCGCTCTCCCGCGAGCTCAAAAATACGGACGGGATTACGGCCGACGGCATCTTTCTCGTGGACCTGAACTTAAGCGTCGTGAGCGACCTGTGCAGGCAGATCGATCTCGGCAAAAAGGGATACGTATTCATCGTCGATCCGGAAGGCAACATCGTCTATCATCCGCAGCAGCAGCTCATCTATAGCAATCTGCGGAGCGAACGGATCCAGGACGTCCTGCACGCGAAAAGCGGCACCTCCTTCGCCGTGAGCGACGAGGACGGCCGGCGCTTCTACTCGGTGCAGGATACGAATATCGGCTGGAAAATCGTCGGCGTCGCCTATGCGGGCGACTTGATCGGCTACAAGAGCACACTGCGCAATTCGCTGCTCATCTCTCTCCTCGGCATCGCGGTCGCGCTCCTGATCTCGGTCGCCCTCTCGCACCGCCTGTCGCGGCCGATCCGCAACCTGCAGCGCAGCATGCGGCTCGTGGAGAAAGGCAACTTCGAGGTCAAGGCGCCGGTCCAGCAGATGGACGAGATCGGGCAGCTCAGCCGCACGTTCAACATGATGGTCGGTCAAATTAAAAATTTGATGGACGAGGTGATCTCCACCCAGGAGAACAAGCGCAAAAGCGAGCTGGCCCTGCTGCAATCCCAGATCAACCCGCACTTCCTGTACAATACGCTGGATTCGATCGTCTGGATGGCCGAGCAGAAGCAGCATGAGGAGGTCGTGCTGATGACGTCGGCGCTCGCCCGACTGTTCCGCGCGAGCATCACGAAGGACCAGGAGCTCGTCCCGATCCGCGTGGAGCTGGAGCATATACGCAACTATATGCTGATTCAGAAGATGCGGTACGCCAGCCAGCTGACCTACCGGATCGAGTTCGAGGACGCCATCCTGCCCTACAGGACGCTCAAGATTTTGCTGCAGCCGTTCGTGGAGAACGCGATCTATCACGGCATCCGCAACAAGCCCGAGGGCGGCACGATCGTCATCCGGGGCAAGGAACAGGGCGATGCGATCGTATTCGAGGTCGAGGATGACGGGGTCGGCATGACGGACGAGGCGATCGAGAAAATATGGAGTCCCGTTCCTATGGATGCCGGCTTCGCCAAAGGAATCGGCATCGGCAATGTGAACGAGCGGATTCGCCTGTTCTTCGGTCCTTCGTATGGCATCTCGATCCGCAGCGAGCTGGAGGAAGGCACCTGCATCACCATTAAAATACCGAAGGTGAGCGGCTAGCTCGCTCATCGGCCGGGGAGACATCCGATTCATGCGCAATCATCGATATACCGTGGCGCTGACGCTGCTGCTGGCGGCAGTCGTCGTATGCGCCGGCCTCTATATCAAGCTCTATTACTCTACAGCGGGGGAGGACCGGTCCGTCCTCGTCATCCTCAAGTCCAGCAACGCGCGCTCGAGCTTCTGGCAGACCGTCAGCGCAGGCGCCGCGGCTGCGGCGAAGGAAGCGGGCGCCTCGATCGAGATCGAAGGTCCGCTGCAGGAGACTGACGCGGATACGCAGGTCCGCCTGCTCGAGGAGGCGCTCGCGCGCAAGCCGTCGGCCGTCGTGATCGCGCCCGTCGACGACGAGCGCGTCGCGACGGCGGTGCGCAAGCTGCGCGACGCCGACATCCGCGTCGTCGCCATCGACATGCCGCTGGCGACCGGCAAGGCGCCGGTGTCGGTGCTGAACAATCACCGCGAGGCCGGCAGGCAGGCGGGAGAGCTGGCCGCGCAGCTCGCGGACGGCGGCCATCCGAGCGTCGCGATCGTCAGCAACTTTGCGGGCTCGCGCGTGTCCGCCGAACGCGAAGCCGGCGTCAAGGAAGCGGTCGGCCAGTACGCCGGCGGGGCGACGCAGGTGTACTACAGCGAAGACTCGGAGGATCGGGCGTACGCGATCATGAAGGCGGTGCTCGGCATGCCGGAGCCGCCAGGCACGGTCGTCGCGCTGAACGAGATTGCGGCGCTCGGCGCCGCGCGCGCTATCGAGGAGGCCGGCGACCGGCGGATCAAGCTGATCGGCTTCGACAGCTCCGTCTACGAGATCCGGCTGCTCGAGGACGGCGTCATGAGCGCGCTCATCGTGCAGAAGCCGTTCAACATGGGCTATCTCGGCGTGAAGGCCGCCCTCCGGCGCACCGAGCCCAAGGGAGCGGACCGGGTCACGTACACGGACTCGATCGTCGTCACCAAGGCGAATATGTACACGCCGGAAAACCAGAAGCTGCTGTTCCCGTTCGACGGGGGCGGGAACTGATGCGGCTCGGGCTCCGCGCGGCCGGGTTCGCGTCAGATGCGCGGCGGAATCGGGCGAGAGCGCAGCGCGAGGCCGGATTTGGGCGGGATACACGGTAGAATCGTGTATCTGCGCCGCGCGAGGCCGGATTCGAGCGAGTTATACGGTAGAATCGTGTATCTGCGCTGCGCGGGGCCGGATTCGGGCGAGATACACGGTAGAATCGTGTAACAGTGTTGCTCAGGGGCGGAGCCGAGCGAGATGCACGGTAAAATCGTGTATCTGCGACTCTCGGAGCCCGGAATCGCCCGAGTTACACGGTAGAATCGTGTATATTCTCCTAGGCCCCCTAATCCAATTGGAGTCCCATCCCACAATGATTTAAACTGGGGATAAGGGAGATGATCGGGATGGGCGGTAAGAAGTGGAAAGAAGAAGTGCGCATTAGAATCGTCAAAGAAGCGCT
>NZ_JAZDQE010000041.1:0-1062 GCF_037963805.1 Cohnella sp. 56 | reverse complement strand
GCGCCGCGCGCCTAAAAGGATGCACAATTGCAGGCTTTTGCTCCAAAACCGTGCGCTCCGGCCGAAAAAGATGTATGGATGCAGGCTTTAAGTTGACGGACGCGATGAACCCGATCTCCAGGCGCCGAAGCTGACCGGCCTAGCCCCAGACAAACAACCGGAAAACCTGCTAAAAATGCAGGCTTTAACTGGACGCAATGAACCCCCACCCTCAGGCGCCGGAGCTGAGCGGCATAGTTCTAGACAAACAACCGGAAAAACCTGCAAATCTGCAGGCTTTAGAAGCGCCGGTGGACATCGCACCCCAAAACCTGCAAATATACAGGCTTTAGACACGCCGCCGGTCCATACACCCCAAAACCTGCAAATATGCAGGCTTTAGGGCCGGCAGGCTACTGCTATTCGCGCCGCGCGCCTAAAAGGATGCACGATTGCAGGCTTTTGCTCCAAAATCGTGCGATTCGGCCGAAAAAGATGTATGGATGCAGGCTTTAAGTTGACGGGCGCAATGAACCCGATCTCCAGGCGCCGGAGCTGAACGGCCTAGCCCCAGACAAACAACCGTAAAACCTGCAAAAAATGCAGGCTTTAACTGGACGCACTGAACCCCCACCCTCAGGTGCCGGAGCTGAGCGGCATAGTTCTAGACAAACAACCGGAAAAACCTGCAAATCTGCAGGCTTTAGAAGCGCCGGTGGACATCGCACCCCAAAACCTGCAAATATGCAGGCTTTAGACACGCCGCTGGTCCATACACCCCAAAACCTGCAAATATGCAGGCATTAGGGCCGGCAGGCTACTGCTATTCGCGCCGCGCGCCTAAAAGGATGCACGATTGCAGGCTTTTGCTCCAAAATCGTGCGATTCGGCCGAAAAAGATGTATAGATGCAGGCTTTAGGTTAATGGGCGCAATGAACCCGATCTCCAGGCGCCGGAGCTGACCGGCCTAGCCCCAGACAACAACCAGAAAACCTGCAAAAAATGCAGGCTTTAACTGGACGCAATGAACCCCGAATTGCAACAAAAAACCACCCTCCGAAGAAGGTGGTTCTCTTTGTGCT
>NZ_JAZDQE010000040.1:0-1146 GCF_037963805.1 Cohnella sp. 56 | reverse complement strand
CAGCTCTTTTCCAGGGAGGTTTCTTGTATGACCACCGGACCGAAGAAAGCAGAAGTGACGGTGACGGAAAATCAAGAAAAGGTACTCCATAACCTGGCCCGCCGACATCTCACGCCGCAACAAATGGCAAAACGCGCTCAAGTTGTCCTTCTTGCCCACCAGGGGACGGGAAATGCAGAAATAGGGCGACAGATCGGGATGAATCGGATGCAGGTCGGCCTGTGGCGCAAACGTTGGGTCGAAGCGCAAGAGCGACTGGATCACATCGAGTTAAGTGAGCCGAAGGAACTGGAACCTGCCATAGGCGTGCTTCTTACAGACGAACAACGTCCCGGCACACCGCCCACGTTCACGCCCGAACAAATCGTAGAATTAGTCGCTTTAGCCTGTGAAAAACCGCAAGAGAGTGATCGGCCTATCAGTCATTGGACCGCGCGGGAACTGTGCGATGAAGCGATTAAACGAGAGATCGTATCCACGATTTCAGTGAGCAGCATGCGGCGTTTTTTAAAATGAGGCGGATTTAAAACCGCACCGCTGCCGCGGATGGCTTAACCCTCGGCGTGAATGTCCAAAGCGGTTTCAGGAGCAAGTTCATGCGTTATGTCACCTGTATACATCGTCTCCTTTGCTGCACCAACTCGGAGTCCATGTGGTCAGTGTGGATGAAATGACAGGCGTGCAGGCGCTCGAGCGTATTCATCCCAAGCTGCCGATGCGTCCGGGACGCGTTGAACGTCAAGAAGTCGAGTATGTTCGCCATGGTACGCAATGTGTGATCGCCAATCTGGAGATCGCTACAGGCCGGCTTATCACGCCTACGATCGGGCAAACCAGGACCGAGCCTGACTTTACCGCACATATCAAGAAGTTGCTGGCTACCGATCCACAAGCCGAATGGGTTATCGTTTGTGATCAACTCAATACGCATCAGTCCGAGTCGCTCGTAGAGCTCATTGCCGAGCAGATCGACATTCGACGTTATACCTTGGGCGTTAAAGGTTCCTGCGGTGTGTTGCGTTCCTTAGAAAGTCGTCGTGCTTTCTTGAGCGACCCGACGCATCGCATCCGGTTCCTGTACACACCCAAACATTGTTCCTGGCTCAATCAAATTGAAATGTGGTTCAGCATCCTCGTGCGTCGCTT
>NZ_JAZDQE010000039.1:0-1214 GCF_037963805.1 Cohnella sp. 56 | reverse complement strand
TAACCCGCAAGGGAGCCAGCCGTCGAAGGTGGGGTAGATGATTGGGGTGAAGTCGTAACAAGGTAGCCGTATCGGAAGGTGCGGCTGGATCACCTCCTTTCTAAGGAGCCCTTCGGGGCAATACGAAGTCCGTTGCTTTAACCGCTCGAGTTCAGTTTTGAAGGAGAAATCCTTCTGCAATACCGGTTTGGTGATAATGGCGGAAGGGTTCCACGCGTACCCATCTCGAACACGACCGTTAAGCCTTCCAGCGCCGATGGTACTTGGACCGCAGGGTCCTGGGAGAGTAGGACGTCGCCAAGCCGGTCTTGATTCCCTTTACGGGAATTGAGGTCAAGCCAGCGAGAAACTGGCCATAACGTGCGGGCCTTTAGCTCAGCTGGTTAGAGCGCACCCCTGATAAGGGTGAGGTCGGTGGTTCGAGTCCACTAAGGCCCACCACCAAGTTTTAATGGAATACTTCCCATGGGGACTTAGCTCAGCTGGGAGAGCACCTGCCTTGCACGCAGGGGGTCAACGGTTCGATCCCGTTAGTCTCCACCAATGCCTTATTTCTCCGCGCAGCCTGCTTGTCAGATGAGCGGAGGGAGCAGACGACTTCGGTCGCTTGTTTGCACCTTGAAAACCGGATAGCGAAACGAAAATGCGCAATTAGTAATTCTCTTGCCTTGTGAGGTTTAGCTGCAAGCGGAGCATGGACGAATTGAAGCGCCTTTCGACCATCAGTCGAGCCGTGTAAACGGTGAGACGGGTTGATGGGAGAACGCGGTGAAATCGGCCATGCGGAGCGACAGGTTAAGCTAATAAGGGCGCACGGAGGATGCCTAGGCGCCAGGAGCCTAAGAAGGACGCGGCGAACAGCGAAATTGCCTCGGGGAGCCGTAAGCAGGCTTTGATCCGGGGATGTCCGAATGGGGAAACCCGGCTGGGGTCATGCCCAGTCATCCATGAGTGAATCCATAGCTCATGAGAAGGCACACCCAGGGAACTGAAACATCTAAGTACCTGGAGGAGAAGAAAACAAGAGTGATTCCGTCAGTAGCGGCGAGCGAAAGCGGATTAGCCCAAACCTGAGAGCTTGCTCTCAGGGGTTGTGGGACGTCTCACATGGAGTTACAAAGGGATAGGTTAGGCGAAGAGATCTGGAAAGGTCCGGCACAGAGGGTAAAAGCCCCGTAGCCGAAAGTCTATCCCCTCCGAGACGGATCCCGAGT